>NZ_RJVR01000192.1 GCF_003999195.1 Streptomyces soli
CGCGCCGCCGTCGCCGTACGCGCGCCAGCGCCCCCGGCGCCGTCGCCGTCGCCCAGGCCGAGCCCACGGCTGCCGTCGAGGCACCCGCCACCGACGAGCCCAAGCCGGCCCGGCGCCGTCGCCGCACCCGCTCGGGCGCTGCGACCAGCGACAGCTGACAGCCGGCTCTGAACGGCGAAGGGCCGGCCACCGTCTCGGTGGCCGGCCCTTCGCCGTTTCGACGGCCCGGACAGGGCCGTGGGCCGTAACGGGCCTTACGCTGGGGAGGCCCGTCACCAGCCGTGCCCTCCGAAGGAGCCTCCGTGTCAGCCGCGTCGCAGCCCACGCGCACCGCCACCGCAGCCGCCGATCGCGCCGCCGGCGGCCCGGAGCCGGAGCGGCATGCCGGGGCGACGGTGGACTTCACGCTGCTGGCGGTGGCGATCGCGGGCGTGTCGCTGTCGGCGCCGCTGATCGCGGCGACCGCCGCGCCCGCGCTGGCCATCGCCTTCTGGCGGAACGCCATGGCCGTGGGAGCGCTCAGCCCCTTCGCCCTCGTACGACACCGGGGCGAGCTGCGCCGCATGGGGCGGCGCGCCCTGCTGCTGTCCATAGCCGCCGGCGCCGTACTGGCCCTGCACTTCGGGCTGTGGCTGCCGAGCCTGTCCATGACCTCGGTCGCCTCGTCGACAGCCCTGTGCACGACCACCCCGATCTGGACGACTCTCTTCCTCCGCATGCGCGGCCACCGACCCCCCACCCTTGTCTGGGCCGGCACCCTCCTCGCGGTCGTCGGCGTCGTGATCCTCACCGGCGTCGACCTGTCCCTCTCCCCCCGCGCCCTCGCAGGCGACGCCCTCGCGCTGGGCGGCGGCATCGCGGCCGCCGCGTACGTCCTCCTGGGCGCCGAAGTCCGACGCACCGTCAGCACGACCGCGTACACCTACGTCTGCTACTCGACCACCGCCGTCGTCCTGCTCGCCGCCTGCCTGGTCTCGGGCTCCGCCCTCCACGGCTACGACGGCACCACCTGGGCCAAACTCGTCGCCCTCACCGTCGCCGCCCAACTGCTCGGCCACAGCCTCCTCAACCGCGTCGTCCGCGGCCTCGGCCCCTCCACCACCTCCACCGCCATCCTCCTCGAAACCCCCGGCGCCGCCCTCATCGCCGCCCTGTGGCTCGGCCAAACCCCGCCGGTGGCGGCCTACCCGGCGCTCGGCGTGATCCTGGTGGGGCTGGCGCTGGTGGTGCGGGCGGGCCGGCAAAGCGCATAGCCCACCGCACGGCCCCGGGCACCCCGGCCCGACGGAGGGGGCACTCTCCCCCAGACTCCGTCCGGGGGGACCCCCACCCAGCCTTCGGCCGGAGGACCCCCACCCAGACGGAGTCTGGGGGAGAGTCCGGCGCAGCCGCCCCGAAGCCTGCGAAGCAGTGAGTGCGAGGACGGCAGAAGGGATCAGAGCCAGCCGTTGCGGCGAAAGCCGCGGTGGATGGCGAAGCAGACGGAGAGCATGCCAATGAGGACGACGGGGTAGCCGAAGCGGGTGTGGAGCTCGGGCATGTGGTCGAAGTTCATGCCGTAGACGCCGGTGATCATGGTGGGGACGGCGAAGATGGCGGCCCAGGCGGTGATCTTGCGCATGTCCTCGTTCTGGACGACGGTGGCCTGGGCGAGGTTGGCCTGGAGGATGGAGTTGAGGAGGTCGTCGAAGCCGATGACCTGCTCGTGGACGCGGGCGACGTGGTCGGCGACGTCGCGGAAGTACTTCTGGATCTCGGGGTCGACGACCCGCATGGGCCGCTCGCTGAGCAGCTGCATGGGCCGCAGCAGAGGCGAGACGGCCCGCTTGAACTCCAGTACCTCGCGCTTGAGTTGGTAGATGCGGCCCGCGTCGCCGCCGCTGCGCGGGGTGCGGCCCTGCACCGCGGAGAAGACGTCGATCTCGACCTCGTCGATGTCGTCCTGGAGGGCGTCGGTCACCGCAAGGTAGTCGTCGACGACCTGGTCGGCGATGGCGTGGAGGACGGCGGAGGGGCCGTGGGCGAGCAGCTCGGGGTCGTCCTCGAGGCGGTGACGGAGGGCGCGGAGCGAGCCGTGGCCCCCGTGCCGGACGGTGATGACGAAGTGCCGGCCGGTGAAGACCATGACCTCGCCGCTCTCGACCACCTCGCTGGTGGCGGTGAGTTCGGCGTGCTCGACGTAGCGGATGGTCTTGAAGACCATGAAGAGCGTGTCGTCGTAGCGCTCCAGCTTCGGCCGCTGGTGCGCCATCACCGCGTCCTCGACCGCCAGCGGGTGCAGTCCGAAGACCTCAGCGATGCCGGAGAACTCCTGCTCCGACGGCTCGTGCAGGCCGATCCACACGAAACCCTTGTCGCCGCTGCTGTCGCCACCCCGCACCTGGTCCAGGGCCTCGCGCGGGCTCAGGTGGTCGCTGGCGCGGCGGCCGTCGCGGTAGACGGCGCAGTCCACGACCGAGCTGGGGACGGCCGGGCGGCCGGCGGTCGGGCCGTAGTCGTACGAAGCGTGGCTCTTGCGCAGGCTGGGGCGCGGGCGGACGACTGCGCGCAGGTCGCGGATCATCGACATGGCAAGCTCCTTCACGGACTGGCCGACGGCGTGACGACGCCGTACTGAAATGCTGATCAATGCAGGGTGATCACAGCGCAGTTCAGGGAGCTCTTCCGGTGCGTGGTGCGTGCGTCCGTATGACGGCGACGCAGACAGCACGTGGCGACTGCCACTCGCGGAAAGTCAGAGATTCCGGGATTCCGGGTTTCGCGGCTGGGAGGCCGGGAAGGGAAGCGTGGGGATCAGTGCGAGAGTCGCCGGGCGGAAGAGCTGCCGGTACTGCACGGTCGACTAGGATCCATTGCAGCCCCCACCTCCTCCTGCCGATCCCCGCTTGGGGAAGACCTGTTGGCGATTTACTCAGCCAGCGGCCCAGCCTACCAGGGGGCTGAGGCGTTACCTCGGCACTTTGCCCGTTCGATACGCGCTCTATGCTCGCGTCATGGTCGAGGTACTGGAGCTGGTGGAGGCGCGGCTGCGCATGGCGTTCGGCGAGCCGGACGCCCGGGCGGCGGTGACTTTCCTCGGTACGGAGCGGATCGAGGTGCTGCGTTTCGTCGACGGCGACATGCTGCGTTACGTCACCCTCGGCATGTCGCGCGAGCCGATGAACGATCCCCTGGCCGCCGTCGCCGACCCCCTGCGCGGGCCGCGCGCCGAGCTGGTGCTCTCCCTCCGGGCGGGTCGGGCCTCCGGCGCCGACACGGACAAGGTGCTGCGGCCGCTGGCGGTCCTCGCCGCATCCCCCCGGGTCGAGGGTGTCGTCGTCGCCCCGGGCAACTCGCTCGACGTCGGCGAACCCCTGTGGCCCGCGGCGCCGTTCTCGGCGGTGCTCGTGGCCGAGCCCGGCGGCCTGGTGGAGGCCCTGGCCCTGGAGGCGCCGCTCGATCCGGTGCGCTTCTTCCCGCTGCTGCCGATGACGCATACGGAGGCCGCCTGGAAGCGGGTCCATGGCGCGGCCGCGTTGCAGGAGCGGTGGCTCCAGCACGGCACGGATCTGCGTGACCCGGTACGCGGCCCGGTGTCGCTCGGCTGAGGCGATCCGCGGAGACGCTCGGGAAGCCCGGCGCGCCGATCCGTGCCGGACGGGTGATCGTCCTTGACGCGGGCACGGCGCGGGAGGACTGTTGGGCGGTATGAGGGGCGAACCCAGTTGCCCGAAGTGCGGTGGCCGGGTCCGAGCGCCCGGCCTCTTCTCCGATTCCTGGCAGTGCGACGAGCACGGCGCCGTCCATCCACTGCAGCCCGTCGTCCCGCCGAGCGTCGAGGCGCTGAGCGTGGTCGTGAACCGCGCGCATGTGCCGGTGTGGATGCCGTGGCCGCTGCCGGTCGGCTGGCTGTTCACCGGCGTGGCGTCGGCGGGCGACGACCGAAGCGGCGGGCGGGCGACGGCTGTCGCGTGCTCGGGCCCCGGGCCGCTGGGCGGTCCCGGTGAGATGGTACTGGTGGCCGAAGAGCTGGGAGTCGGGCTCGGTGCCCGCTTCGCGGGCATTCCGGGACCCGATCCGGGTCCACAGATGTGTATCGGCAGGCCGCCGGCCGCCAAGGTGATCGCCGCGGGGCGGGTGACGCCGCTGTGGCATGTGGCCGGCGTGCCGGCCGATCGCGCGGTCTTCGCAGGTGAGTCGTTCGGACTGTGGCTGTGGGCGGTGGTCTGGCCGGAGGAGGCCGGGCTGCTGATGTACGACGAGTTGATACTGACCGATCTGCGGGATGCCGGCGCGGAGGTCGAGCTCGTGCCGTGCGGGGCGCTCTCACCACGTCTGTTGTAGTGAACGCTCTGCGGACAGGTCCCTGGAATTCAAAGGCGTCCAAGGCCGTTATCCTGGTATTCGCATCCCCGCATCTATAGCCGACCGCCTTGGAGTTCAACCGTGCGCATCGACCTGCACACCCACTCCACGGCATCTGACGGCACCGACACCCCGGCCGAGCTGGTCCGCAACGCGGCCGCCGCGGGCCTGGACGTCGTCGCCCTCACCGACCACGACACGGTGGGCGGATATGCGGAGGCCCAGAAGTCCCTGCACGAGCTGACGGTCCCGCTCACCCTGGTGACCGGCGCCGAGTTGTCCTGCCGGATCGACGGTGTGAGCCTGCACCTGCTCGCGTACCTCTTCGACCCGCGCGAGCCCGAGCTGTTCCGCGAGCGCGAGCTCGTACGGGACGACCGGGTGCCGCGCGCCCGCGCCATGGTCGCGAAGCTGAACGAGAACGGCGTCCCGGTCACCTGGGAGCGCGTCGCGCAGATCGCCGGGGACGGGGCGGTGGGCCGCCCGCACATCGCGCAGGCGCTGATCGAGGCGGGCCTGGTCGGCAGCATCTCCGAGGCCTTCACTCCGCAGTGGATCGGCCCGGGCGGACCGGCGTACGTCGAGAAGCACGAGCTCGACCCCTTCGAGGCAGTACGCCTGGTCAAAGGCGCTGGCGGCGTGACGGTCTTCGCCCACCCGGCGGCCGTGAAGCGCGGCGTGTGCGTGCCGGACAGCGTCATATCCGACCTCGCGGCGGCCGGCCTGGACGGCATCGAGGTCGACCACATGGACCACGACGAGCCCACCCGGGCCCGACTGCGGGGCCTCGCGGGGGAACTGGGTCTGCTGGCCACGGGGTCGAGTGACTACCACGGCACCCGCAAGACGTGCCGGCTCGGCGAGTACACGACGGACCCGGAGGTATACGGCGAGATCGCGCGGCGCGCCACGGGCGCCGTGCCGATCAGCGCCGTCTAGCGCGATTCCCCTCCGGCCCCCGTCCCTCCCTCAACCCCGCCTGTCCGCAAACGCCGGACGGCCTGAAAGCTCATGAACCTCTTCGACCCGACCCTCTTCGGGTCCGTCTTCGTCACGCTCTTCGTGATCATGGACCCGCCCGGCATCACGCCGATCTTCCTCGCCCTCACCTCCGGCCGTGCCACGAAGACCCAGCGGAAGATGGCCTGGCAGGCCACCCTCGTCGCACTCGGCGTCATCACCATCTTCGGCATCTGCGGCCAGCAGATCCTGGACTACCTGCATGTGTCGGTGCCCGCGCTGATGATGGCGGGCGGGCTGCTCCTGTTGCTGATCGCGCTCGATCTGCTCACCGGCAAGGCGGACGAGCCGACGCAGACCAAGGACGTCAATGTCGCGCTCGTGCCGCTCGGCATGCCGCTGCTGGCGGGGCCGGGGGCGATCGTGACCGTGATCCTGGCGGTGCAGAAGGCGGACTCGGTGGGGCAGCAGGTGTCGGTGTGGGTGGCGATCGTGGCCATGCATGCCGTGCTGTGGCTGACGATGCGCTATTCGCTGCTGATCATCCGTCTGATCAAGGACGGCGGTGTGGTCCTGGTGACCCGGCTGTCCGGGATGCTGCTCTCGGCGATCGCCGTGCAACAGATCGCCAACGGCATCTTCGGCTTCATCCGCGGCGAGGGGTAGCTCGTAGTGGGTAGCCAAAGGGCCCTGTACGTCCTCGTACAGGGCCCTACTGCGTAAAGCTGTCTCCCCTACTCCGCCGGGCGGATGTAAAGGCGCTGGCCGGTTTCGGCAGCCTGCTGAACGATCTTCTTGACGGAGGCGGCGTCCACGACCGTGCTGTCGACGGCGGTGCCGTCCTGGTCGTTGAGGCGCATGATTTCGAAGCGCATGGGCTTCTCCCTTCGTCCGGGCACTCCTCCATTGGAGCGGTGAGCTGCTTCACAGCCATTGCTTGTCCGTTAAGTCTGGATTGCGAGGCGCACTTGTCGCATCTCGGATCCCCACTTACATGACTGAACAACGAAGCTGCCCAGGAAAACATTCCCTACGCTAACGAAATCCTTTCGGAGCCTAACTACTCGCCGGTAGCTGCTCCGGTTGTGCGCGCACGGCGGGCCGCCGGACAATGTGACCTCTATGAACGACGACGTCCTGGCCGCCATCGAGCGGACCAACGAGCTCCTGCAACGCGTGCTCGCCGAGGTCGCAACCACCCCGGCCACCCATGCGGTCTTCGTCGACGCCGGGTATGTGTACGCCGCCGCCGGCCGCCTCGTCGCGGGCACCGAGGACCGGCGGGCCTTCGAGCTGGACGCCGAGGCGATCATCGAGGCCTTCATCGACAAGGCCCGCGCGCTCTTCCCCGACAGCCGGCTGCTGCGGGTCTACTGGTACGACGGCGCCAGGCGCCGCATCCACACCCCCGAGCAGGAGCGGATCGCCGAGCTGCCGGACGTCAAGGTGCGGCTCGGCAACCTCAACGCCAGCCGGCAGCAGAAGGGCGTCGACTCGCTCATCCGCTCCGACCTGGAGTCACTCGCCCGGCACCGGGCCATCAGCGACGCCGTGCTGATCGGCGGCGACGAGGACCTGGTCTCCGCGGTCGAGGCCGCGCAGGGCTACGGCGCCCGGGTCCACCTGTGGGGCATCGAGGCCGACAGCGGCCGCAACCAGGCCGACCCGCTGCTCTGGGAGGTCGACAGCCAGCGCACCTTCGACCTCGACTTCTGCAAGCCGTACATCACCCGGCGCTCCACCCCCGCCTATGGCAGCGACCTGCCCGGCAGCCCGGGGATCATCCCGACGCGCGAGGACGTGCACTTCGTCGGCGCCCGGGTCGCCGCGCAGTGGCTGTCCACCCGCGGCCGCGAGTCGCTCGCCGAGCTGCTGCCGGGCCACCCGTATCTGCCGCCCGCGTACGACCAGGAGCTGCTGGTCGAGGCCGAAGGAATGCTCAACATCTCCCTGCGCGGCCACGCCGACCTGCGGCGCGTCCTGCGCGACGGCTTCTGGGAGCACCTGCAGGCGCAGCTTTAGGGCCTGTCTTGTTGATCTCCGTGGGGAAGGAGCGGGGTCTGGTAATCCACAAGACAGGCCCTAAACGCTTGCCCAGAAGGCGGTCAGCGCCTCGGCGGTGGCGGCGGGCTGCTCGGAGTTCGGGGAGTGCTCGGCGCCGTCGATCACCACCCGTACGGCGGAGAGGCGCTCGGCCATGTCGTCCAGCCAGGGGCAGGGCCAGGCGTGGTCCGCGGCACCGGAGATGACCAGCTTCGGGAGCGGAACGGCGGCCAGTTCGGCGACCCGGTCGGGCTCGGAGATCAGCTGCCGGCCGGTGACGACGAGCAGCTCCGGGACGTTGGCGAGCCAGCGGCGGTGCATGAAGTCGTCGACGGCGCCGGTGACTTCGGGCACGGTGGCAGGGACGCCGGCGTCCTCCACGTCCAGTTCGCGCATGGCCTGCCAGACGGTCTCCATGTCGGCGACCGCGAGCGCTTCGAGCAGCATCTTCGTACGGGCCTGCTGCTCGGCCTCGATCGCGGCCGGGCCCGAGCTCATGACCGTCAGCGACGCCCACCCCTCCGGTCCCGTCTCCAGCACCGCCCTGCGGGCCACCAGGCCGCCCAGGGAGTGCCCCAGCAGGTGCACCGGGCCGGGCAGTGCCTCGGCCTGGGCGACCACGTCGGCCGCCAACTCGGCCTGGGCGTAGGGCGCCTCGGAGCGCGGGCCGCCTGTCTCGTGCTGGCCGCGGCCGTCCACGGCGATCGTACGGAAGCCGAACGCCGCCAGCGGTTCGAGCAGCGCGATGAAGTCCTCCTTGCTGCCCGTGAAGCCCGGGACCAGCAGCGCCGTGCCCCGGACAGCTGTCCCGGCGGGCGGCGTCGCGTCCAGTACCGCGAAGGACCCGCGGGCCGTCTCCAGCCGGTGGGCGCGGGCGTTGTCGGGCAGCGTGAGGAAGGGAGGCCTGCTCATGCGGTCGAGGCTAGCGGTGCCGGGTTACGGGCCCCGAGCCGGACTCCATCCATCAGGCAATAGGCTGCAGACATGACGGAGACGGAGACGGCGGCCATCAGTCAGGCGCTGCTCGACCAGGCACTGGTCGAGGAGGCCCTGAAGAAGTCCGGCCTCGTGTGGGTCGCGGCGGGCGCGGGCGCCGAGGCGGCCGCACCGCAGGCCCTGTGGCACGCCTGGGTGGACGGCGCCGTCTGCGTCGTCGGGGACGGCGAAGGCGAGCAGCCGCTGCCCGGCCTCACCGACGGCGGTACGGCCACCGTGACCGTACGCAGCAAGGACAAGGGCGGTCGCCTCGTCGCCTTCCCCGCCAAGGTCGTCGAGCTGGAACCGCGCGGCGAGGCCTGGTCGGCCGCCGTCGACGAGCTCAAGGGCAAGCGCCTCAACGCCCCCGACGCCGAGACCATGACCGACCGCTGGGCCCGCGAGTGTCGCGTCCTGCGCCTCGAGCCCGCCGGCGAGCTCACGCAGCACCCCGGTGCCATGCCCGACGGTGGTGGCGCAGCGGCGCCGGTGCCGACCTCGGCCACCACCCGCCAGGCCATTCCGGCCGGCCTGCCGAAGCTGCTCTTCCGCCGCAAGCGCCGGGCCTAGCCGGGCTGTGCCGGCCGCCGACGCGCCTGCGGCCACCACCGTCGGAGGCGCGCTCGTTGCCGGGCGCGGGCCGGTTGGGCCGGCCTCCCCCGAAGCTTCCTTTGGGTGATGGGGAGGACGGCCTACCCCCAACCCGGGCTATGACGTGACTGACTTGCCGTAGTCCACGACGTGATCCGCGTCCGGCGCGCGCAGCGTGAAGTCCTTGCCCCAGTCCGCCAGTGTGAGGGTGCCCGCGCCGCCTGCGCGCTCGTAGCGCAGCGGGTACGGCTTGCCCTCCAGGGACACGTCCAGCGTGCCGCCGGAGCCGCCCGCGCCGGTGAGAGCGATCGTGCGGGTGCCGCCGACGGAGCGGTGGTCGCCGATCGCCAGGTCGCCGTCCAGGACGAAGAGGCCGTCGAGCAGGACCTTCTTGTCGGTGAAGCCGCTGAACTGCTTGTAGGCGGGGTCGCCGGTGGGCACCTTGACGTACTTGTTCTTGAGCTTGTCGCCGACCTCGTCGCCGTAGAAGCCGGCCCCGGCCTTGAGGTACAGGTCGTCGCCGACCCGCAGCAGCTGGAAGGTGCTGCCCTTGGCCGTGACCTGCCCGAGGCCGCCGTTGCCGCGCAAGCGCATGTCCAGCTTGTACGTGCTGCCGTTGCTGGAGACCGTGCCGGACAGCCGGACCGTGGCGGCCGCGTCGGCGGCGGAGCGGGCGCGCTGCTCGATGGTTTTGGGCGGGAGCTTGGCGACGCCGTTGGTTCCCGCGTCCGGATCGCCCGCGCATCCCGTCGTACCCACGAGCGCGAGTCCCGCGCACATCACCCACCAGAGGAAAGCGGCTGACCGGCGGCCGGGAAACACGTGGGATCTTCCTCCTACGGCAAAAAGCGTGCGCGAAGCGGGCCCGAAGCTACCGCAGCGTACCGCCGTCGCACGAGACCCCCTACGGGACCCAAGGAGCCGTCCGGCGCGCCCCCCATGATCCTGGCGAGCTAGCCTGAACACGCGTCATCGCCGGAAAGCCACGCAGCAGAACGCCAGGAACACCGCGAAGAGGAGGTCACCGCATGCCTGCCGGTACCTTCCGGGTCTTCGTCTCGCATCTCGCCGGCGTGCCGGTGTTCGACCCCAACGGCGACCAGGTCGGCCGGGTCCGGGACGTGGTGGTGATGCTGCGCGTGGGCGGACGCCCGCCGCGCGTGCTGGGCCTGGTGGTGGAGGTCGTGAGCCGCCGGCGCATCTTCCTGCCCATCACCCGCGTCACCGGCGTGGAATCGGGCCAGGTCATCACCACCGGCGTAGTGAACATGCAGCGCTTCGAGCAGCGCCCCACCGAGACCCTGGTCCTGGGCGAGCTGCTCGACCGGCGCGTCCGCCTCACCGAGACCGGCGAGGAGGTGACCGTCCTCGATGTGTCGATGGTGCGTCTGCCGGCCCGCCGCGACTGGGAGATCGACAAGGTCTTCGTACGGAGAGGCAAGGGCGGTGCGCTGCGGCGGCGCGGGGAGACGCTGACCGTCGAGTGGTCGGCGGTCACCGGCTTCTCGCTCGACGAGCAGGGGCAGGGCGCGGCGGCGCTGCTCGCGACCTTCGAGCAGCTGCGCCCGGCCGACCTGGCGAACGTGCTGCACCACCTCACGGCCAAGCGCCGCGCCGAGGTCGCGGCGGCCCTGGACGACGACCGGCTCGCCGACGTGATGGAGGAGCTGCCGGACGACGACCGGGTCGAGATCCTCGGCAAGCTCAAGGAGGAGCGCGCGGCCGACGTCCTGGAGGCGATGGCCCCGGACGACGCGGCCGACCTGCTGTCCGAGCTGCCGGAAGCGGACAAGGAGAAGCTCCTCGCCCTCATGCAGCCGCACGACGCGGCCGACATGCGGCGCCTGCTGGCGTACGAGGAGCGGACGGCCGGCGGTCTGATGACCACCGACCCGATCGTGCTGCGCCCCGACGCCACCGTCGCCGACGCCCTCGCGCGGGTCCGCAACCCGGACCTGTCCCCCGCGCTGGCCGCGCAGGTCTACGTCTGCCGGGCCCCGGAAGAGACGCCGACCGGCAAGTACCTGGGCACCGTGCACTTCCAACGGCTGCTGCGCGACCCGCCGTTCACCCTCGTCGGCTCGATCGTCGACAGCGACCTGCGGCCGCTGACGCCGGACAGCTCGCTGCAGGGTGTCACCAGCTATCTGGCGACGTACAACATGGTCGCGGCTCCCGTCGTCGACGAGAGCGGCTCACTGCTCGGCGCGGTCACCGTCGACGACGTCCTCGACCATCTGCTCCCCGAGGACTGGCGGGAGACCGACTATGGCCGATGACCGCCCCCGCGTCCGCCTGGACCAGCCACGGGTTCGGCGGCGCAATCTGCTGCCCACCTACGACCCCGAGGCGTTCGGGCGGCTGTCGGAGAAGATCGCCCGCTTCCTGGGCACCATGCGCTTCATCGCGTGGATGACGGCGGTCATCATCGCCTGGGTGCTGTGGAACGCCTTCGCGCCCGCCCATCTGCGCTGGGACCCCTACCCGTTCATCTTCCTGACCCTGATGCTGTCCCTGCAGGCCTCGTACGCCGCTCCGCTGATCCTGCTCGCCCAGAACCGCCAGGACGACCGCGACCGCGTCAACCTGGAGCAGGACCGCAAGCAGAACGAGCGCAGCATCGCGGACACCGAGTATCTGACCCGTGAGGTGGCGTCGCTGCGGATGGGACTCGGCGAGGTCGCGACCCGCGACTGGATGCGCTCCGAGCTCCAGGATCTGGTCAAGGAGTTGGAAGAGCGGCGTCTGGTCGACGCGGGTGACGAATCCGACGACCGGGCCTCCTGACCCGAGCCGTACCATCGACGGTATGGCTACCGAAACGTACACCCCCCCTACCGCCGACGCGGTGCGCACCGCGCTCGCGACGGTGAACGACCCGGAGATCCACAAGCCAATCACCGACCTCGGCATGGTGAAATCGGTCGACATCGCCGAGGACGGTGCGGTCAAGGTGGCCGTCTACCTGACGGTGTCGGGGTGTCCGCTGCGGGACACGATCACGCGTGAGGTCACCACGGCGGTGTCGGCGGTCGCCGGTGTGACCGGTGTGACGGTCGAGCTGGACGTGATGAGCGACGAGCAGCGTCGTGAGCTGACCTCCTCGCTGCGCGGCGGCCAGGCCGAGCGCGAGATCCCCTTCGCCCAGCCCGGCTCGCTGACCCGGGTCTACGCGGTCGCCTCCGGCAAGGGCGGCGTCGGCAAGTCCTCGGTGACGGTGAACCTCGCCGCCGCGATGGCGGCGGACGGGCTGAAGGTCGGTGTCGTCGACGCCGACATCTACGGCCACAGCGTCCCGCGCATGCTCGGTGTGGACGGCCGGCCCACCCAGGTCGAGAACATGATCATGCCGCCGTCCGCGAACGGCGTGAAGGTCATCTCGATCGGCATGTTCACCCCCGGCAACGCCCCCGTGGTGTGGCGTGGCCCGATGCTGCACCGCGCCCTCCAGCAGTTCCTGGCGGACGTCTACTGGGGCGACCTGGACGTGCTGCTGCTCGACCTGCCGCCGGGCACCGGTGACATCGCGATCTCGGTGGCCCAGCTGGTACCGAACGCCGAGATCCTGGTCGTCACCACCCCGCAGCAGGCGGCGGCCGAGGTCGCCGAGCGGGCCGGCTCCATCGCCGTACAGACCCACCAGAAGATCGTCGGCGTCGTCGAGAACATGTCGGGCATGCCCTGCCCGCACTGCGACGAGATCGTCGACGTCTTCGGCTCGGGCGGCGGCCAGAGCGTCGCCGAGGGCCTGACCCGCACGACCGGCGCCACGGTGCCGGTCCTCGGCCAGATCCCCATCGACGTCCGCCTCCGCGAAGGCGGCGACGACGGCCGCCCGGTGGTGCTGACGGACCCCGAGTCCCCGGCCGGCTCCGCCCTGCGGGCCATCGCCGGCAAGCTCGGCGGCTGCCAGCGCGGCCTCGCGGGGCTGTCGCTGGGGATCACGCCGCGCAACAAGTTCTGACGGCTCTCGCAGCTGACGCCGGGGCGGGCTTCGCCCCCGGCGTCAGCCGGCGCACGCTGTGATGTCCTTGACGACGGCCAGCCCGAGCCCGTACGCGCTCATCCCGCGCCCGTACGCGCCCAGGTGCACCCCCCGCGCGGATCCGGCCAGGACCCACCCGTACTCGGACTCGCGGTAGTGGAACGCGGTAGGCACGCCGTCCACCGGCAGGGTGAGCGCCGACCATCCCGGGCCGTCGAGCGCGTCGGCCAGGTCCCAGGCGATGGCCGTCTGCTGGTCCAGCCAGGCCTGACGGAGGTGGCGCTCCATCATGGTCGGCCAGGTGCAGGACAGCAGGCCGGACCCGGCGAGCCAGGCAGCGGACGAGACGGATGTGGCGTCGAGCACACCGGTGCCGTCGGCGCTGCGCCGTAGGGGCCGGTCGGCGACGGACACCACGACCGCGAAGCGGCGGGTTTCCGGGGTCGGCTCGACCTTCACCGAGGGCTCGTCACCATGGCCCACGGAGCCGTGCTCCACAGTGCCGTCGGCGCTCATGCCGATTGGGGTGAGCCAGCGAGGGCCGGTGAAAGCCTCGTCCAGCCCGTACCAGGGGAAATCGGCCTTGAGATAGCCGTCGATCGGACGGGAACGTTCCGCTGTATCAGCTGTCGTCTCCACGCGCGGCGCCTCCTCAATAGGGCAAACAAAGGGAGAATAGCCACTCGCGGTGCCTGATCGGGGCAGGGGCCCCGATCAGGTGGCGTCGGAGTCGTACGGCGGGGGCTCACCGGGGTCGAGACGGTCTCGCTTGCGCAGCATGTCCGGCGTGTCGGACGAGGCCGAGGAGGACCCCGACGAGGAGTCCCGGCCGTGCACCGCGTCGGTCAGCGTGGCCGCTTCCTCGCGGAAGTCGAAGCCGTTGCGGATGTCCTTCAGCCCCAGCTCGTCGTTGTCCATCAGCTGCTTGCGGACGAACGTCTTGGGGTTGAGGTCCTCGAACTCGAAGTCCTTGAACTCCGGGCCCAGCTCCTTGCGGATGTCCTCCTTGGCGCTGTCCGAGAACGCCCGCACCTTGCGGATGAAACTCGAGACGTCCTGGATGACCTTCGGCAGCTTGTCCGGGCCGAAAACGAGCACGGCAAGGATCGCGAGCGCCACTATCTCCAGCGGGCCTATGTCGAAGAACACCCTGCAGCTCCTACGTAAACGAACCGGCAGACCTCACCGTACCTGGCGACCCTGGCAAAGCGGGAGGGGCCGCCCTTGTCAGCTTGTTGTGGCGTCGGCTTCGTGTGGCGTCAGCTTCCTGAGGCGCTGCCGAGCGTAAGTTGTGCGGTGTGTTGCTCGCCGTTGCGCGTGAGGGTCAGCGTGAGGTGGTCGCCCGGGCGGTTGCTGCGGATGCGCACGATCAGCTCCGCGCCGCTGTGCACGCTCTTGCCGTCGACCGCGGTGATGACGTCGCCCTTCCTGATGCCCGCCCGGTCGCCCGGGCCGCCCTTGGTCGGCTCTTCGCTGACCTGGGCGCCGTCGCCGCTGTACTGCATGTTGACGCTGACGCCGATGACCGGGTGGGTGGCCTTGCCGGTGCTGATCAGCTCTTCGGCGACCAGCTTGGCCTGGTTGATCGGGATGGAGAAGCCGAGGCCGATACTGCCGCCCTGGCTGCTGCCGCCGAACGGGTCGGAGCCGGGGTCGGCCGAACGGATGGCGCTGTTGATGCCGATGACCAGGCCGCCCTCGTCGACCAGGGGGCCGCCGGAGTTACCGGGGTTGATGGGGGCGTCGGTCTGGAGGGCGTCGACATAGCTGACGTCGGTGCCGTCGCTCTGGCTACCCGCGGTGATGGGGCGGTGGGTGGCACTGATGATGCCGGAGGTGACGGTGCCCTCCAGGTCGTAGGGGGCGCCGATGGCCACGACGGGGTCGCCGACCCTGACCGCGTCGGAGTCGCCGAGGGCCAGCGGGCGCAGGCCGGTGGACCCGGAGACCTTGATGACAGCGAGGTCGTAGCCGCTGTCCCGGCCGGTGACCTCGGCGTTCTTGATGACCTGGCCGTTGTTGAAGGTCACGGAGATGCCGCCGCTCGTGGCGGACTCCACGACATGGCTGTTGGTGAGGATGTGGCCCTGGCCGTCGAGTACGAAGCCGGTGCCGGTGGCCTCGCCGCTGTCGGTCTTGACGTGGATGTAGACCACCCCGGGCAGTGTCCTGGCGGCTATACCCGCGATGCTCTGCGGCGCCCGTGCCTCCGCCTGGGCGGAGGCGGAGGCGGTCGCCTGCGGCAGGCTCACCCGGCTCCCCCCGTCGCCGTTGTGCGACCGTACGTACGCTCCGGCGGCCCCGCCCAGCACTCCGGCCGCCAACGCGACCGCCAGCAGCCCGGCGACCGTCCGGCGCCGCCGCCGCCGTTCAGGGGTGGGCGAGGGCGAGGGCTGGGACGGCGTCCAGGGGTCGTACGCCTGCCAGTGGCCGACGGAAAGCGGCTGCACGGGCGGGGCGGGCGCCCAGGGGCCGGGCGGCCCGTAGGGCGGGGTGTCGTACGGGTCCGGGGTGTGGCGCGGCACGGGCGACAGCGCCGCCTGTACGGGCTCTGGGGCGGCCTCTACGGCCTCGGGGGCAGCAGGGGGTGCGGCGGGCTCGGTATCCGGCCCTGCGGTCGGTTCCGGGCGGCTCCACCACTGCGGCCCGGCGGCCTTCCCCACGCTCATGCACTCCCCTACGACGGACGACCTGCGGACGACGACCTGCACTCACTGGGATTGAACCAGGAGTCGGCGCCGCCCGCAGCCGTCGGTCAGGGGGTGGCCGAGGCGTTGCCCAGCAGCGGGATCGGGGAGTCCAGCAGTGCGGGCACGGTGGGAGTGACCGTGGGGGTCGGGCTGGCGGAGGAGGTCGCGCGGGACCCCTTCCGGGGGGTCGTGGTGACCAACTGTCCGGTGTCCGGAAGGACCAGCGGGCGGGCCACCGACACCACAGGTGTGCTCGCGACCCCGGGCGAGGCCGGACCGGCCGCCGAGGCGGACGGGGAAGCCGACGGCACAGGCGCCGACACCGGGCTGACCGCATCGCCGGCCTGCCCCCGTGTGCCGCGCACGCCCCGCACATCGGCGACGTCGGAGGCCCGTGCGCTCAGCGGCGTCACCGCAGAGCCCGGGTCGTCCGAGCCAATGTCGGCCGCGCCTTCGAGCGGCAGCGCGCCACCGAGGGCGATCGCCGCCATGGAGAAAGCGCCGGCCGCTGCGAAGGCGAACCGCCGGCCCCGCTTGGCGTTCCCGGGCCGCTCGACCTCGTGTATGCGGAAGCCGCTGGTCGGCTCGGGCGCCGGGATGAAGCCGTCGCGCCGCCTGCCGAAGACATTGCCGCTGAGCCGCTGGCCGCCGAGGCTGGTCGCCTCGATCACGCCTTCGCGCTGGTCGTCCTTGTCTCCGCCGCCCTTGCCGCCACTGCTGCCATGGTCGTCACCGCCGGGCAGTCCCTGGAGCCGGGCCAGCAGGTCGGCGGACAGGGCGGGCGGGGCCGCGGCGGCCACCGCGTTCTTCAACTGCCGCTGATCGTTCGCGGCCGCTTTGCAGCCCGGGCAGGTGGCGAGGTGCGCGAGCACCCGTTCCCGGGCGTCGTCGTGCAGCTCTCCATCGACAAAGGCGGCGAGGCGGTCGCCGAGGTGATGTTCGGCAGGCGTGAGGTGCTCGCCGGTCCCGTTCACGTTCTCCCGCCCTCCAGGCCCGGCTGGTGGGTCGCGAGGGCCGGCGCCTCCCCGGGGCGGGCGGCGGGGGCTCGGTGCTCCAGTGCCTTGCGCAGGTGCGAGCGGCCACGGTGGATCCGGCTGCGCACGGTGCCGAGCTTCACGCCGAGCGTCGCCGCGATCTCCTCGTACGAAAGGCCCTCGATGTCACAGAGCACGACGGCGGCACGGAACTCCGGCGCAAGGGTGTCCAGCGCCTGCTGCACGTCGGCGTCGAAATGCGTGTCCGCGAAGTGCTGGGCGGGCGACGGCTCACGGCTGGGCAGCCGCTCCGCCGCGTCGTCGCCGAGCGCGTCGAAACGGATCCGCTGACGACGGCGCACCATGTCCAGGAAGAGGTTGGTGGTGATGCGGTGCAGCCAGCCCTCGAAGGTGCCGGGCGTGTACGTCGACAGCGAACGGAAGACCCGGACGAAGACCTCCTGAGTCAGGTCCTCGGCGTCGTGCTGGTTACCCGTCAGGCGGTACGCCAGGCGGTAGACCCGTGCGCTGTGCGTGCTGACGATCTCCTCCCACGAGGGAGGGGTCCAAGCCTGTCCGTCCCCGTCGGTGGCGAAAGTCGCGGTCGTAGGCGCGGTCGCGGTCTCGGAGTCGTCAGTGGACGGCCGGTCGTCAGCAGTATCGGTCACGGATTTCGGCTCGCCGGCCGACCTGCGGAAGCGCTTCAGCACTCCCCGGTCCTCCGCCGCAGCCGCACCTCCCCTGTCGGCTCTGGTGGTCTCCAGTAGAGCCCCTACCATATCCACCTCGCCCGTTAGCTCCGGATAAGGGCGATGCATGCGACCGCCCCCTGCTTTCTCTGCTACGTATCACTGTCTCTAACGCGCAGTCCCATCTGCGGGTTCCCGACGGCAGCGGATACAGTCGCCAACGCGAGTGCACAAGCGATACGGGGACAGCACGGGGACAGGGAGAGGGCGATTACCGGCAACCGGCAGGCGAGCTGGGCGTTCGCGGACGCCTTCGTCGCCGAGGACGACGCGCTGATACGCGCCCGCGCCCGTGCCCGGGAGGCCGGAATGCGGGTCGTCTCGCCCGGCACCGGCGCGGCCCTGCGGCTGCTCGCCGCCACCGCGGACGCCAAGGCCGTCGTGGAGATCGGCACCGGCACCGGCGTCTCCGGCATCCATCTGCTGCACGGCATGCGCCGCGACGGCGTCCTGACCACCGTCGACTCCGAGCCCGACCGCCAACAGCTCGCCCGCGCCGCCTACCGCGAGGCCGGCTTCGCCACGAATCGCGCCCGCTTCATCCCCGGCCGCGCGCTCGACGTTCTGCCGCGCCTCGCCGACGGCGGCTACGACCTCGTCTTCTGCGACGGCGACCGGCTCGAGTACCCCGAGTACCTAGCCGAATCGTTGCGTCTGCTCCGTCCGGGTGGCCTGGTCTGCTTCGAGGGCACCTTCGCCCAGGGCCGCGCCATGGACGCCGCCCACCAGGAGCCCGAAGTCGTACGCCTGCGCGAGCTGATGCGCTCCGTACGCGACCACTCCGCCCTGGCCCCGGTCCTGCTCCCCACGGACGACGGCCTGCTGTGCGCGGTGCGCCGGGGCTGAAAAGCCGACGGCTCCCGGCTGCACGTGTTTTACGTACAGCCGGGAGCCGCGAGGAATTCGGTTCGCCGGTGTCAGGCGATGGCCTTCTTCAGCGCCTCTCCGAGCGCATCCGCCTCGTCGGGTGTCAGCTCGACGACAAGCCGTCCGCCGCCCTCGAGCGGAACTCGCATGATGATGCTCCGCCCCTCCTTGGTCACCTCGAGCGGGCCATCACCCGTCCGCGGCTTCATGGCCGCCATGCTCGTTCCCCTTCCTGAAACCAGCTTCCGCAACCGGGGGCCAGGCGCCACCGGACTCGAACACATTGGTTCTCGGCCATTATCCCGCATCGTGTGACCCGATGACCAACGTCGGTTCCCATCCGTTCGAGAACCGGGTCCCACAAAACCGTTCATTTCGGTGATCACGATTGATGCACGTCACAGGTTCTGCCGCTCTGCTCCCGTATTCGCCCCCGGTGATCTCCGGCATGCTGACCCTCGTACGTGAGCCGCGACGAAGGGAACGACGACCGATATGGCCGACACCGTGCTGTACGACGTGAGCGACGGGCTCGCCACGATCACCCTGAACCGGCCGGACGCGATGAACGCGCTCAACATCGAGACCAAGGTCGCCCTGCGGGACACGCTGCGGGCGGCGGCCGAGGACCCGGCGGTGCGGGCGGTGCTGTTCACGGCGACCGGGCGGGCCTTCTGCGTCGGGCAGGACCTCAAGGAGCACGTCGGCCTGCTGGCCCAGGCGGACGGCAAGCAGGTCATGACGACCGTGAGCGAGCACTACAACCCCATCGTCACCGCCATCACCACCATGCCGAAGCCGGTCGTGGCCGGGGTCAACGGGGTCGCGGCGGGCGCGGGCGCCGGGTTCGCCTTCGCCGCCGACTACCGGGTCGTCGCCGAGACGGCGTCCTTCAACACGTCCTTCGCGGGCGTCGCCCTCACCACCGACTCCGGCGCGTCCTGGACCCTGCCGCGCTTGGTCGGCCCCGGCCGGGCGGCTGACCTGCTCTTCTTCCCGCGTACGATCCCGGCCGCCGAGGCGCTGGAGCTGGGCATCGCCAACCGGGTCGTACCGGCGGACGAGCTGGCGGGCGAGGCGGCCGCCGTGGCGCGGACGCTCGCTGAGGGCCCGACGGTCGCGTACGCGGCGATCAAGGCGTCGCTGGCGTACGGGGCAAACCACTCGCTCGTGGAGACCCTGGAGAAGGAGGACGAGTTGCAGACCCTGGCCGGCGCCTCCGAGGACCACCGCATCGCGGTGGACGCCTTCCTGAAGAAGGAGCGGCCCCGCTACGTCGGCCGCTGACGTGCGTGGCAGCCCGCCAGGTGGTCGTTGACCAGGCCGCAGGCCTGCATCAGCGCGTAGGCCGTGGTGGGGCCGACGAAGCGGAAGCCGCGCTTCTTGAGGTCCTTGGCCAGGGCCGTGGACTCCGGGCTGACGGCCGGGATGTCGGCGAGCGTGCGCGGGACGGGGCGGGTGGCGGGATCCGGGGCGTAGGACCAGATGAGCGCGTCGAGGCCACCGTCGTACGCCTCGCGCAGCGCCTGCACGGCGCGGGCGTTGGCGATGGTGGCGTCGATCTTGGCGCGATTACGGATGATGCCCGCGTCCGCGAGCAGCCGCTCGCGGTCGGTATCGGTGAAGGCCGCGACCTCGTCCGGCTCGAAGCCGTGGAAGGCCTTCCGGAAGCCCTCGCGGCGCCGAAGGATCGTGATCCACGACAGCCCGGACTGGAAGGCCTCCAGGCACACCCGCTCGAACAGCGCGTCCTCCCCGTGCACCGGGCGGCCCCACTCGGTGTCGTGGTACGCCACGTAGTCCTCGGTGGACAGCCCCCAGGGGCACCGCAGCAGCCCGTCCGGCCCGGCGACCGCGCCCCGGGCCGGCAGGGGCTGCGCCTGCGGCTGCTCAGCCATGTGAGCCATGCGCCTGGCCGTTCTCCGGCTCCTTGACCAGGGACGGCGTGCTCAGCGCGGACGCCTGCGCCCCGGCCCGCTCGGCCTCCAGCTCGGCGATCCGGGCGTCCCGCTCGGCCAGTTCGGCCCCGAGCCGGTCCAGCACCTCGTCCACGTCCACCATGCGATAACCCCGTATGGCCACCGGCAGCCGCAGGTGGTCGATGTCGGCGCGCTCCACCGGGCGCTCCCCCGGCAGCCGGTCGTCCAGCCGGTCGGGCTCCACATCGCGCAACACCCCGCCGTCGCCGAGCACGGCGAGTGCCACCGCGGCGACCACCGCGACCAGGGCGACGAGCATGAACCAGAACAAGACGATCTCCCGGTGGTCCGGACGGACGTGTACGCCACGATCGTGCCACGCCGCGCTGTGATTCGGCAGCGACAGTCAAGGGCCCGACTCCCACCGCCCTCCTCGCACTGCTCAGCCCCAGGGGGCCTTCCCACGCTTCGGATGGCTGCGCCCGACTCTCCCCCGGCCGAAGGCTGGTGGGGGTCCTCCCCCTGGCTTCGCCGGGGGTACCCCCACCGGACGGAGTCTGGGGGAGAGTGCCCACCTCCGGTGATCCGGCGAGGCGCCGTCGGCCACGGCGCAGACGCCTCAGCGACTAGGGTCGCTGGCAGGCCACTCGGCGGCCACTTCGAGGAGGACTGCGCAATGCTACGGCTGGGGACACGGGAATTCGCCCCGCACGAGCCCGTGATCATGGCGATCGTGAATCGCACGCCCGACTCGTTCTACGACCAGGGCGCGACGTTCACCGACGAACCCGCCCTGCAGCGCGTGGCGCAGGCGGTGTCGGAGGGCGCCGCCATCATCGACATCGGCGGGGTGAAGGCAGGTCCCGGCGAGGAGGTGTCGGCGGAGGAGGAGATCCGCCGGACGGTTGCCTTCGTCGCGGAGGTCCGGCGGCGGCACCCGAACGTCGTGATCAGCGTCGACACCTGGCGGCACGAGGTCGGCGAGGCCGCCTGCGAGGCCGGCGCGGACCTGCTCAACGACGCGTGGGGCGGCGTCGACCCGAAGCTCGCCGAGGTCGCGGCGCGGCATCGGGCCGGCCTGGTCTGTACGCACGCCGGCGGCGCGGAGCCGCGGACCCGGCCGCACCGGGTCGCGTACGCGGACGTCATGGCGGACATCCTCAAGGTGACCGTCGGCCTCGCCGAGCGCGCCGCCGGCCTGGGCGTCCGCCGCGACGCGATCCTCATCGACCCGGGGCACGACTTCGGCAAGAACACCCGCCACTCGCTTGAGGCGACCCGGCGGCTGCCCGAGATGGCGGCGACGGGGTGGCCGGTGCTCGTCTCCCTGTCCAACAAGGACTTCGTCGGCGAGACGCTCGACCGGCCGGTCAAGGAGCGGCTGATCGGGACGCTCGCGACGACCGCGGTGTCGGCGTGGCTCGGGGCGCAGGTGTATCGGGTGCACGAGGTGGCGGAGACGCGGCAGGTGCTTGAGATGGTGGCGTCCATCGCGGGCCACCGCGCGCCCGCGGTAGCCCGGCGCGGCCTGGCCTGACAGCGCGGGTTGTGGGAGAACGTTCCGCTGGGGGTCCTCCCCCAGCCTGGCGGCTGGGTGGGGGCACTCCCCCGGCCGAAGGCTGGGGGAGTGCCCCCACCCCCAGACTTCGTCCGGGGGACCCCCACCTCGCTTCGCTCGCCTCAGGCGGACGGCCACCCCCAACCCGGAGGGCCTACGTCGCCGCTTCCTTCGTCATCAGGGCGACCGCCTCGTCCACGTCGTCCGTCAGATGCAGGAGCTCCAAATCGATCGCGGAGGCCTTGCCGCCGTCGACGACGGTGTGGCGGACCCAGTCGATGAGGCCCTGCCAGTAGGAGGTGCCGAAGAGGACGATGGGGAAGCGGGTGACCTTGCGGGTCTGGACGAGGGTGAGGGCCTCGAAGAGCTCGTCGAGGGTGCCGAAGCCGCCGGGGAGGACGATGAAGCCGGAGGCGTACTTCACGAACATCGTCTTGCGGACGAAGAAGTAGCGGAAGTTGACGCCGATGTCGACGTAGGGGTTGAGCCCCTGCTCGAAGGGCAGCTCGATGCCGAGCCCGACCGAGACCCCGCCGCCCTCGACGGCGCCCCTGTTGGCGGCCTCCATGGAGCCGGGGCCGCCGCCGGTGATGACGCCGAAGCCCGCTTCGGCCAGGGCGCGGCCGATGCCGACGCCGGTCTCGTAATCGGGGGAGCCGGGCTGGGTGCGGGCGGAGCCGAAGACGCTGACGGCAGGGCCGAGTTCGGCGAGGGAGCCGAAGCCTTCGACGAATTCGGACTGGATCCGCATGACCCGCCAGGGGTCTTGGTGCACCCAATCCGACGGCCCCCGGGTGTCCAGCAGGCGCTGGTCCGTCGTGGACGGCTGCACCTGGCCCCTGCGGCGTACGACGGGGCCCGTCTGCCGCTCCGGCCACGCCTGGCCGTGAGTGCGGCCCTGGGCCGCCGCGTTCTCCGCTACCGCGGCATCTTCCGCGTCTGAGCTGCTCATGTCGCGCTCCTTCCGCTGCGGATCGTGCCGCCAGGGTACGCACGCCGTACGGGGGTGGATCAAGAACGCGCCGTTTAATTGCGCGTTACGTACACGCGGCTAGGAGAGCCACGCCTTGAGCTTCTCCTCGGCCTCCAGCACCGCCGCGACCGCGACGTGCTCCTCACGGGTGTGGGCCAGCTTGGGGTCCCCGGGGCCGTAGTTGACCGCGGGCACGCCGAGCGCGGAGAAGAGGGCGACGTCGGTCCAGCCGTCCTTGGGCGCCGGCTCCAGGCCGAGGGCGTCGACGAAGGCCACGGCGGAGGGGTGCGAAAGGCCGGGGAGGGCGCCGGGGGCGCTGTCGGTGAGCACGACGTCGTAGCCGTCGAAGACCTCGCGTACGTGGGCCAGCGCCTCCTCTTCCGAACGGTTGGGCGCGAAGCGGTAGTTGACGGTCACGGCGCAGAAGTCCGGGATGACGTTCGTGGCGTGGCCGCCCTCGATCAGGACCGCGTTCAGCCCCTCGCGGTAGGTCAGGCCGTCGACGGGCACCTGGCGCGGTTCGTACGCGGCGAGCCGGGCCAGGATCGGCGCTGCCTTGTGGATGGCGTTCTCGCCGAGCCAGGCACGGGCGGAGTGCGCACGCCGGCCCTTCGTCTCCACCCGCACTCGCATGGTGCCCTGGCAGCCGCCCTCGACCTTGCCGTCGCTGGGCTCGAGCAGCACCGCGAAGTCCCCGGCCAGCCAGTCGGGGTGTCTCTCGGCCAGCCGCTTCAGGCCGTTGAACTCGGCGGCGATCTCCTCGGCGTCGTAGAAGACGTACGTGACGTCGCGGTTCGGGGCGGGGAGGGTCGCGGCGAGCCGCAGCTGCACGGCGACGCCGGACTTCATGTCCGAGGTGCCGCAGCCCCACAGGATGCCGTCCGCGTCGAGCCGGGAGGGCAGGTTGTCGGCGATCGGCACGGTGTCGAGGTGGCCGGCCAGGACGACGCGCTCGGCGCGGCCCAGGTTCGTACGGGCCACGACCGAGTCGCCGTCGCGGTCGACGGTGAGGTGCGGCAGGGCACGCAGGGCCGCCTCGACGGCGTCGGCGAGGTGCTTCTCCTCCAGGCTCACGGAGGGGATGTCGACGAGCTGCGCCGTCACGGCGGCGGCGTCCTGACTGAGGTCGAGTACGGGCTGCTCCATGCCCCCGACACTACCCACCCCTCCGGACGACGCGTCCACAGACGCCTTGGGTACGGTGAGCGCCGTGCCGAAGTCACAGTCGACGCCAGCCAAGGGCGCCCCGAAGAAGAAGCGGGGACGCCTCTTTCGCTTTGTGACGGCGACCCTCGTACTGATCGGGCTCGCCGGATACGCCGTGCACCACTTCACGACCAGCACGCCGCAGCAGCCCGGATGCACGGTGACGGCGGAGGGCCGCACCCTCACGCTGGAGCCGCAGCAGGCGGCGAACGCGTCGACGATCGCCGCGGTGGCGTCGTCGCGGGATCTTCCGGAACGGGCGGTGACGATAGCCCTGGCGACGTCGATGCAGGAGTCGGGGCTGCGCAATCTGGATCACGGCGACCGGGATTCCAGAGGGCTCTTCCAGCAGCGCCCTTCGCAGGGTTGGGGCACAGCGGCGCAGATCATGGACCCGGTGCACGCCTCGAACGAATTCTTCGACGGTCTGGTCAAGATCCGGGGATATTCGCGTCTCCCGCTCACCGTGGCCGCCCAGAAGGTGCAGAAGAGCGGCTTTCCGCAGGCATACGCGAAGCACGAGCCGGACGCCACACTGCTGGCCTCCGCGCTGACCGGCCGGGTGTCGGCGGCCCTGAGCTGCACGACCGCGTCCGGCCGTACGACGGTCACGGGCGGCGATCCGGCCGCCGTACGGGCCCGGCTCACGCGGGAGTTCGGCTCGCGCGTGGCGCCCAAGGCCTTGGCGACGACGACTCACGCGGTCGCCGTGCCGTCGGCCGCGCCGGGCAACGAGACGCAGGGCGCAGAGCAGCAGCGCGGCTGGGAGCTGGCGCAGTGGGCGGTGGCACACGCGCACGAGCTGAAGGTCGAGAAGGTCAGTTTCCGGGACCGTGAATGGCAGGCGTCGGATTCCGCCAAGGGCTGGCAGAAGGCGAGCACGGGGACGGGGTCGGTAACCGCCGCCGGGGACGTCACTATCACCGTCGCTCAATAGTGCGGGCATTCACCCTCAGGGGGATGACTGATAGGGCAAAACCATCAGATGTGAAATCACTGCGTGAGCCGCGGAAATCCCTTGTGGATCAAGGGATCTGACGTTTCACCGCAGCATAGCGAGGTGTCCGGATGGTCCTGGTTTATTCGAAACCCGAAAGAGTCTGCATTACCAACTCTTTACCTCGAACGGCCGCAACCTTACGGCTTCTCACGCGGTAGTCAAGGCGTCCGCCCCGCGGGCATGTCACGTCGTCTCTCCGTAAAAGGAGCACCATGTCCCTCCCCCTTACGCGTCGGATCGCCCGGGCCGCCCTGCTCGTCGGCGCGGCAGCCGCTCCTCTGGTCGGCGCGGGTGCCGCGTCCGCCGCGGAGCTGCCGCAGGCCGCCGACCTGGGTGGACTGACCAACCTGGACAAGACCGCCGACCTCAGCCACACCGTGGAAGGCGTCGCCAAGGAGGCCGGCGCGGTGAAGTCCGTCCAGAAGGCGCTGCCCGACCCGGGGAAGACTCTCAGCAGTGCCGCCAAGACCGCCGTGCCGGTCGCCAAGAAGGCCGCGGTGGACGCCGCCGGAGCCCTCAAGGGTGCCACCACCGGCGTCGCCAGGACCGCCAAGGGCGCCGGCAACGCCGACCCGCTGGGCGCCCTGCCGGTCAGTCAGCTCCCCGTGGGCCAGGTGCCGCTCGCCGGTGGCCTCCCGATCGGCGGCTGACCCCCACAGCCGCAACGAGGGCCCGGAAAGCTTCCGCTCTCCGGGCCCTCGGCCTTTGGTCGTCCGCCCTTGCGTCACCGCCTACTTGAGGCGGCGCACCGCTTCGTCCACCCGGTCGTCGGTCGCCGTGAAGGCGACGCGTACGTGGTTCTCGCCCGCCGGGCCGTAGAAGTCCCCGGGGGCCACCAGGATTCCGAGCTCGGCGAGTTCGGCGACGGTGTCCCAGCAGGAGTCCCCGCGCGTCGCCCACAGGTAGAGGCTGGCCTCGCTGTGCTCGATCCGGAAGCCCGCGCCCTCGAAGGCGGCGCGCAAGGCGGCCCGGCGGCGGGCGTAGCGCTCGCGCTGCAGAGCCACGTGACCGTCGTCGCCGAGCGCCGCGATCGTCGCCGTCTGCACCGGAGCGGGCACGATCATGCCGCCGTGCTTGCGGATCTGCAGCAGCTCGCCCAGCACGCCCGGGTCGCCGAGCAGGAAGGCGGCCCGGTAGCCGGCCAGGTTGGACCGCTTGGACAGCGAGTGGACGGCCACGATGCCCTCGTACGACCCGCCGGAGATCTCCGGGTGCAGGACGGAGACCGGTTCGGCCTCCCAGCCGAGCTCCAGGTAGCACTCGTCGCTGAACAGCAGCACACCATGCTCGCGCGCCCAGGCCACGGCGGTGCGCAGCTCGTCCTTGCTCAGAACGCGACCGGTGGGGTTGGAGGGGCTGTTGAGCCAGAGCAGCTTCAGGCCCGCCGGGTCCAGCTCCGTGGGGTCGTCGTACGCGATGGGCTCGGCGCCCGCGAGCCGCGCACCGACCTCGTACGTCGGGTAGGCGAGGCGCGGGTAGGCGACCCGGTCGCCGGGGCCGAGGCCCAGCTGCGTCGGGAGCCAGGCGACCAGCTCCTTGGAGCCGATCACGGGCAGCACGTTGGTGTCGCCGAGCCCCTGCGCGCCCAGGCGGCGCGCCGCCCAGCCGGTGATCGCCGCGCGCAGCGCCGCCGTGCCCCACACCGTGGGGTACCCGGGGCTGTCCGCAGCCGCCGCCAGGGCGTCCTGGACGATCTCCGGGACCGGGTCCACGGGGGTGCCCACCGACAGGTCGACGACACCGCCGGCGTGCGCGGCGGCCTGAGCCTTGTACGGTTCGAGCCGATCCCAGGGGAAGACCGGGAGGCGGGCGGAGACTGGCGGCACGGCGGTGCTCTCTTTCAGCAGTACGGCGGGACCCGCACGGCAGGGTGCGCCATGCGGGGCCCGCCCGATGCGGCTCTTCTGTCCTTTATCAGCCGTTCTGCGGAGGCAGGGCGGCGATGAACGGGTGGTCACGCTCGATCAGCCCGAGCTTGGAGGCACCACCGGGCGAGCCGAGTTCGTCGAAGAACTCGACGTTCGCCTTGTAGTAGTCCTTCCACTCCTCCGGGGTGTCGTCCTCGTAGAAGATGGCCTCCACCGGGCAGACCGGCTCACAGGCGCCACAGTCGACGCATTCGTCCGGGTGGATGTACAAGGACCGCTTGCCCTCGTAAATGCAGTCGACGGGGCACTCCTCGATGCACGCCTTGTCCTTGACGTCCACACAAGGCTGCGCGATGACGTAGGTCACGCTGTCGTTCCTCCTCGATCAGGGCCATTCGCGCGGGAGCGCGGCGTCGTCGATGCCCGCCCCTAGTATCTCCGTTCCTGGGCATCAGACGAACAGGAGGGGCCGCGATGAGCATGGATTTCGCCGCTAGAGGACGGCCTGAACTACACCTTACCGTCTCTGACGTGGGCAAACGGGTCTCTGTGCGGCGGATTGCGGAGGTCGTGGCGGGTCGCCCGGTGTTCCGCGACGCGGTCGGGGTTCTCACATCGTGGAATGACGGAGTGCTCATCGTCACGCGCCGGACCGGCGAAGCCGTCCACATCGCGGAAAACTCGGTCGTCGCCGGCAAGGTCGTCCCCGACACGCCGCTCCGGCGCGGCATCCGTGCCCCCCGCGCCACCGCTCAGGAACTGCAGGAGATCGCCTCGCGCGACTGGCCCGCCCAGGAGACCGAGCGGCTCGGCGACTGGGTCCTGCGGGCCGCCGGTGGCTTCACCCGGCGGGCCAACTCGGTGCTGCCGTTCGGCGACCCCGGCATACCGGTGGCGGCCGCCGCCGGGCGCATCGTGGAGTGGTACGCGGCCCGGGGCCTGCCCGGCTGCGTCCAGGTCACCGACGAGGGGCTGGACGCAGAACTGGCCGCCCTCGGCTGGACGAACGAGGCCGAGGCCCTGCTGCGCACGGCGCCGCTGCCGCCGCTGGCCAACCTGCCCGGCGCGGAGCGCGTACGGCTGTCGCGGGAGGTCGACGCGGACTGGCTGGCGCGGTATCACCGGACGGGCGCGCTGGGTGAGGAGGCGGTCAAGGTCCTCACGGGTGGGCCGTCGGTGTGGTTTGCGACGGTGCCGGGCACCGAGGGGCCCGCGGCCATCGGGCGCTGCGTGGTGGACGGGGCCTGGGCGATGTTCGGGGCGGTCGAGGTCGATCCGGCGGCGCGGCGGCAGGGGCTGGCCACGGCGGTGATGGCGGCGCTGGCGCTGCGAGCGGTGGCGGAGGGCGCCTCCGGGGCGTATCTGCAGGTCGAGGCGGACAACGAGGGCGCGGGGAGCATGTACGACCGGCTGGGCTTCACGACGCACCACGCTTACCACTACCGACGCGCGCCGAAGGGGTAGATCCCCTTTATGGCCATGGACGACACCGTCAGGCATCGGTTCGCGGAGGCGGCGCGCGAGGAGCGGCCCGACCTCGCCGCGCTGTGCCTGCTCGTCGGCGCCGAGGCCGACCCGGCGCTCGGTGAGGCCGGACTCGACGCCGCCCAGATCGAGCTCGACCGGCTGGCCGGGCTCGTTCCGTACGGCCTCGTACGGCCCCTGGACTGGGCGAACGCCACCGCCGACCTACTCGGCGCCCGCAACGGCTTCCACGGCACCCCGGCGGACTACCGGCGGCTGGAGTCCTCGCTGCTGCCCGAGGTGCTGCGTCGGCGGCGGGGCCTGCCGATCCTGCTGTCGGTCGTCTGGATCGAGGTCGCCCGCCGGGCCGGCGCCCCGGTCTACGGGGTCGCCCTGCCCGGCCACTTCGTCGTGGGCTTCGGCGATCCCGGGGGCTCCTTCGTCCTCGCCGACCCCTTCGACGGCGGGCGAATCCTGGGCGACGACGACGTGAGGCTGCTCGTCGCCGGCGCGACCGGCGCCCCGCCGTCCGCCGCGATGCTCACGCCGGCCGACCCCCTGGACATCGTCATGCGGATCCTCAACAACATCCGTGCCTGGGCGTCCGCCCGCCCCGAGCACCTCCGCGTCCAGCTCTGGGCCGTAGAGCTCTCGCTGCTCCTCCCCCGCCATCCGGCCCGCCTGCGGTACGAGCATGCCCAACTGCTCGTGCGCACCGGTGACTTCGCGGGCGGGGCGGCGGAGATGGACGCCTACGCGGACGTCGTCGCCGAGGTCGAGCCCGCGTCGGCCGCCGCCATCCGGGGGCAGGCCCGGGCGGCCCGGGCGCTGCTGAACTGACGCTGCCGTTGTCTCTTCCGGGCTTTGATCAGAGCCAGCCGCGCTCTCGGGCGATCCGTACCGCCTCGGCGCGGTTGCGGGCGGCCGTCTTCTGGATCGCGGTGGACAGGTAGTTGCGTACGGTGCCCTCCGACAGGTGCAGTGCCCTCGCGATGTCGGCGTTGGCGCGCCCGTCCGCCGCCGCCCGCAGTACGTCCCGCTCGCGCGGCGTCAGCGGATCCGCGCCCTCGGCGAGGGCGGCGGCGGCCAGGGCCGGGTCGATGACCCGCTCGCCGCGCAGTACACGCCGTACGGCGTCGGCGAGTTGCGCGGCCGGGGCGTCCTTGACCAGGAAGGCGTCGGCGCCGGACTCCATGGCCCGGCGCAGGTAGCCGGGGCGGCCGAAGGTGGTCACGATGACGATCCGCACGCCCGGCAGCGCCTTGCGGAGCGCAGCCGCCGCGTCCAGGCCCGTCATGCCGGGCATCTCGATGTCGAGCAGGGCGACATCGGCGCCGCTGTCGCGTGCCGCGGCGATGACCTCGTCGCCGCGGCCTACCTGGGCGACGACCTCGATGTCCTCCTCGAGACCGAGGAGTGTGGCGAGTGCCTCCCGCACCATCGACTGGTCCTCAGCGAGCAGCACCCTGATCATGCGGTGCAGCGTAGCCGCTGAGGCGCAGCGGCACCCAGGCGCACAGCGTGAAGCCGCCACCGGCCCGGGAGGAGGTGCTGAGGCGGCCGCCCGCCAGCAGCAGCCTCTCGTCCAGCCCGGTGAGGCCGTGGCCGGGGCGGTGGCCCGGGTCGAGGCCGCGGCCGTCGTCGCTGACGGTCAGGCTGAACTCGTCGCCGTCCTCCCCGAGGGCCAGGCGGCAGCGGGCGGCGCCGCTGTGCCGTACGACATTGGTCACCGCCTCGCGCAACGCCCAGGCCAGGGCGGCCTCGTCGTCGGGCGCGAGCCGGTCGTGGCCCATCCACTGCACCGGGTCGAAGTCCGCCTCGATGCCGGCGGCACGCAGGGCGGCCGAGGTACCGGCCAGTTCGACGGCGAGGGTGGGGCGCCGGTAACCGCCGACCGCCTCGCGGACGTCGACGAGGGCCTGCCTGCTGACCCGCTCGATGTCGGCGACCTGGACGGCCGCGTCGTCGGGCCGGTCGGGGAGCATGCGGCCTGCGAGCTCGCTCTTGAGGGTGATCAGGGAGAGCGAGTGGCCGAGCAGGTCGTGCAGGTCACGGGCGAGCCGCAGCCGCTCCTCGTTCGCGGCCAGGTGCGCGATCGTCTCCCGCGCCTCCCGCAACGCCCGCATCGCGCTGACCAGTTGCCGGATCCCGACCATCGCGAAGCCGCTGAGGAAGCAGGGAATGCCGAGCGACAGGAGGGTGTCCGACCCGGCATGGATCAGAACGCCGGTGGCGAAGAGCAGGCCCGTGACGACGGCGATGGCCCATCGGGAGCGGTCCGGCCGGAGGACGGATCCGCAGGCGACGGCCGCGTAGACGAAGAGCCCCAGCCAGGAGTCGCCGAGGGTGAGCGACAGCGCGACGGCGAGGACACCGAGCAAGACCAGCGTGACGTGGACCCAGCGCGGCTGGTCGGGCTGGTTGGTGCGGAAGAACACCAGGGCGAGGTAGGCGAGGACGAAGCCGGTCAGTCCGGTCCAGCCCAGGACCAGGGCCGGGAGGCCGTGGTGACCGTGGACGAGGTTGTCGAGCGGATAGGCGAGATAGACCATCCACATGGCGATCCACAGCAGCTTCACCCACGCCTGGCGGCGGGTCTCCGGGGCATGTCCCATGCCCAGCGCGTCGTCGGCCGCCGTGGCCGCCGCGCCACGCCACGGCGGCCACGGCGGCCAGCTCTGCTTCCGTACAGGCATGACTCTTCCTTACGCCTTCGCCGTGTCCTTGCGGTACATCCAAGCCGCCCCGCCCGCGAAGAGTACGAGGTAGAAGGCCAGCACCGCGATGTCCTTCAGATGCGGCGCGCTGCCGAACTCGATGGCCTGGCCCAGCGCCGCGTAGGGCCGCGCCGGCAGATAGTCGGCGATGGTCTGCAGCCAGCCCGGGAAGAGGGTGAAGGGCGCCCACAGGCCGCCGAGCGCCGCGAGCACGAAGTACGCGATCATCGCGATCGGCCGCGCCACGTCGGCAGTGGCCACATACCCGATGGCCACGCCCAGCGCGGCGAAGACGAAGCTGCCCGCCCAGCTGCAGAGCAGGATCCCGGCCCACTGCCAGGCATCGAGCCGCACCTGCTTCACGGACGCCGCGACCAGCATGACGAGGATGATCGACGGCAGGCTGATGGTCGCGGCGGAGGCGATCTTCGCGGTGACGTAGCCGCGCCCCGGGAGGGCGGTGAGGCGCAACTGCCGCACCCAGCCCTTCTCGCGTTCGCGGGAGATGCGCTCGGCGTTGCCCATGAGCACGGCGGTCATCGCGCCGAAGGCGCACATCGCGACCATGTAGTACGCGACGACGGTGATGCCGAGGCCGTCGAGCTTCTTGTGCGCGTCCTGGCCCGCCGTCAGGAGGAGGAAGAGCACGGGAGGGTAGATCACCGAGAAGAACATGAATTTCCGGTTGCGCAGCACGCGCAGGATCTCCAGCTTGATCAGGGTCTTCATCGGTTGGCCGCTTCCTCTTCCGCGGTGATGGCCAGGAACGCCTGCTCCAGGCCGAGTCCGGCGACTTCCAGATTGCGGGGGTACAGGCCCGCCGCGTAGACGGCGTGTACGGTGGCGTCCGCGTCGGTGGACCGGATCCGGACCGTACGGCCGGAGATCTCCAGCCCGGCCAGGTGCGGCAGGGCGTTGAGGACGGCCTCGGGGGTCTCGCCGCTCGGGTCGTCCCGGTCCTCCCGGTCCTCGCGGTCCTCCAGGCCCTCCAGGTCGAAGACGATCCGCCGGGCGCCGGCCCGCGCCTTGATCTCGGCGGCCGTTCCGTCGGCCAGCAGCCGGCCCCGGTGCAGCACCAGGACGCGGTCGGCGATCGCGTCCGCCTCCTCCAGGTAATGGGTCGCGAACAGGACCGTCCGGCCCTCCGCCGCCTGCGCGCGCATGGTCGCCCAGAAGGCCTGCCGGGCCGACACGTCCATCCCCGTCGTCGGCTCGTCCAGCACGATCAGCTCATTCGCCCCCGCCGTCGCCAGCGCGAAGCGGACCCGCTGCTCCTGGCCCCCCGACAGCTTGTTGACCTTCCGCCCCGCGATCTCCGTGAGGTCCGCGGTGGCCAGCACCTGGTCCACGGGGTGCGCACGCGGATGCAGGTCGCACGCCAGCTGGACGACCTCGCGTACGGTCACGTCCTCCATCAGGCCGCCGCTCTGCAGCATCGCGCCGACCATGCCCCGCGCGATCGCCTGCCGCGGGCTTCCCCCGAACAGCTCGACCGTCCCGGTGTCGGGCATCCTCAGGCCCAGCAGCAGGTCCAGTGCCGTCGACTTGCCCGCCCCGTTCGGGCCGAGCAGCGCCACGGTCTCGCCGGGGTGGAGTTCGAGGGTGAGATCTGCGACGGCCTGCACGTCGCCGAAGCTCTTGCTCACGCCGTTGAAGCCGACCACGGTGGTGGTCTCTGCCGTTGTGGACGTTGTGGACGTCTTCCGTGTCGCGGTTGCGGTCATGCGGCAAGCTTCGCCCGGCGGCGGGGGGCGCGGCAGTGCGCGGGATCCTGTCCTCGGGGTGACAGATGTCATGGGTGGGGGAAGTGCCCCTGTCTGCCCCCTGGCCGGAGGAATCGCTTCCGTCCGGCCAGGGTGGCTGCTACGGGACCGCGTTCGAAAACGTGACGGTCTTCTTCGTGGCGTCGGCGGTCTGCAGAGCCGGAAGCATCGCGCTGGCCACGTCCTGGGGGGTGACGGCCGTCTTCGAGCCGTCCCCCCGCTGGAGCAGGATGCCGTCGAAGGCGTGCCCGTAGAGGCCCTTCAGGACGGTCAGGTCGATGTGCGGGGTGAGTTCGCCGTTCACGGCGACCATCGTGAGGAACTTCGGCAGTGACTTCTGCGGGCCGAAGGCGATCAGGGACACTCCGCTGGAGTTCTTGAACGTGACCATCTTCGACATCGCGGTCTTGCCGAAGCCGTTGACCGCCGCGTCGAGCTTGGCCTGGGTGACCTTGGGCTGGACGGTGGTGACGGGGAGGGGGACGGCGGTGCTGCTGCCGGTCTCCAGGTGGGTGCGGTAGGCGGCGGCGACCTTGGCGAGGGAGGCGTCGACGTTGATGGCCTGGTGGGCGCTGCCAGGGACGGCGACGGCCTTGCCGCTCTCGAACTTGACCATGCCGTCGGTGCCGGTGCTGCCGGTGTTGAGCTGGTCGGAGAGGGTGTTGAGGCGGGCCCGGAGCTTTTCCTCGTCGGTGACCATGGTGGGCTCGGCCTGGCGGGTGCCGCCGAAGAGGGAGCCTATGACGGTGACGGGGTTGTAGTCGCGGTGGGCGACGCTGCTGACGGTGGCGTCTATGTCGACGTCGAGGCCGGCGGAGGAGGGCTTGATCTTCTCCTCGGTCTTGCCGACGGTGACGGTCAGCGGGGCGGTCTCGCGGTCGCCGAGTACGGAGCCGAGCGCGGCGACGGCGTCGCTCCGGGACTTGCCGCCGATGTCGATGCCGAGGACGGTCGTGCCGGCCGGGACGTCTGCGTGGTCCATCAGCAGGCCGGCGCCGTACGCGAAGCCGGCCACGACGAGGAGGGCGACGCCGGCCAGGATCACCTTCGAGCGGCCCTTGGGTGCGGGCTTCTCTCCGGGCTGCGCCGGCTTGGTGACCGGCGGCCCGGCGGGCGGCACGGCCGGGATGCCGCTGACCACGGTGTCGCCGGAGAGCCGGTCGCGGTCGCCGGGGAAGCCGGCCGGGGGGACCTGCATCTCGCCGGTGACCGGGCCGGCGGTGGGCCCGGCGGGCGGCTGGTAGCTCGGGAACGGCGTGCTGCCCGGGCCGCCCGGCGCGCCGGTGGTACCCGGGAAGGGCCGGGGGCCCTCGCCGGTGGTGCCCGGGAAGGGCCGGGGGCCGGGACCGGGGCGCGGACCCTGGGCGGGGCCTATGGTCGGACCGGCGGGGCCCTCGTTGAGGTACGGAATGGTGGGGCGGCGGCCCTGCGGCGGCGGGGCGGCCGGGCCGCCGGCGGGACCGGAGGCCGCGAAGTCGCCGAGGCTGAGCGGCTGCGTGGCCTCGGGCGCCTGCGGGAACGGAGACGGGGCCGGCGCCGGAGCCGGGATCTGCTGCGTGGTCTCAGCAGGGGCAGGGGCCGGAGCCGGAGACTTGCGGGGCGCGAACCAGTCGCTCGGGGCCTTCTCCGCCTCGGCGGCCGGAGCCGGAGCCGGTGCAGGCGCAGGCGCCGGGGCCCTTGCCGGAGCAACCGGAGCCGAAGGCACGACCCCGGGCGGGGGCGTCGGGTCGCCACCGACCGTCCAGCCGGACGGGAGTTCCGTCGGCTCGGCCGCGAACTCCGCACCGGGCGCCCCGTCAACCGGCGTACGGACGACCACCGGCGGAATCGGCCGGGACCCGGGGATGTTGATCCGTACCCGGGTGGTCAGCGTGGTCTCGGTCTTGGGCTCGTCCGTGGCAGGCGGGGCGGCGTGGACGGCGTCGTCCGCCACCTCGCCCTCGCGCGGCCGCTCCTGCGGGTGCAGCGACGGAAACGGCCTGGTCCCGTACGGCGGGGTGCCGGACGGATACGCGGCTCCGCCACGACCACCCTGCGGCCCGGGGGCAGCATCAGGGGACGAACTGTCAGTTTCACGACTCAAAGCAGGCTCTCCCGGTTCGCTTCGCCACCCGTCACGGCCATCCGCGGGCGGCCCGGCGGCGCGCACCACCATACTGGGCTCCGCCGAGCGGGTACCCATCGTCCACCACTGAATCGGGCGACAACCGGCTTCCGTCCGGCGATACGGCGCTACGTTGGCGCCTATCGTGCACCAGTTGATCTGCCGTCCGTGAAGCCGGGCTGGGCAAGCGTGGCGCACATCACTCCCGCCATCGCCCCGCCCAGCAGATACAGATACGGTGCGACGCCGTTCGCGAAGAGGAAGTCGCCCTCCGGCCGGGACGAGCTGAGGAACAGCACTGTGGCCAGCCACAGCCCCGCCGGCACGATGGCGCCCACCCGGTTCCGGGTGAGCTTCGAACCGCCCCAGAACAGCGCCCCGCTGCCCGCGAGGGCGAGCAGCAGCCCGCCCGGGAACCACGCGTCCTGCACCAGCGCCCCGGCGACGGCGACGGCCACCCCGAGCACGGCGAGCGCCAGGTAGGCGACGTACCTCATACGCCCACCCCCGCGAAGAGGTCGTCCTCCGGCTCGGCACCGGCGACGCCCCGCACCAACTGGTAGTACTCGGCGCCGAAGAGCGGCTGCCCGAGGTCGTTCGACAGGGCGAAGAAGAAGCCGTCGACCGCGATCTGGCTCAGGTGGGCGCGCATCGCCGCCGTCTTGCGCTCGGCGTACGCCCCCTCCTTGTCGATGACCGCGGTGTACTCGGAGTCCTCCACGACGCCCGGCAGATCGTCCGGTGTCGCGACGCCCTCGAAGGGGGCTTTCTGTCCGGCGGCCCGCAGCCGTTCGAAGCCCGCCTCGACCTCGGAGCGCGGCATGCAGTTCCAGTAGACCTTCGCGATGTCGATGCCCTCGTCCGCCGCCAGTTCGGCGGCGCGCATCGCGACCCGGTGCGCCTGGATGTGGTCGGGGTGGCCGTAGCCGCCGTTCGGGTCGTACGTCACCAGCACCTGCGGCCGCACCTCGCGGATGACCTCGAGGAGGTGTCCGGCCGCCTCGTCGAGGTCGGCCTGCCAGAAGCAGTCCGGCCGCTCGTTCTGGGGGACGCCCATCATCCCGGAGTCGCGGTAGCGCCCGGGGCCGCCGAGGAACCGGTGGTCGGTGACCCCCAGTTCGGCCATGGCGGCGGCCAGTTCCCCGATGCGGTGCGGGCCGAGGGTGTCGTCCCGGTCGGGGGCGAGGTGCGCCAGCTCGGGCGGGATCACCTCGCCCTCCTCGCCGAGGGTGCAGGTCACGAGCGTCACATGGGTGCCCTCGGCCGCGTACTTGGCCATGGTCGCGCCGTTGTTGATCGACTCGTCGTCCGGGTGGGCGTGGACGAGGAGCAGCCGACGGCCGGAAGTAACTGTCACAGGACAGAGCCTACGGCTCAGAAGTTGATGTTCCCGATCATGCTGGCGACGTTGTTCGTGAGCTCCGTGATCGTCGGTGCCATCGACGACTTCGCCACGTAGAAACCGAGCAGCACACAGACCACCGCGTGTCCCCCCTTGAGTCCTGACTTCTTGACCAGGAGGAAGACGACGATCAGCAGCAGCACCACCGCCGAAATCGAAAGTGCCACAGCGGCTCACCTCCAGGGCCTCAGGGTCCGACAGCAGTTGCCAAGCGGTTATTACCCACTCTCGGCAACGGATCATAACTTTGTGTCGTACCGCATAGGTCGGAGCACGGAAGCATGCGGGGGCGCATGGCCGGAATCCGTCGCCGCCGCTCACAACGCGCCCGCAACGCGCCCGCCGGAGTGCACCCCGGGGGCGCATACCGGGGGCCTACGCTCGCCGCATGACCGAACCGCTGTCGTTCCCCCGCCAGTACGCCCGGACCCAGCGCTTCACCCTGGGCGCACCCCGGTCGTTCGCCGTCTCGCCGGACGGGGAGCGGGTGGCCTTCCTCCGCTCCCGTACGGGGACGGACCGGGCGCACCTGCTCTGGGTCCTCGACCTCGCCACGGGTGAGGAGAGGATCGCCGCCGACCCCGCCGCCCTTCTCGCCGGCGCCGGCGAGGAACTGTCCCCCGAGGAGCGCGCCCGCCGCGAGCGCAGCCGTGAGGGCTCCGCCGGCGTCGTCGGCTACGCCACGGACGACGCCGCCGAGCTCGCCGCGTTCGCCCTCTCCGGCCGCCTGTTCGTCGCCGATTTGCGCGCCGGAACCGCCAGGGAACTGGAGGTTCCGGGTCCGGTCGTGGACCCGCGCCCCTCGCCGGACGGCCGGCGGGTGGCGTACGTCTCCAAGGGCGCCCTGCGCGTCGTGGAAGTTGGGGCACTCCCCCGGACTCCGTCCGGTGGGGGTGCCCCCGGCGAAGCCAGGGGGAGCACCCCCACCCAGCGTCCAGTTGGGGGAGGGACGGCGGACCGGGCGCTCGCCGAACCGGAGGGCAAGAACATCACGTACGGCCTCGCGGAGTTCATCGCCGCCGAGGAGATGTCCCGCAGTCGTGGCTACTGGTGGTCCCCGGACGGCACCGCGCTGCTGACCGCCCGGGTCGACGACTCCCCCGTCGACCGCTGGTGGATCGCCGACCCGGCCAACCCCTCGCAGCCCCCCGCCGAGGTCGCGTACCCGGCCGCCGGAACGGCGAACGCCGAGGTCACCCTCACCCTCATCCGCCTCGACGGCTCCGCCACCCCCGTCACCTGGGACCGTGAGGCCTACCCCTACCTCGCCCAGGTCCACTGGTCCCCCGCCGGGCCGCCGCTGCTGCTCGTACAGGCCCGCGACCAGCGCAGTCAGCTCTACCTGACGGTCGACCCGGGCACAGGCAACACCAGTGCCACGCACAGCGACGAAGACGAAATCTGGCTTGATCTTTTCCCCGGTGTCCCGGCCTGGACCAAAGATGGACGACTCCTGCGGATCACGGACGAAAGCGGAGCAAGGGTCGTCGCGGTCGGCCAACTCCAGCTCACCGGGCCGGAGTTGCACGTACGCGCGGTCCTCGACATCGCCGATGGCGACATCCTGGTCGCGGCCTCGGCGGGTTCGGCCGCCGCTCTGCCGGAGACCGGCGAGATCCATGTGTACCGGGTCCCGCTCTCCGGCGATGCCGGCGCTGTCCGCTTGTCGGAGACCCCCGGGGTCCACTCCGCCGTCCGCTCCGGTGCGGTGACCGTGCTCGCGTCCTCGTCGCTGGACCGGCCCGCGCCCCTGGTGCGCGTCCTGCACGAGGGCGGCCCCGACAAGCCGCTGGCCGAGATCGCCTCGTACGCCGAGACCCCCGTCCTCACCGCCCGCCCGCTCCTGGACGCCGCCGGCGACCGCCGGATCCCGTCCGCCGTCGTCCTGCCCACCGGCTACCGGGAGGGCGACGGACCGCTGCCCGTCCTGATGGACCCGTACGGCGGCCCGCACGGCCAGATGGTGGTCAGCGCCGGCCGCGCCTACCTCGAGTGCCAGTGGCTCGCCGACCAGGGCTTCGCCGTCGTCGTCGCCGACGGCCGCGGCACCCCGGGCCGCTCCCCCGCCTGGGAGAAGGCGATCGCCCACGACTTCGCCGGCGTGACCCTGAACGACCAGGTCGACGCCCTGCGCGCCCTCGCCCGTACGTATCCGCTGGACTTGACCCGCGTCGGCATCCGCGGCTGGTCGTACGGCGGCTACCTGGCAGCCCTGGCGGTGCTGCGCCGCCCGGACGTCTTCCACGCGGGCGTCGCCGGCGCCCCCGTGACCGACTGGCGGCTCTACGACACCCACTACACCGAGCGCTACCTCGGGCACCCCGACGAGCGCCCCGAGGTCTACGCCGCCAACTCCCTGGTCACCGACGAGGGCCTGTCCGGCGCCGCCGACCGCCTCCGGCCGCTCATGATCATCCACGGCCTCGCCGACGACAACGTGGTCGCCGCCCACACCCTGCGGCTGTCCTCCGCCCTGCTGGCCGCCGGCCGCCCGCACGAGGTGCTCCCGCTGTCCGGGATCACCCACATGACCCCGCAGGAGCAGGTCGCCGAGAACCTGCTGCTGCTCCAGGTCGCCTTCCTCAAGCGGTCCCTGGGCGTGGCGTAGGCCGCCCCCGGCAGCCGCCCGCGGCTCATCTGCGTCGCGGCGGCGGCCGCAGACACCCCGCCACTCCCGGGGGCGGCCCCGGGGGCGGCGGGGCGCTGGACCAGTTCCCGTAGGCCGGCATGGTCTGCGTGTCCTGCGTCGCCGTCGCCTCGGCGTCGTACGCCGTGCTGCCGTACTGCATGCCGTACCCGGACTCGTCCAGGGCGCTGAACGGCCCCTCCGCCCTCGGCACGAGCAACAGCGCCACCACCACGGCCACCACCACGGCGAAGCCCGCCGCGAACTGCCCCACCGTCACCGCCGGCGGCTTCGCCGTCGCGATCACCGGCACCGCCAGCGGCACCAGCAGCCACCCCACCGCGATCCCCAGCGGCCTCGCCACCAGCGTCCGCCTCAGCGCCGCCGCCCCGGCCGCCGCGCACAGCGCAGCCGTCGACCACGACAGCCACCCGAACGGCGCACCGAGCAGCGAATTGACCAGATATCCGCCGGTTACCGTCCGCCAAAAGAACCCGGGCGGCTGCGCCTGCGTCCCGTCGCTCAGCCCCGTCCCGTAGATCCGGTCGAGCTGCCACACCGCCGTCATCAGCGCCACGATCAGCAACAACAGCCCCGCCAGCACCCCCGCCGCCGGCCTCGGCGGCGCCGGGTCCCAGCCCGGCAGCACCCTCCGCCGGTTCACCGCGATGCTCAGCAGCGCCACCGCCCCCACCACCTCGGCCGCCGCCGTCAGCACCAACTGCCCCTGGATGTCCAGCCGCCCGTTCCACTGGCCGCCCAGAATCAGCACCGTCGGCGCCCGCAGTAACAGCGTCACCGCCCCCACCGCCCCGAACGCCCCGGTCGCCACCGGCCGCGTCGACGCCCCGATCGCCCCCACGTACAGCCCGAGCAGCGCCAGATCCACCACCGACGTATTCAGCGGCCCGCCCCCCAGCGGCACCGCCAGCCCCGCCCAGACCTGCCACAGCCCGTCCGCCCCCACCAGCCCTACATCCCGCATCACCCATCCGGCCTCGACCAGCACGAGCACCCCGCACACCGCCGCCCCCGCCCACCTCGCCGGGCGCGCAAGCGCGAATCCCTCCCGCATGGCGACCTCCTGGACTCCGGGCAGCAGCTCGTCCAGCCACCTGTTCCAGGTGATACGGCACATCCACACGCCACGTTCACCGGAGTCGCCCCAAACGGCAGCCGGCCGGGGTGACAATGTCACCCCGGCCGGCTTACGGCACCCGCACGGCCGTACGCAGTTCAGCGTGCCGCGTCCGTATATCGGTGAGGCGACAGTTACGTTGCCGCCACGTTACGGAATTTGATCCCACTTCAGCACGAGATGTCCGATTTCAAAGAAGCGTGTCAAGCACGATCAAGCGACGATCTAAACAATCTTCGCTCAAGATGCACACTGTAGGGTTATCCCCACCCCTTTTGCTCTTGACTGAGCGCTTAATCCATTGCGACAGTCCGCTCAACCACGGCGTTCATACACGCCACGAGTCTCTTTGGTGTGAAGGCAGATCTTTATGTCGAGTCCAACCACGGCCGCGACCGAGCCTGAGCCGGTCCCGGCCGAAGCTCCGGCTGCCACCGAAGGGACAGGCAAGAGCAGCGACGAACACGTCGGACGCTCTCCAGGCCAGCTGGCCTGGCTCCGCTTCAGGCGTGACCAGACAGGTATAGTCTGTGCCGTCGTCGTTGGCATCTTTATTTTGGTCGCGATCGCGGCACCGCTGATCTCGAAGATCTACGGAAAGAACGCGTACAACCTCTACGGTCAGGACGACGGGCTGCTGAACAGCTACGGTCTGCCGATCGCCCCCAATGGCGGCATCAGCGCCCAGCACTGGTTCGGCATCGAACCCCAGCTGGGCCGCGACGTGTTCATGTTGCTGATCTACGGCATCCGCACCTCACTGCTGATCGCGCTCGCGGTCACCGTGCTCTCTGTGGTCACAGGTGTGTTGTACGGCCTTACCCAGGGGTACCTGAGCGGGAGGACCGACTACCTGTTGGGCCGGTTCTCCGACTTCATGCTGTCCTTTCCGTCCCAGTTGTTCTTCATCGCCTTCTCACCGGTGGCCATCTCGCTCTTTGTGGGCGTCGGCGATCAGGAGCCCTGGTGGGTGCGCCCATTCGTGCTCATCACCTTGCAGTTCCTGCTCGGCTGGATGGGCCTCGGCCGCCTGGTGCGGGCCCAGGTGCTGAGCCTGCGCGAGCGGGAGTTCGTCGAGGCAGCCCGGATCAGTGGCGCGTCTTCCCGGCGCATCATCCTCAAGGAACTGCTGCCGAACATCTGGAGCACCATCCTGGTGCAGTCCACCCTGATGCTGCCGGTGTTCGTCACTGCCGAGGCGGGCTTGTCCTTCCTCGGTGTCGGCATCCTCCCGCCGACACCGGACTGGGGCCTGATGTTCCAGACGGGTGCGACTTACTACCAGAACGACATCACCTTCATGTTCTTCCCCGGCATCGCGATGGTGATCTTCGTGGTCGCCTTCAATCTGCTCGGGGACTCGGTCCGGGACGCTCTCGACCCCAAGACCCTCCGCTAGTGCGCTAGCTCGATCAAAGTTTGTTCAGGTCGTCGGCACCGGCCCCAGCTCAGGCGGCGCGGACCTCGGCATCGATGGCAGACAAAGTCACTGACAGGCAGGATTCCATGAGAAACAGCAGAGCTCGCTTGGCGGCGGCCATCCTGGCGGCCGGCGCGCTGTCGCTCACCGCGGCGTGCAGCAGCGGCGGCGGCGGCGGCACAAGTGGCGGGGGCGCGGCTCCCTCCAAAGCTCCCGTTCCGAACTACGGCCTGGGAACCGCGGCCGACTCCACCGGTCCTGCCCCCGCGGTCCCCGGTGCGGTCAAGGGCGGCACGGTCCAGGACCTGGACCAGGCCGGCTTCGACTACCTCGACCCGGCCCAGCAGTACGTCAGTGACCAGCTGTCGGTGTCAGCGCTCTACGCCCGTACGCTCACCGGCTACAAGATCGACCCGAAGACCGGGAAGACGATCCTCGTCGGCGACCTCGCCACCAACACCGGCAAGCAGTCGGACGGCGGCAAGACCTGGACGTACACGCTCAAGGATGGCCTGAAGTTCGACGACGGCACGCCGATCACGTCGACGGACATCAAGTACAGCATCGAGCGGCTCTACGCGAGCTTCGAGACCCAGGGTCCGCAGTACATCCAGTCCTGGTTGTACGGCCCCGACTACCGCAAGCTGTACACCGGCCCGTACACCGGTAAGTCGATCCCGGACACCATCCTGGCGGCACCCAACTCGAAGACCATCGTCTTCCACTTCAAGTCCGCGCACGCGGACGCCCCGTACGCGATGGCCATGCCGGTCACCGCCCCGGTGGAGAAGTCCAAGGACGACAAGGCGGCGTACAACAACCACCCGGTGTCCAGCGGTCCGTACAAGATCTCCAGCTACCAGCCGGGCAAGTCCCTCACCTTCGTGCGCAACCCTTACTGGGACCCCAAGACGGACCCGATCCGCAACGCCTACCCGGACTCCTGGAACTTCCAGCTGGGCATTCAGCAGCCGGGTCTGACCCAGCGCATCATGGCCGGCTCCGGCACGGACAAGAACGCCCTCGACCTGTCCGGTGTGGCCGACCCGTCGCAGATGACCTCACTGCTCAGCTCGAAGTACAAGTCGCGCACGATCAACCAGTACCAGCCGTACGTCGAGACCCTCAACATCAACACCAAGCGCATCACGGACGTCCGGGTCCGCCAGGCCATCGCCTACGCGTTCCCGATGTCGCAGGTGCAGCAGGCGTTCGGCGGCGCAGCCCAGGGCGACCTCGGTACCACGCTGCTCAGCCCGACCATCGAGGGCTGGAAGAAGTATGACCCGTTCGGCAAGCTCGCCAAGCCCACCGGTGACATCGCGAAGGCCCAGCAGCTGCTGAAGGCGGCCGGTCAGCCGCACCCGAAGCTGGTCTACGCCTACGCCAACACGCCGAAGTGGCAGGCCATCTCGCTGACCGTGGCGAACGCGCTGCAAAAGGCGGGCTTCCAGGTCGTCCGCAAGGCGATCGACCCGACCTCCTACTACACGGTCGTCGGCAAGGTGAACAACCAGTACGACATCTACCGCACCGGCTGGGGCGCGGACTGGCCGAACGCCTCGACGGTGGTCCCGCCGACGATGGACGGCCGTAACCTTCAGGACGGCACGAACAACTACTCGTTCCTGAACGACCCGCACATCAACTCGGAGATCGACCGGATTCAGAAGGAGACGGACCTCACCAAGCAGGCCGCTGACTGGGAGGCCCTGTCGGAGTACGCGCTGCAGCACGACACCGCGCAGGTGCCGTTCATTTTCGACAAGTACTTCAACGTCTACGGTTCCGGCCTGGGTGGCATCACCTTCAACTCGGTGTCGGGCGTCATCAACGCCAGCACCGTGTACGTCAAGAAGTAGTTCCCGCGACGGGCGGCCGGCCCCGGATCACCACCGGGGCCGGCCGCCCCCGGATCTGACCGCGCGGCCGCCACCCGCGCCCCCACGGAAGAGCCTCACCGATGCTCCGTTTCCTCGCACGACGCGCCCTCGGCGCGGCCGTCATCATCCTGGCCATCAGCCTCATCACGTATCTCCTGTTCTTCGTGCTGCCGACGGATCCGGCTCAGCTCGCCTGCGGCAAGAACTGCTCCAACACGCAACTGGTCGCGCAGATCCATCACAACATGGGCTTGGACCTTCCGGTCTACCAGCAGTACTGGGATTACATACGCGGCATCTTCGTCGGCCGCAGCATGCCCAGCGGGCAAAGCTGCCCGGCCCCATGCTTCGGCTTCTCCTTCGCCAACGACCAGCCGATCTGGCCGCTCATCCAGAACCGGTACCCGACCACGCTGTCGCTGGCCATAGGCGGGTCCGCCGCCTTCCTCCTCATCGGTGTCGGCCTGGGCATGCTGTCCGCCTGGCAGCAGGGCAAGACCTTCGACCGCGTCGCCAGTTCCGTCTCGCTGGTCGGCAACTCGGTCCAGATCTACTTCATCGGCCCGCTGGCCATCGCGCTCTTCGCCGACAAACTGGGCTGGCTCCCCCACGGAAGCGACCCGACGTGGTCCTCCGACCCCATCGGCTCGCTCACCAACATGATCCTGCCCTGCCTGGTCATGTCGGTCATCTTCTGGTCCAACTACAGCCGCCAGACCCGCTCCCTGATGATCGAGCAGCTTTCCGAGGACCACATCCGCACCGCACGCGCCAAGGGCATGTCGTCGAGGTACGTGTTCTACCGGTACGCGCTGCGCGGTGCCGCCGCCTCCATTATCACCATCTTCGGCATCGACCTCGGTACCGTCCTCGGCGGCGCGATCATCACCGAGGCTACGTTCGGCCTGCACGGCCTGGGCATGCTCGCCGTCAATGCGGTGGGCTCGCTCGATCTGCCGCTGGAGATGGCCGTGATGCTCATCAGCGCGAGCTCCATCGTGATCGTCAACGTCATCGTCGACGCCTGCTACGCCGTCATCGACCCGCGGGTCCGGCTCGCCTGAGCGCGGCCCGACCCCCAACCGTGATCAGCGCACCACCCCGGTAGGAGAACCCGCCCGTGACCACTTTGACGAAGCCCGAGGCCGAGCCCACGCCTCAAGAATCCGAGCACTTCCTTTCCGTGCGCGATCTGTACGTGCAGTTCGCCACGGAGGACGGCGTTGTGAAAGCCGTCGACGGGCTGTCCTTCGACCTCGACCGGGGTAAGACCCTGGGCATCGTGGGCGAGTCCGGCTCCGGCAAATCGGTCACCAACCTGGCGATCCTGGGACTGCACAACCCGCGCAACACCACCGTCGCCGGCGAGATCGTGCTCGGCGGCCAAGAGCTGACCGGCGCCTCCCCGAGGACACTGGAGAAGCTTCGCGGCAAGAAGATGGCGATGATCTTCCAGGACTCGCTGACCGCCCTGTCGCCGTACTACACCGTCGGCCGGCAGATCGCCGAGCCGTACATGAAGCACAACGGCGCCTCCAAGAAGGAGGCCAAAAACCGGGCCATCGAGATGCTCGCCAAGGTCGGCATCCCCCAGCCGCAGACCCGGGTGGACGACTACCCGCACCAGTTCTCCGGCGGTATGCGGCAGCGCGCGATGATCGCGATGGCGCTGGTCTGCGATCCCGACCTGGTGATCGCGGACGAGCCGACCACCGCGCTCGACGTGACCGTGCAGGCGCAGATCCTGGACCTGCTCAAGGACCTGCAGCAGGAGACTGGCACCGCAATCATCCTGATTACGCACGACCTCGGCGTGATCGCCAACACCGCCGACGACGTCGTGGTGATGTACGCGGGCAGAGCCGTTGAGCGCGGCACCGTGCGGGACATCCTCAAAACGCCGGAGCACCCTTACGCATGGGGCCTGCTCGGATCGATCCCGCGGCTGTCGGCCGACGTGGACGTGCCGCTCGCGCCGATCCCGGGCTCCCCTCCGAGCCTGCTGAACCCGCCGCCCGGCTGCCCGTTCCACACCCGGTGCGCCTTCACCGACACGGTGGGCGGCGACCGGTGCCGCACCGCCCGGCCGCAGCTTCCGGCCGGGCGGGGATCGGCCTGCCACCTGACGCAGGACCAGAAGCGTGACATCTTCATCGAGCAAATCCAGCCGCGGCTGCGCTGACCAGAGTCGAGGGAACAAGCAATGAGTGAACAGCAGACCCTGGACCAGCAGCCCTCCCCGCAGAAGGTCCCCACCCCGCGCGACGAACCCGGCAGCCCGCTGCTCGAGGTCTCCGGGCTGCAGAAGTACTTCCCGATCCGCGGCGGCTTCCCGATCAAGCGGCACATCGGTGACGTACGGGCCGTCGACGGCGTCGACTTCACAGTGGGTGCCGGCGAAGCGCTCGGCGTGGTCGGCGAATCCGGCTGCGGCAAGTCCACCACCGGACGCCTGGTCACCCGGCTGTTGGAACCCACCGCGGGCAGGATCACGTACCGGGGCCAGGACATCACCCACGCCAACCGCAAGGAACTGGCGCCGATCCGGTCCGAGATCCAGATGATCTTCCAGGACCCGTACGCCTCGCTCAACCCGCGGCAGACGGTTGGCAGTATCATCACCGCTCCGATGGAGATCAACGACATCAACCCGCCCGGCGGCCGCGAGAAGCGAACCCGCGAGTTGCTGGAGATCGTCGGCCTCAACCCCGAGCACTACAACCGCTTCCCGCACGAGTTCTCCGGCGGCCAGCGCCAGCGCATCGGCGTCGCCCGGGCGCTCGCGCTGGAGCCCAAGCTGATCGTCGCCGACGAGCCGGTATCCGCGCTCGACGTGTCCATCCAGGCCCAGGTCGTCAACCTTCTGCAGAAGCTGCAGAAGGAACTCGGCATCGCCTTCCTCTTCATCGCCCACGACCTGGCCATCGTGCGACACTTCTCGCAGCGTGTCGCAGTCATGTACCTCGGCAAGATCGTCGAAGTGGGCGCGCGGGACGACATCTACCAACGTCCGCGCCACCCCTACACCCACGCGCTGCTCTCGGCCTCACCCGAAGCCGACCCGGACCAGCGTGACTCCACCCAGCGCATCCGCCTCGCCGGCGACGTCCCCTCCCCCATCAACCCGCCCTCCGGCTGCCGCTTCCGTACCCGCTGCTGGAAGGCCCAGGACAAGTGCGCCACGGAAGAGCCGCCGCTCATCCAGATCGAGGGCAACCGTGAGGGTCACCTCACCGCCTGCCACTTCCCCCAGGACCCCACCCTGGAGGCCCGCGAGCAGGACGTCATCCTCGACCCGGCGCTCGCCGCGCTCGAAGAGACCCAGGCCGAGGGCAAGACCCTCTGACCGGGGCTCCGCCCACTTCTGCTCAGCAACATGGCCCGCATCCGAGACTCCGGATGCGGGCCATGCCCGTTCGAGTGAACCTCTCGCGGAGCGCGCAAGGACTGGACCCTCGCCGGTATGATTTCGAGTATGAGCCTTGAGCGCGTCACGATCACTATCCCAAGCGAGATCCTTTCTGCCGCCAAGGAGGCGGCAGAGCGTGAGGGTCTGAGCGTGTCGGCATGGCTCTCCAGGGCGGCAGAGCACGCGGCAAAGATCGAGGCAGGTCTGGCGGAGGCAGAGGTCGTCCTCGCGGAGATCGGCCCGCCGACCCCTGAGGAGCAGGCCTGGGTGGACGGCTTCATGGAGTTGGTTACGCAGCCAGCGACTGGCGTAAGCGCCGCCTCCGAGCACAACGCGGCCTGAGCCGTGGTGGGGAGGGAGGCGCGGATGAGCGGGTTGCGCGTGGTGGTCTACGACGCGGGAATGCTGATTGCCGCCGAAGGGTCCGACGCCAAGGTCTGGCGTAGCCACCGGGCTTACCTGACCGCAGGCGGCGTACCGCAAGTGCCCGCGCCTGTTGTCGCCCAGGTGTGGCGCAACGGCTCACGGCAAGCGCGTCTGGCGCAGTTCCTGAAGGGATGCGATGTCGTGCCCCTGGAGGACACTTTGGCGCGGGAAGTCGGCAAGCTTCTTGGCAAGGCAGGGTCGGATGACACGGTCGATGGAGCCGTCAGCGTGCTGGCGGCCCGATCTGGGGCGGTCGTGGCCACATCCGATCCGGATGACATCCACCGGCTGCTTGATCACTTGGGTGAGCGCGGCAAGAGGGCCCAGATCCAGCCGGTCTGAGCAGACCGTCGCCCGAAAGGCCGTTGCCCGGTGATGACCGGGGGATCGGGCGAGGCGATCGAAGAGGCCCAGGACGAAGGCAAGACACTCTGACCGGGGCTCCGCCCATTTCGGCTCAGCACCAAGGCCCGCATCCGAGACCTTCGGATGCGGGCCATGTACGTTGGCGGCGCGTAAAGGGGGTGCCAGGGGCCCGGGCGTCTTGGGTGCTGATCGCTCCCGGGTGACACGGGCCGTGAGACCCCGACACGTCCCTGCCCCATCCGCCGGATAGCTCAGTTAGCCCAGACCACCCTCACGATGACGATCAGTTGACGGCTCTCGACCGGCAAGAACCACAACATCGCGCCGCCATCGATATCAACGACACGCAGCCGACTGCCGGTGCCCACCTCGCGTGCGTCCCGACCCAGCGCGGCAAGCTGCCCGGCGGCATGCTCGACTGCTGCGATGACTGGTACGGGCAGACCGGCAACAACGTGGGCGCGGTCCGGGTCGTACTCCCACGTCCAGGTGTCACTCACAGCGCCCTGACCTCGGCCTCGGCCGCGTCGAGAATCCGGTGGATCTCCGCGAGCGCTGCCCGCATCTCGTCGTCGTCAGCCGTCTCGGAGGCGATCAGCTCGTGCTCCCGCAGACGGGAGGCCCGGTCGGGCCACCGCTCGATCGCGACGATCATGCCCCAGTGCAGGGAGAAGAGGCGCAGCGGATCAAGGCTCTGCTGGTCGCGGGCCTGGTGCATCGCCCGTGCCATGTGGCGGTCGAATTCCGGCCTGCGGGTCGGCGCTATCGTCTCCACGGCCGCGCGTAGGGACTCGGCATCCAGCGCGGGCATGGGAATGAGCGGTCCCCCGCCGTTCGCTAGCGGCTGACTGGTCATCGCTGGTACCTCCCGTCCGGTCCGGCCTCAAAGTCTATGACGCAGCGCTCGTAACATGCCGCTGATCGCCGACCATCTGCTGGATCTGCCGGTAGAGGAGGTGGCCTGGGATTCGGAGGGGTCGAGCTGCGCGATGCGGACACGGTTGAGTCGGGTCCGGAAGATCCTCGGCGAGCGACTCAAGGAGACCGGCACCGGCAGGCACAGGGGGTCGCTGCGCCGGCCGACCGACCCACCTGGGGTGCGCTGCGCCGAATCGGTGACACGACTGCGTTGGTGTCCTACTTGCGGTGCCATGGGGAACAAAGTGTCTTTTGTAACCCATGACATATGAGCCATGAAGCCATGACTCCACAAGGAGGCACCCGATGCGCGGAGCCACGCGCTACAAGTGGGCCGCCTGCGCGGCGACGACCGTCGTGCTGGCGGCCACGGTGACGGCCTGCGGCGGTGGTGGCGGGGGCGGTGGCGGCGGGAGCAGCGCCACGGGGGTGTTGAGTGCGTCGTGGACGGACCCGCAGAACCCGTTGGAGCCGGCCAACACCAATGAGGTGCAGGGCGGCAAGGTGCTGTCAATGATCTTCCGGGGGCTGAAGAAGTACGACCCCCAGACGGGCGCGGCGCAGAACATGATCGCCAGCTCGATCGGCACGAAGGACTCGCAGAACTTCACGATCAAGCTCAAGAACGGATGGACCTTCAGCAACGGACAGAAGGTCACCTCCGCCTCCTTCATCGACGCCTGGAACTACGCGGCGGTGACGTCGAACAAGCAGATCAACGCCTCCTTCTTCTCCTACATCGACGGCTTCGACAAGGTCCACCCGGAGACCGGCTCCCCCTCCGCCAAGACGATGAGCGGGCTGAAGAAGACCGGCGACCTGAGCTTCACCGTCAAGCTCAACCAGAAGTTCTCGACCTGGCCGGACACGCTCGGCTACTCGGCCTTCATGCCGCTGCCGCAGTCGTTCTTCACCGACCACGCCGGCTGGCTGCAGAAGCCGATCGGCAACGGCCCGTACGAGGTGCAGTCGTACACCAGGGGCACCGGCATCAAGCTGCGCAAGTGGAGCGGTTACAAGGGCGACGACAAGGCCGTCAACGGCGGGGTCGACCTCCAGGTCTACACGGACAACAACACCGCGTACACCGACCTGCAGGCGGGCAACCTCGACCTGGTCGACGACATCCCGGCCACGCAGCTGAAGAACGTCAAGAGCGACCTGGGCGGCCGCTACCTCAACACCCCGGCGGGCATCATCCAGACCCTGGGCTTCCCGCTCTACGACAAGAACTGGAAGGGCGCCAACTCGGCGAAGGTGCGCCAGGGCATCTCGATGGCGATCAACCGCCCGCAGATCACCAAGACGATCTTCCAGAACACCCGTACGCCCGCCACCGACTGGACCTCGCCGGTCCTCGGCTCCGCCGGCGGCTACCAGAGCGGCGTCTGCGGGAGCGTCTGCACCTACAACCCGACGCAGGCCAAGAAGCTGATCAAGGATGGCGGCGGGATCCCCGGCGGCACCCTCAAAATCGGCTACAACGCGGACACCGGCTCGCACAAGGACTGGGTCGACGCGGTGTGCAACAGCATCAACAACGCGCTCGGCAACGACAACGCCTGCGTCGGCAGCCCGACCGGCACCTTCGCGGACTTCCGCAACAAGATCACCAACAAGCAGATGACTGGGCCCTTCCGGGCCGGCTGGCAGATGGACTACCCGCTGATCCAGGACTTCCTGCAGCCGCTCTACTACACCGGCGCCTCGTCCAACGACTCGCACTTCAGCAACGCGGCCTTCGACAAGCTGGTCGACCAGGCCAACGCCGAGAACGACAGCGCGAAGGCCGTGCTGAAGTTCCAGGACGCCGAGCGGATCCTCGCCCAGGAGGTCCCGGCCATCCCGCTCTGGTACCAGAACGGCAGCGCCGGCTGGTCGAGCCGGCTCTCCAACGTCGCGCTCGACCCGTTCAGCGTCCCCGTCTACAACGAGATCAAGGTCAGCTGACGCATCGCAGCGGCCCGGGGCCTTCTCCGGGCCGCCGCCAGGCCCTCACCCGACCCGCCACCCGACCCGCTCCCGGGAAGGCCCCATGGGACGCTATGTGATCCGCCGTCTGCTGCAGATGATCCCGGTGTTCATCGGCACGACGCTGCTGATCTTCTTCATGGTGTACGCCCTCGGCGACCCCGTCGCCGCCAAGTGCGGCGAACGCGCCTGCGACCCCGCCACCGCCGCGCAGATCCGCAAGGACCTCTACCTCGACCACCCCCTGTGGCAGCAGTACCTGCACTACATGGGCCAGATCTTCCAGGGTGACTTCGGCACCGCCTACAACGGCCAGCAGGTCACCGCGCTGATGGGGAGCGCCTTCCCGGTGACGCTGCGGCTCACCATCGTCGCGATCCTCTTCGAGATCATCATCGGCATCACGCTCGGCGTCATCACCGGCATGCGGCGCGGCCGGCCTGTCGACACCGGCGCCCTGCTGCTGACCCTGATCGTGATCTCCATCCCGACCTTCGTCACCGGCTATGTGCTTCAGTACCTGCTCGGCGTCAAATGGGGCGTCATCTCACCCTCGGTGTCCACGGGGGCGCCCTTCAACGAGCTGATCATCCCCGGCCTCGTCCTCGCGCTGGTCTCCCTGGCGTACGTCACCCGGCTCACCCGTACCTCCATCGTCGAGAACGCCCGCGCCGACTACGTACGTACCGCCATCGCCAAGGGCCTGCCGCGCGGCCGGGTCATCACCCGCCACCTGCTGCGCAACTCCCTCATCCCGGTGGTCACCTTCATCGGCACCGACATCGGGGCGCTCATGGGTGGCGCCATCGTCACCGAGCGGATCTTCAACATCCGCGGCGTCGGCTTCCAGCTCTACCAGGGCATCCTGCGCCTCGACTCGGCGACCGTCGTCGGCTTCGTGACCATCCTCGTCATCGTCTTCCTGGTGGCGAACCTCCTCGTCGACCTCCTGTACGCAGTTCTGGACCCGAGGATCCGCTATGCGTAGGCCGCTGCGCGGCCAGGAATCCGCATTTAAGAGGCCGCGCAAATTGGTGGGTGGGGGAAGGAGCGGTGTCCGGGCCGAGTCTGGCAAGGCGGTGGGGCACTCCCCCAGCCTTCGGCCGGGGGGACCCCCACCAGCCGCCAGGGCTGGGGGAGAGGGAGGCACCCTGGTTTTGGGTGGCGACCGACGACAACGCCGCCAGGCGAGAGTCCGGGCGCCGCGACGCCGCCCACCAATTTGCGCGGCCTCTAAGCCTGCCCGCAGCGCGGGCAGGGCGCTGGAGAGGCCTGCGCAGCCGGGCCTGACCGACCTGAGGACTCCTTATGCCTGAGCCCGATAATCACCGCGACGAAGCGATTGAGCCCGCGGGCGGGACCGGCGCGAGCATAAACCTCGCGCAGGACGAGGCACGGTCCCTGGAACGCCGGCCCGGCGGCGGGCAGGCTCCGGGCGGGCCGGCGGAGAAGCCGCGCAGCCTGTGGTCGGACGCGTGGCGGGATCTGCGGCGCAACTCGATCTTCGTCATCTCGGCGCTGGTGATCATCTTCCTGGTCGTCATCTCGCTCTGGCCGAGCCTGATCGCCAGCGGCAACCCGCTCAGCTGCAACCTCGGCAACTCCCAGAAGGGCTCGACGCCCGGCCACCCCTTCGGCTTCGACAACCAGGGCTGCGACGTGTACACGCGGGTCGTCTACGGCGCCCGCGCCTCCGTCACCGTGGGCGTCTGCGCGACGCTGGGCGCGGCGATCCTGGGCAGTGTGCTGGGCGGGCTGGCCGGGTTCTTCGGCGGCTGGGGGGACGCGATCCTGTCCCGGGTCAGCGACATCTTCTTCGGCATCCCGATCGTGCTGGGCGGGCTGGTCTTCCTGTCCGTGATCACCAACACCACCGTCTGGCCGGTGGTCGGCTTCATCGTGCTGCTGGGCTGGCCGCAGATCGGCCGCATCGCGCGCGGCTCGGTCATCACCGCCCGCCAGAACGACTACGTACAGGCCGCGCGGGCGCTCGGGGCGGGCAACTCCCGGCTGCTGCTGCGGCACATCGCGCCCAATGCGGTGGCCCCGGTGATCGTGGTCGCGACGATCGCGCTCGGTACGTACATCTCGCTGGAGGCCACGCTGTCGTACCTCGGGGTCGGGCTGAAGCCGCCGACCGTGTCCTGGGGCATCGACATCTCCCAGGCGTCCAGCCAGATCCGCAACGCGCCGCACATGCTGCTGTGGCCGGCCGGGGCGCTGAGCGTGACCGTGCTCGCCTTCATCATGCTCGGCGACGCGGTGCGCGACGCCCTCGACCCCAAGCTGCACTGACGGAGGCGTCGATGACGACCACTGAGGTATCGGCCGAGGGGACCGCCCGGCCGTCGGCGCCCTTGCTGGACGTACGGGATCTGCATGTCGAGTTCCGTACGAGGGACGGGGTCGCGCGCGCGGTCAACGGAGTCAGCTACACCGTGAAGGCCGCCGAGACTCTCGCCGTGCTCGGGGAGTCCGGCTCCGGGAAGTCGGTGACCGCGCAGGCGATCATGGGCATTCTGGATTCGCCGCCCGGCTTTGTGACGAAGGGGGAGATCCTCTTCCAGGGCCGGGACCTGCTGACGATGAACGCCGAGGAACGCCGCAAGGTGCGTGGCGCGAAGATGGCGATGATCTTCCAGGACGCACTGTCCGCACTGAACCCGGTAATGAGTGTCGGCGACCAGCTCGCCGAGATGTTCATCGTGCACGAGGGCCTGTCGCGGAAGGACTCCAAGGCCAAGGCGATCGAGCTGATGGACCGGGTACGGATCCCGGCGGCCCGGGAGCGGGTCGGGCAGTATCCGCACCAGTTCTCCGGCGGTATGCGGCAGCGCATCATGATCGCGATGGCGCTGGCGCTGGAGCCCGAGCTGATCATCGCCGACGAGCCGACGACGGCGCTCGACGTCACCGTGCAGGCGCAGGTCATGGAGCTGCTGGCGGAGCTGCAGCGCGAGTACAGCATGGGGCTCATCCTCATCACCCACGACCTGGGGGTGGTGGCCGACGTCGCCGACTACATCGCCGTCATGTACGCCGGCCGGATCGTCGAGACCTCCCCGGTGCACGACATCTACCGGCGCCCGGCCCATCCGTACACCAAGGGCCTGCTCGCCTCCATCCCGCGCCTGGACCAGAAGGGCCAGGAACTGTACGCGATCAAGGGCCTGCCGCCGAACCTCCTGCACATCCCGCCGGGCTGCGCCTTCAACCCGCGCTGCCCCATGGCGCAGGCCGTGTGCCGCACGGACGAGCCGCCGCTGTACGACGTGAGCCCCACCCGGGCCAGCGCCTGCCACTTCTGGAAGGAGTGCCTCGATGGCTGAATCGATCCTTCAAGTGCGCGGCCTGGTCAAGCACTTCCCGCTGACCCAGGGCATCCTGTTCAAGAAGCAGGTCGGAGCCGTTCAGGCCGTCGACGGCGTCGACTTCGACCTCTACGCAGGCGAGACGCTCGGCATCGTCGGCGAGTCGGGCTGCGGCAAGTCGACGGTCGCCAAGCTGCTGATGAACCTGGAGCGGCCCACCGCCGGCGAGATCATCTTCAAGGGCGACGACATCACCAAGCTGTCCGGGCGTGCGCTGAAGGCGGTGCGGCGCAACATCCAGATGGTCTTCCAGGACCCGTACACCTCGCTGAATCCCCGGATGACGGTCGGCGACATCATCGGCGAACCGTACGAGATCCATCCCGAGGTCGCGCCGAAGGGCGAGCGCCGGAAGAAGGTCCAGGACCTGCTGGACGTCGTCGGCCTCAACCCGGAGTACATCAACCGCTATCCGCACCAGTTCTCCGGCGGCCAGCGCCAGCGCATCGGCATCGCGCGCGGGCTGGCGCTGCGGCCGGAGATCATCGTCGCCGACGAGCCGGTGTCGGCGCTGGACGTCTCGGTGCAGGCCCAGGTCATCAACCTGATGGAGCGGCTGCAGGACGAGTTCAGCCTCTCGTACATGTTCATCGCCCACGACCTGTCCATCGTCCGGCACATCTCCGACCGGGTCGGGGTGATGTACCTCGGCAAGATCGTCGAGATCGGCGACGACGCCCAGATCTACGAGCACCCCACCCACCCCTACACCCAGGCCCTCCTGTCCGCTGTCCCCGTCCCCGACCCCGACGCCCGCGAACACCGCGAACGCATCGTGCTGTCCGGCGACGTCCCCTCCCCCGCCAACCCCCCCTCCGGCTGCCGCTTCCGCACCCGCTGCTGGAAGGCCCAGGAACGCTGCGCCTTCGAAATCCCTCTGCTCGCCGTCCCGGCGGTCTTCCGGGGCCTCGACTCGCCGGCCGCGCACGACAGCGCCTGCCACTTCGCGGAGGAGAAGCCCACGGTCGTCCCCCCGGAGGCGCCACCGGTGGAGCCCCCGCATGAACCCCCGCCGGACAAGCAGCCGTGAAACGCGACGGCCCGGCATCCCACGGGGGGCGCCGGGCCGTCGTACGTACGTCAGTACGTCAGCGCTTCGCGCGCGACGCCGTGCGGCCGCGCTCCTTCTGGTCAAGGACGACCTTGCGGATGCGGACGGTCTCGGGGGTGACCTCGATGCACTCGTCGTCGCGGCAGAACTCCAGGGACTGCTCCAGGGAGAGCTTGCGCGGCGGGACGACGTTCTCGGTGTTGTCGGCCGAGGCGGCGCGCATGTTGGTGAGCTTCTTCTCCTTGGTGATGTTCACGTCCATGTCGTCGGAACGCGAGTTCTCACCGATGATCATGCCCTCGTAGACCTCGGTGCCGGGCTCGACGAAGATGACGCCCCGCTCCTGGAGGTTGATCATCGCGAAGGGGGTCACCGAACCCGAACGGTCCGCCACCAGCGAGCCGTTGTTACGGGTGCGCAGCTCGCCGAACCAGGGCTCGTGTCCCTCGAAGATGGAGTGCGCGATGCCGGTGCCGCGGGTCTGGGTCAGGAACTCGGTACGGAAGCCGATGAGGCCACGGGACGGCACGATCCACTCCATGCGGACCCATCCGGAGCCGTGGTTGGTCATGGTCTCCATACGGCCCTTGCGGGTCGCCATCAGCTGCGTGATCGCGCCGAGGTACTCCTCGGGGGAGTCGATCGTCATGCGCTCGATCGGCTCGTGCGTCTTGCCGTCGATCTGCTTGGTGACCACCTGGGGCTTGCCGACGGTCAGCTCGAAACCTTCCCGGCGCATGGTCTCGATGAGGATGGCCAGCGCCAGCTCACCACGGCCCTGGACCTCCCAGGTGTCGGGGCGCTCGGTCGGCAGGACGCGGAGCGAGACGTTACCGATCAGCTCGCGGTCCAGGCGGTCCTTCACCAGGCGGGCGGTGACCTTGTGGCCCTTGCCGCCCTTGCCGACCAGCGGCGAGGTGTTCGTACCGATGGTCATCGAGATCGCGGGCTCGTCGACCGTGATCAGCGGGAGGGCGATCGGGTTCTCCGGGTCGGCCAGGGTCTCGCCGATCATGATGTCCGGGATACCGGCGACCGCGCAGATGTCACCGGGGCCGGCCGACTCGACGGGCTTGCGGGTGAGGGCCTCGGTCATCATCAGCTCGGTGAGCCGGACGTTGGAGATCGTGCCGTCACGCTTGATCCAGGCGACGGTCTGGCCCTTCTTCAGGTGGCCCTGCTCGACACGCAGCAGCGCGATACGTCCGAGGAAGTTGTCGGCGTCGAGGTTGGTGACGTGGGCCTGGAGCGGGGCCGCGTCGTCGTAGACCGGCGCCGGGACGGTGTCCAGGATCGTGGAGAAGAACGGCTCCAGGCTGTCGCTGTCGGCCGGGACGGTGCCGTTCTCCGGCTGGGTCAGGGAGGCGACGCCGTCGCGGGCGCAGGCGTAGACGATCGGGAACTCGATCTGCTCCTCGGTCGCGTCCAGGTCCAGGAAGAGGTCGTACGTCTCGTCGATGACCTCGGCGATCCGGGAGTCCGGGCGGTCCGTCTTGTTGATGCAGAGGATCACCGGGAGCTTGGCCTGCAGCGCCTTGCGCAGCACGAAACGGGTCTGGGGCAGCGGACCCTCGGAGGCGTCGACGAGGAGGACGACCGCGTCCACCATCGACAGACCGCGCTCCACCTCGCCGCCGAAGTCGGCGTGGCCGGGGGTGTCGATGATGTTGATGGTGATCACGTCGCCACCACCCTTGGGGTGGTACTTGACGGCGGTGTTCTTCGCGAGAATGGTGATGCCCTTCTCGCGCTCCAGGTCGTTGCTGTCCATCATGCGGTCGTCGAGGTGCTGATGGGCCGCGAAGGCGCCCGCCTGCTTCAGCATGGCGTCGACGAGGGTCGTCTTGCCGTGGTCGACGTGGGCGACGATGGCGACGTTACGAATGTCGTGGCGCGTGGGCATACTGCGGCGCTTCTCCCGGGTTGGTGGGTGGCGGCGCGCCCTCATCGGCACGCCTGCCCGCCGGGCGAGTCAAGCCACGGCCTCACCCAATGGTACGGGGCCCGGGCCGACTCGGCCGCCCGGGCAGGTTCCGCAGGGGGCCCCGGGAGCCGTGAAACCGCACACCACGGGCTGCGTCATGGTTCCGTAAACGCGCTGTCCGCCGGGATCACTCGTCTGTCATGATCCCGGCCATGTCCAGCAGCGCATCGAACACATTGCCGCCCGCGCCCGCCAAGAAGCGGCGCCGCATGGCCGCCCAGCGGCTCCTCATTGTCCCGGCGGCCACCCTGGGGGCATACATGGGCATCCGTGGGGCCGACGCGGGCGGGCCGGTGGGGCCGCTGACCCTCTTCCTCGGGACGGTGCTGGGGCTGGAGCTGCACGTCCTGTTGTCGCTGGCGCTGAGCCGGTGGGCGGGGATGGCGCTGGTGTCGATGTCGGTCGGGGCCGGGAAGTGGCTGGGCTCGACGCGAGCGGCGGGGCGGTTGCTGGTGTTCAGGCTCGTGCCGATCGTGCCGTTCATGACGTGCCTGCTGCTGGTACGGGCGCGAAAGTGGCGGCTGTGGACGGCAGTGGCGGGCGTGCTGGCTGTGGAGGCGGCGGTGGCGGTGGCGACGTACACGATCCGGCCGGCGCTGGGCGCGGGGTTCGGGTTCGTGGTCCTGGCAGTGCTGCTGAGCAAGCCGGGGACGCCGATGTCCGCGTTCTGGACGCTGTTCCGGCTGCCGTTCGGCGACCAGGAGCGGCGGCTGGAGGAGTGGACGTACAGCCCCGCAGTGCTGGCGGCGACGAAGGAGATGCTGGCGGGCCGTATCGAGGCGGCGCGCGCGGCGCTGGGAGAGTCGGACGGGACGCAGCGGTGGCTGGGGACGGCGTGCACGCTGGCGCTCGCGGAAGGGCGGTTCGCGCAGGCGGCCGAGCAGGCGAACGAGCTGTACACGAGGTCCGAGGCGGCGCAGCTCAAGGCCGGGGCGCTGGCGGTGTACGCGGGGGCGATGGCGGACGGAGTGGCGGCGGGGCACTGGCAGCCGCATGAGGCGCTGCCGCAGTTCGCGGCGACGATGCAGACGATCCGGGACACGCAGCCGCTGCTGCTGCGGGTGACCGACCTGGGGGCGATCGAGTCGCTGCTGAAGCAGTGGCCGGCGCAGGCGGCCAAGCAGGCCGCGAACGCCGCCGGGATGGCGCCGGACGCGGTGTCGCGGGCGCGGGCACTGTGCACGCAGGCCGTGGCGCTGGCGTACCTCGGCAGGGCGGCGAAGGCCCGCGAGGTGCTGGCGGCGGCGGAGCGCACCGCGCCCGGGCTGGCCCGGGTCGCGGTGGTGGGTCAGCTGCTGGACCCTACGGCTGTGGTCACTACTTCCTGAAGCCGAGGTCCTGGTACCGCGGGGTCGCGAAGCCGAAGGCGCCGGCATTGGCGATCCCCGTACGCAGGGCGACGAGCTGGGGGCGCTGGTAGAGGGGGATGGAGCCGGCGGCGGCCCAGATGCGGGCGTCGGCGCGGGCGGTGAGGTCCCGGGCGGCGCCGTGGTCGAGTTCGCCGGCGGCCTGGTCGAGGAGCTGGTCGATCTGGTCGGTGCCGACGCGGGTGTAGTTCTGCTCGACGGTAAGGGTGCCGTCGGCGGCCGGCTCCGGCTTGGCGAAGATCGGGCGGTCGTCGGTGGCCGGGAAGGCGGTGCCGGGCCAGGAGTAGAGGGCCAGGTCGAAGTCGCCGGAGGCGATGTGGTCGCGGAAGAAGCTGTCGTCGGCGACCCGGGTGATGTCGGTACGTACGCCGATGGCGGCGAGCATGCGGGCGATCCGGACGCCCACCTGGTTGAGGGTGAGGGACGACTCCGGCAGGATGAAGCGCAGGGTGAGGGCCTTGCCGGTCCTGACGCTGCGCATGGCCGGCGCCGCGCCCTTCGCCGCAGGCTGTACCTTGGCGGGCCGCCAGCCCGCGTCGGCGAGCAGCGCCCGCGCGGAGGCGGCGTCCGCCGTGCCGAGGGCGGAGCTGTGGTCGGCGTAACCTTCCTGCGTCGCGAGCAGCAGGTGGTTGCCGAGCGGTTTCGAGGGCAGGCCGAGCGGCTTGAGGACGGCGTCCGCGATGGCCCGGCGGTCGATCGCGCGGGCCACGGCGTGGCGTACCCGTTCGTCGGCGAGCGGGCCGGCGGCGCCGTTGAGGGCGAGCTGGGACCAAGCGGCCTCGGCGACCTTGCGGATGGACAGCTTCGGGCTCTTGGCGTCGGCCTGCTTGCGCAGGTTGGCGTACGCGGACGGCTCGAATTCCGCCACGTCCAGCGTCCCGGCGGCCACCGCGGCGGGCCGCTTCGCCACCGGCACGGCGGCCAGCACCAGCGCGTTCAGCTTGGCCCGGTCGCCCCACCAGGAGGGGTTGCGGGCCAGGGTGATGGTGCCGCCCTTCGGGGACACGTTACGTACGGAGAAGGGCCCGGCGGAGACGGGGAGGTTGTGCCGGGCGGCGTCGTTGAAGGCCCTGGCGCTGCCGGTCACGGAGGCCGGGTACAGCGGCGCGAAGAGCGACTGCCAGTCGGCGTACGGCTTGGCGAAGGTGACCCGGACCTCGTGGGGCTCCTTGCCGGGCTCGACCGAGGCGATGCGGTCGTAGCCGGCGTTGCGGGCGGTCCAGTAGGCGTCGTTGTCGCCGCGCAGGGCCTTCCACTGGGCGGCGAAGTCCCCGGCGCCGATGGCCCGGCCGTCGCTCCAGCGCGCCTTGGGGTTGATCCGGTACGACACGACCTGCCTCGGCTCCGTGGTTACGACGTCCGCCGAGTCGAGGTAGTCGGCGTCCCGCTGCGATCGTCCCCGGCCGTCCAGCCGGAACAGCGTCGGCAGTACGGCGTCGGCCACCAGGCTTGTGGTGCCGTCGGCGTCCGCCTGGAAGGCGTTCAGGGTCGCCGGTACGGAGTCGACGGCCCAGCGCATGGTGCCGCCGTCCCGTACGGCGTCGCGCGGTGCCGTCGCGACATCGGTGCCGGCGGCGTCGCCACCGCCGGACGAGCAGCCGGCGAGGGCGAGCGCGGCGACGGCGGCGATTGCGGTGCCGGTGGTGGTGACGCTGCGGGACATCTGACGTACCTCCGCACGCGGGGCCATGATCACTTCGCGGTATTTGCCGGTTATCGCACCTACTGAAAGTGGTGCGCGGCGTGGCGCCGCCCCGACACGGCGTACGCGGGGCGCGCTGCCACCCGGGCGGCTTAGAGGCCGCGCAATTAGGTGGGGCGGAGGAAGGAGCGGGGCGAGGGCCGAGTCCGGCAAGGCGGTGGGGGCACTCCCCCACCCAGCCGCCAGGCTGGGTGACGTCGTCGACCGACGACAACGCCGCCAGGCGAGAGCCACCGGCACGCGACACCGCCCCACCCATTCGCCGCGGCCTCTCTATGCGATGCGCCCCCGGCGAGCGGCCCTGGACCTCAGGCGGACGGCCTACCCCCAACCCGGATGGATGCGCGGCGCGGGGCGCCTGTGACGCCTGCGTGGGAGAATCGGTGCAGATCTCTTCCCAAGCGCGACTGTGACGCGCGACACTCTCCTGGCGTCGGCATCGCGCACCCGCAAAGAGGCGGAGGTGAGGGCAGCCATGTCCCTGCAGGACGACCTTTCATCGGTTCAGCGTCGGCTCGACGATCTCAACAAGGCCGTCGCGCGGCTGGAGCAGCACGTCGGCAGTGCCAGCGTCGACATGCGCCGCGTACGTGCCGATACCGATCATCTGCGCGAGGACCTCGCGCTTCTCCGGCAGAGCGCGCCGCTGGGCGGCAGCGCGGGGGCGCAGGACCGCCCGGAGATGGTGACGATCCCGGACGCGCCGTACGACCGGAAGCTGTGGTCCGGGGCGGAGGACGAGGGGCTGGGATCGCCTTACGGGCACGCGCCGTAGGCGGCACGCGCGCGCCGCGTAGGCGGCGCGAGACGCCGCCGTAACCCCCCACCCGCACTCCCCGGGAGTGATCCTTGGCCACCGGAACAGAGCCCCATACCGATGCCGCGCGCCGCGGCGTACTCACGACGGGGCGCGCGGCGATCGCCGCCCGGCATCTGCGGACCGATCGGTGGTGGGTGCCGCCGCTGGTTACGGCGCTGGGGCTGGGGGCGTTCGTCGTGTATTCGACATGGCGGGCGTTCGCCAACAGCAACTACTACAGCGAGCCGTATGTCTCGCCCTTCTACTCCCCCTGCCTGGGCGCGAACTGCGTGGACATGCCGCTGGGCGCGCGCTGGCCGCTGTTCGGCGAGTGGTGGGGGCTGTCGCCCGCCCTGCTGGTGCTGATCTTCCCGCTGGGCTTCCGGCTGACGTGCTACTACTACCGCAAGGCGTACTACCGGGGCTTCTGGGCCTCGCCGCCCGCCTGCGCGGTGGCCGAGCCGCACGCCACGTACACCGGCGAGACCCGCTTCCCGCTGATCCTGCAGAACATCCACCGCTACTTCTTCTACTTCGCGATCCCGGTGGCGGGGATCCTGACGTACGACGTCGTGCTGGCCTTCCGCGACACGCACGGCCACTGGGGGCACGCGGGGCTGGGCACCCTGATCCTCCTGATCAACATCGTGCTGATCTGGGCGTACACCTTCTCCTGCCACTCCTGCCGGCACATCGTCGGCGGCCGTCTCAAGCACTTCTCCAAGCACCCCGTCCGCTATCGCCTCTGGTCCTGGGTCGGGAAGCTCAATGCCCGTCACATGCTGCTCGCGTGGGCGTCCCTGATCAGCGTGGCGGTCGCGGACTTCTACGTCTTCCTCGTCGCGAGCGGCGCCTTCGATGATCCGAGGTTCTTCTGATGACGCAGGTCGAACGGCATACGTACGACGTCGTGGTGATCGGCGCGGGCGGGGCCGGGCTGCGCGCGGCCATCGAGGCGCGGGAGCAGGGGCTGCGGACGGCCGTGATCTGCAAGTCGCTGTTCGGCAAGGCGCACACCGTGATGGCCGAGGGCGGAATCGCGGCGAGCATGGGCAACGCCAACTCCAGCGACAACTGGCAGGTCCACTTCCGGGACACCATGCGCGGCGGCAAGTTCCTCAACCAGTGGCGGATGGCGGAGCTGCACGCCCGCGAGGCGCCGGACCGCGTATGGGAGCTGGAGACCTGGGGCGCGCTCTTCGACCGTACGAAGGACGGCCGGATCTCGCAGCGCAACTTCGGGGGCCACGAATACCCCCGGCTGGCGCATGTCGGTGACCGCACCGGCCTTGAGCTGATCCGGACCCTCCAGCAGAAGATCGTCTCGCTGCAGCAGGAGGACTTCAAGGAGCTCGGGGACTACGAGGCCCGGCTGAAGGTCTTCCAGGAGTGCACGGTCACCCGGGTGCTGAAGGATGGCCCAAAGGTCTCTGGGGTCTTCGGCTACGTACGCGAGAGCGGGCGCTTCTTCGTCATCGAGGCGCCCGCCGTGGTGCTGGCGACGGGCGGCATCGGCAAGTCCTTCAAGGTGACGTCCAACTCGTGGGAGTACACCGGGGACGGGCACGCGCTGGCGCTGCTGGCGGGGGCACCGCTGATCAACATGGAGTTCGTGCAGTTCCACCCGACCGGGATGGTCTGGCCGCCGTCGGTGAAGGGGATCCTGGTCACGGAGTCGGTGCGCGGCGACGGCGGGGTGCTGCGCAACAGCGACGGCAAGCGGTTCATGTTCGACTACATCCCGGACGTCTTCAAGGAGAAGTACGCGCAGAGCGAGGACGAGGCCGACGGCTGGTACGCGGACCCCGAGCACCACCGCCGCCCACCCGAGCTGCTGCCCCGCGACGAGGTGGCCCGCGCCATCAACTCCGAGGTCAAGGCGGGCCGTGGCTCTCCGCACGGCGGGGTCTTCCTGGACGTGTCCACCCGGCTGTCGGCGGAGGAGATCAAGCGCCGGCTGCCCAGCATGCACCACCAGTTCATGGAACTGGCCGACGTCGACATCACCGCCGAGCCCATGGAGGTCGGCCCGACCTGCCACTACGTCATGGGCGGCGTCGATGTCGACCCGGATTCGGCAGCCGCGACCGGCGTTCCCGGCCTGTACGCCGCCGGTGAGGTCGCCGGCGGCATGCACGGCTCCAACCGGCTCGGCGGCAACTCGCTGTCCGACCTGCTGGTCTTCGGCCGCCGGGCCGGGCTGCACGCCGCGCAGTACGCCGCCGGGCTGGGCGCGGCCGACCGCCCGCTGGTCGCCGACGAGCAGATCGACGCGGCCGCCGCCGAGGCCCTGCGGCCCTTCAGCGCGGAGGGCGGCGACCCGGCGGCCCCGGAGAACCCGTACACCCTGCACCAGGAGCTGCAGCAGACCATGAACGACCTGGTCGGCATCATCCGCCGGGCCGACGAGATGCGCGAGGCCCTCACCCGGCTCGCGGCGCTGCGGCTGCGGGCCCGGCGGGCGGGGGTGGAGGGCCACCGGCAGTTCAACCCCGGCTGGCACCTCGCGCTGGACCTGCGGAACATGCTGCTGGTCAGCGAATGCGTCGCCCGCGCCGCTCTGGAGCGTACCGAGTCACGCGGCGGCCACACCCGCGACGACCACCCCGAGATGGACCGGCGCTGGCGCAAGGTCAACCTGGTGCTGGGAATCGCCGAGGCCGAGGACGATCTCGGGCAGGTCTCCCTCGTCCGGCGGGACATGCCGCCCATCCGCGGTGACCTGCTGACGCTCTTCGAGAAGGACGAACTGCTCAAGTACCTGACGGACGACGAGGTCGACGCGTGAGCACGTACACAGCGCACTTCAAGGTATGGCGGGGCGACACCGAGGGCGGCGGCCTGCAGGACTTCGACGTCGAGGTCAACGACGGCGAGGTCGTCCTCGACATCATCCACCGCCTCCAGGCCACGCAAGCCCACGATCTCGCCGTGCGGTGGAACTGCAAGGCGGGCAAGTGCGGTTCGTGCAGCGCGGAGGTCAACGGACGGCCGCGTCTGCTGTGCATGACCCGCATGTCGCTCTTCGGCGAGGACGAGGTCATCACGGTCACGCCGATGCGCGCCTTCCCGATCGTGCGGGACCTGGTGACGGACGTGTCCTTCAACTACGCCAAGGCGCGGGAGGTGCCGTCCTTCGTGCCCCCGGCCGGGCTCGCGCCGGGCGAATACCGGATGGCGCAGGAGGACGTCGCGCGCTCGCAGGAGTTCCGCAAGTGCATCGAGTGCTTCCTGTGCCAGGACACCTGCCACGTGGTCCGCGACCACGAGGAGAACAAGGCGGCTTTCGCCGGCCCCCGCTTCCTCATGCGCATCGCGGAGCTCGACATGCATCCGCTCGACGCGGCGCAGGAGGCCGGCCTGGACCGGAAGTCCTCCGCGCAGGACGATCACGGGCTCGGGTACTGCAACATCACCAAGTGCTGTACGGAGGTCTGCCCCGAGCAGATCAAAATCACCGACAACGCCCTCATCCCCCTCAAGGAGCGCGCAGTGGACCGCAAGTATGACCCGCTGGTCTGGCTCGGCAACGTGATCCGCCGCCGGACCCCCTGACCCGTACGGCCTGCTACGTCGGGTGGCAGAGCAGCGGCCGCCGGGGCGACATAGTCGCCCTCGTCGATCGGCGTCCAGCCGCTGATCTGCGGCACTGCGGGTTAACCTGCCTTTCGCCCGGCGCCTGGGCTTGCGACCCGCACGACACCGGTCAGAAGAGGCTCAGCAGTTCCTCGGCGGTCATCTCGCGGGTCGACTCGTCGCCGGGCAGCGGCAGTTCGAACCAGACCGTCTTGCCGCGGTGGGTGCGCCGGGAGCCCCAGGCGGAGCTGAGCATGGTGACGAGCTGGAGGCCGCGGCCGCCCTCGTCGGTGTCGCGGGCGCGGCGGCGGCGGGGCTGGACGAGGGCGTCGTCCCAGACCTCGCAGACGAGGGTGCGGTCCCGGAGCAGCCGGAGGCGGATGTCGCCCTTGCCGTGCCGGAGGGCGTTGGTGACGAGCTCGCTCACCAGCAGCTCGGTGGTGTCGACCAGGGCTTCGAGGCCCCAGGAGACGAGCCGTTCGCGGGTCAGCTCACGCGCCCGGGCCACGGACTTGGGGTTGGGGTCGAGCGTCCAGTCGCCGACGGAGTCCTCGGCGAGGCCCTGGACGCGCGCCATGAGGAGGGCGATGTCGTCCTCTCCGTGGGCTGTGTCGAGCTCGGCGAGTATGTGGTCGCAGACGTCCTCCAAGGGCCGCTGGGGGTCGTCCAGGGCGGCGCGGAAGGCGGTGAGGCCCTCGTCGAGGGGGTGGTTGCGGGATTCGACGAGGCCGTCCGTGTAGAGGGCGAGGAGCGCGCCGTCCGGGAGGTCGACGTCGATCTCCTCGAAGGGCTCGCCGCCGACCCCGAGCGGCAGGCCCGCGGGGACCTCCAGCAGCAAAGCGGGCTCGCCGGGTTCGACGATGGCCGGGGGAAGGTGGCCGGCGTTGGCGATGGTGACGCGGCGCGTGACGGCGTCGTACACCGCGTACACACACGTGGCGAGGTAGACCTCGGACAGGTCGGAGGCGTCCTTGTCGCGGGCGCGGCGGCTGCCGCCCTCCGCCGGGCCGCCGAGGCCGCGGGCGACCTCGTCCAGGGCCGTGAGGACATCGGCCGGTTCGAGGTCGAGCAGGGCCAGGGTGCGTACGGCGGTGCGGAGTTCGCCCATGGCGACGGCGGCGCGCAGGCCGCGCCCCATGACGTCGCCGACGACGAGGGCGGTGCGGTGGCCGGGCAGTTCGATGACGTCGAACCAGTCGCCGCCGACCTCGGTCTCCATGTTGCCGGGGAGGTAGCGGCAGGCGATGTCCAGACCGGCCGCTTCGGGGTTGCCGGGGGGCAGGAGGCTGCGTTGCAGTATCAGCGCGCGCTCGTGCTCGCGGCGGTAGAGCCGGGCGTTGTCGATACAGACGGCTGCGCGCGAGGCCAACTCCTCGGCGAGCATGCGGTCTCGCTCGTTGAAGGGCTCGCTGCCCTTGGCCCGCGAGAACTGCACAAGCCCCAGCACGGCGTCCCGGGCGACCATCGGCACGGCCAGCGTGGACTGGACGAAGCTGTCGCCCTCGTCGGGTTCCGGCACCTGGGTCTGCGCCGTACGCAGTGCGCTCGCGAAGGGCGAGGAGAACGGATAGCGGTGGACCGCGCCGACCGAGACCGGCCCGACCGGGACGGGTTCGTCGCCCTCCTTGACCGGCGGCAGGAGTCCTACCGGGGCGTCGGACACCGCGCTGGCGAAGGCCACCCGGCGGATCTCGCCGCTGCCGTCGGCGGTGCCGACCGGGCCCTCCTCGCCGGACAGCAGGGACTGGTAGAGGTCCACGGACGCGAGGTCGCAGAAGTGCGGCACGGCAACGTCCAGCAGCTCGCGCGCGGTCGTCTCCAGGTCCAGGCTGCTGCCGATCCGCCGTCCGGCCTCGTTGAGCAGTGCGAGATTGCGCCGGGTGTGCGCGGCCTCGCGCTCCGCACGCTGACGGCCCGTCACATCCTGGGCCAGGCCCGCGACTCCGATCGGCCGCCCGCTACCGCTGTGCAGCCGGTACAGCGACATCGACCAGCGCCGACGGCTGCTCTGCCCGCCGCCACCGTGCTCGCCCCGGTCCCCCACCGTACCGACCAGTGTCATGTTCAGCACCGGGTCGCCGCTCTCCAGGACCTGGCGCAGGGCGGCGGTCAGCCGGTCGCCCTCGACCCGGGAGAGGAAGTCATATGGGGTGCGGCCGCTGTAGTCCTTGACCGGCTTGCCGAAGGTGTCCGCGAAGCGTTCGTTGACCCGCAGCAGCTTCAGATCCGTGCCGAAGAGGACGAAGCCCATCGGGGACTGCCCGAACACCGCCTGCGAGGACGCGATGTCGGTCTCGATCTGCCGCAGTACGCGGACGTCGACGGCGACACAGAGCGCTCCGCGCCCGCCGGTCTCGCTCTCCGAAGGCATGACGTAGATCTCGGCGAGGCCCTCGTGCCCGGTCGCGTCGCGGTAGGGCACGACGCCGATCCACTCACGGCCGTCGAGTATCTGCTCGACGCGGACGTGGGCCCGGTCCTGTACGTCCTCCGGTACGAAGGCGGTGATCGGGTCCTTGCCCACCACCTCGTCGGCGGAGACTCCGAAGAACTCCTCAGCGCGCTCGCTCCACTGCTCGACACGGCCGTCCGGACCCAGGGAGAAGGACGCGACGCGTATGTAGTCGTAGATCGATCCGGGCGGGCTGGACTGCCAGACGTGCCGACGCGGTGCCGCAGGGGTTCGGGGCTCTTCGCCACCCGATGGCTCAACGCTCACGCCCGACCCCTCCAGCTCACACTTACGGACCGGCTCGTGCCGAGTATTCAGCATTCACCCCGTTCCGCACATGGTCTTGTCGATCACAGCATCATCTCAGCACATACGCATACCGCTCTGTGCGCAGTTCAACTACCCTGCCCAGCCTGCGCCGACGCCTCCGGAAGGGGGCGCGTTGGTGGGGGTGATGCGTCACGCCCCGGCCGGGAGCGCCAGTTCGAACCAGACCGTCTTGCCGAGGGGGCCGTGGCGGGTGCCCCAGCGGCGGGAGGCGCGAGCGACCAACTGGAGGCCGCGGCCGCCCTCGTCGTCCTCGGCGGCGGAGCGCTCGCGCGGGGGGTCGGGGAGCGGGTCCGAGACCTCCACCAGCAGCGATGAACCACGCACCATACGGACGCCGATGGGCCCGTGCGCGTACCGCAGGGAGTTCGTGACCAGCTCGCTGACCAGCAGTGCGGTGATGTCGGTCAGCCCCTGCAGCCCCCACCCGGCGAGCGTCTCGCGGACATTCCGCCGCGCCTGCCGCACGGCGCTGGGCTCGGCGGCGAAGGTCCAGGAGGCGGTGGACCCTTCGGGAAGGCCGCCGAGGCGGGCCATCAGCAGGGCGACGTCATCGGGCTCGCGGCCGGGGGGCATGCTGGCGAGGAGGTCGTCGCAGGTGTCCTCCAGGGAGTCGTCCGGCCCGAAGTGACGCAGGACGGCGACGAGCCGGTCGATGCCCTCGGAGATGTCCTCGCCGCGCGCCTCGACCAGGCCGTCGGTGTAGAGCACCAGCACCGCGCCGTCGGGCACCTCGAAATCCGTCGACTCGAACTCCATGCCGCCGACGCCGAGCGGCACGCCCGCCGGAACGTCCAGCTGCCGTACCTCCGCCGTGTCACCGGGGCAGACCAGCATGGGCGGCAGGTGGCCGGCTCTGGCGACGGTGCAGCGGCGGGTCGACGGGTCGTATACCGCATACACGCAGGTCGCCATCCACCCTTCGGCGCGGCTCTGCGCGAGGTCGTCGCCCAGGTCGTTGATCCGGCGCAGCAGCTCATCCGGGGCCATGTCCAGCCCTGCCAGCGTCCTGACCGCCGTACGCAGCCGGCCCATGGTCGCTGCCGCTCGCAGCCCGTGCCCCATCACATCGCCCACGACCAGCGCGATCCGGCCTCCCGCGAGCGGGATGACGTCGAACCAGTCGCCACCGGCCGCCGCCCCGCTGCTGCCGGGCACATAGCGGAAGGCCAGCTGGACTCCGGGCGGCTCGGGCATGCTTTGCGGCAGCAGGCTGCGCTGCAGCATCAGGGCGCCCTCGCGCTCGCGTACGTACAGCCGGGCGTTGTCCAGCGCCGCCCCGGAGCGGTCGGCGAGCTCCATCACCAGCGCGAGGTCGTCCTGGTCGAAGGGCTCCCGGCCCTCGATACGGCTCACCACGAGCACCCCGAGCACGATGCCACGGGCGCGCAGCGGGGCGACCAGCAGTGAGTGCACCCCGAGGTCGACCGCGGCCTGGATCTTGGGATCCCCCGGATACGTCGTGCCACGCAACTGCTCCTCGCCCTCGACCATCTGCGGCTTGCCGGTGTGCAGCACCGTGCCGAAGATGCCCTCCGACGTGACCTTGATGACCTTGCCGATCCCGAGCATCCGGTCGACCAGCGGGCTCTCCTTGATCTTGCCGATGCCCACCTGCCGCATGTCCGTGCTCTCGCTGTAGGGATGCAGCGGCACCTCCCCGCCGTCCGGCACGGCGGGGTGCAGGATCACCCCGCTGAAGTCGCTGAACCGGGGGACGAGAGCCTCCGCCAGCACCTCCGCGATCCGCCGCACGTCGAGCAGGTCCGCGAGCTGCGACCCCACGTCGTTCAGCAGCGCCAGCCGCTGCCGGGCCCGCTCGATCTTGGCGTGCGCGAGCTGCCGCTCGGTCACGTCCATCACCGTGCAGCTGATGCCGAGCACATGGCCCGCGCGGTCCTCCAGACGGTGGTACGAGACCGAGCGGTGCCCGTTGCCGGTCGCGGCCGGCATGATGAAGTCGATCACCGGGCGGCCGGTGGCCAGCACGTGCTTCTGGAGGATCGTCAGCTCCTCGGCCACCTTCGGATGCACGATCTCCTCCGCCCTGCGGCCGATGTGCTCGGCGACCGGGCGGCCGTTCATGATGGCCAGAGCCTCGTTGACGCGTACGTAGCGCAGATCGGTGTCGAAGATCGCGACGCCGAGCGGCGAGCTGCCGAAGAGGCTGTCCAGCGCGGCGAGATCGTGCTCGAGGATCTGCAGCTGGCTGATCTCGGCGATCGACGCCAGGACGAAGGGGCGGCCGTCGCCGTCAACCAGCAGCGAGGCCCTCGCCTCGACCTGCACCGCGTGTCCGTCGCGGTGCCGCAGCGACAGGACGCCCGTCCACCGCCCGGACCGCAGCAGCTCAGCGAGGATTTGCTCGGCCGGCCCCGGGGCCGGCACCGCGGACATCCGTCGTTCGTGCGCCCCAGCCACGTCCGTGACCAGCAGTCCGGTGAGCCGGCGCCCGACGATGTGCTCACCCGCCCAGCCCAGCATCTCCTCCGCCAGCGGGCTCCACAGCAGCACGCGGCCGCTGGTGTCCAGCATGACGACGGCGACCCGCAGTGTGTCCAGCAGCGTCCCGGCCTTGCGAGCCCCCTCGCCGTACGGCCCCGGGTGCAGTCCCGTCCCCTTCCGGGCACGCGCGCTCCCGGCCCCCGACACCCCCGGCTCCTCCCGGGCCTCTCCGATCCCACTGCCGTCAACGCTGGCGCTCACGCCCTCCACATCCCGACCGGGTCGGGCCGGCTTCCCGGCCATTAGCGGATCAATCCCCCCATACCCGATATTCCGCCCGTGCTACCGCTCAGCCGCCGACGGCCTGCCGCTCCGGACGAGCCGCGCCGCCGCCCATGCGACCGCTGGGCGGTCCTGGTCGAGCCAGTCGACGGAGTCGATGTCGTCGGGGGTGAGCCAGCGGAGCTGGTCATGGTCCTCGAGGGGTTCGGGGGTGCCGGCGAGGATGCGGGCGGTCCAGACCTGAAGGACGTAGCCGGGCTTGGGAAGCGGCCACTCCCCCGGGACGGGTTCGAGGGGTTCGGCGTGGATGCCGAGTTCTTCGTGGAGTTCGCGCACGAGGGCGTTCTCGACCGACTCGCCGGATTCGACCTTGCCGCCGGTTCTTTAGGCTATTCTCATCTGTCGGTTCCTTACGCATCACCCTCGGAGCTGCGCACGTGAACACCCTGGAACGCTGGACCGTCGACTTCTACGACTTCACCGCCCCACCACCTGTCACCGCAGATCCCCAGCTCCCCGATCTCGGTGATCTGCACACCAGAGCCGCCCGGAACGGGGCCCGCCACGGCACCCCCGTGATCCTGCCGCCGTCCGGCCGCCCGGATTCCCGGATCAACCTCTTCTTCCGGGAGGGGCGTATGGCCACCTCCCAGCCCGGCACCTGGCGACGCTACGCCTACACCCTCGTGGTTTGGCTGGACTTCCTGGACGCCATCGGCGCGACCTGGGACCGGGCCACGGTCCGTGACGTCGAGGCGTTCAAGGACTGGCGCATCACCGACGCCCGGAACACGGAGCGGGTGCGGGCCACGTCGTTCGACACCGACCGCGCCGGCCTCAACAGCTTCTACACCTGGGCGAGTTCCCGGTTCGGCATCACGAATCCGGTCGCGACCGTGCGCGCCGACGACGAGGCGGCGACGCGACAGGCGTACGGGCGCGGGCGCCGGGATCCACTGCGCCCGGCCGGCTCGACGAGCCGCCAGGTGAAGTGGCTGCTGCGGGATGCCCTGGAGCAGTGGCGCGACATCGGGCTTCGCAGCTACGGCTTCGACGGTCTGCGGCGTCCCGGCCGACAGGCCGGAGGCTTCAATGAGGACCGGGACGCGGCCTTCGTCGACGGCCTGTACGGAACTGGGCTGCGGCTTCGCGAATGGGCGAGCATCCTCGACGTCGAGCTCCCCGACTCGGGCGGCGAGCGGATGGGCACGGCGTGGCTCGCGGCCAAGTGCGTCAAGGGCGGGCGTGACGGCCGGACGTACTGGATCCCGCGGCAGGTGCTGCGTGCGGTCGAGGGCTACCTGGATCCGCTGGAGGGATCCAGGGCCGAGGTGATCCGCCGCGCCCAGCGGCAGGGACGGTACGAGCGACTGTCCGGCGTATGCGTCGTCACCGGTCACGATCCCCGCACCCGGCAGCTGCGCGTGACCACTGCGGACGGCTCGGAGACCGTGGCCCTGGACGCGCTGGCACCGGACGACCGCCGCCTGCTGTTCCGCCGTACGCCACAGGGGCTGGAGCCGTTGTGGGTCTGGCTGTCGGTGAACGGCCTGCCGAAGAAGCCGCACAGCTGGGAGGACACCTTCGACGCGGCGAACCGGCGGGTCGCACAGGCCTGGCTGCGGAAGACCGATTCGGAAGGGCGGCTGAGCGAAGAGCAGCAGGAGCAGGTGCGGCGCGAGTGTCCGCTGTGGGCAACGCCCCACATGTGCCGGCACTCCTTCGCCCTGAAGTGGTTCTCGATCCTGTCACTCCTTGAGGAGCGCCGTCTGGAGGGCTTCTCTCCCGACGAGATCGAGGACTTCCGCGACCAGCTCGGGGATATCTGGCTGCAGCTGGCCGTACTTCTCGGGCACCGTCATCCGGACACCACACGCGAGTACTACCTGGAGCCCTTCACCGGCCTGCAGGTCTCGTACCTGATGGCGCTCCTGGACGACGACGAGAGGTCAGGGGTGGACACGCTGGTGCGAATCTTCGCGCGGCACGGCGGGTCGGTCGTGGGGCCGGTCGTCGCCGCCGGGGCGGCGCGGTGAGGGGCGGGCGCCGGGCCGCGCTGCCGCCGTCCGACTGGTCTCCGCCCGAGCGGCTGCCCGGTGGGGTGTCAGCAGCGGTGGTGCTGTTCCATGAGGAGTGCACCGGGCGCACCGTCCGGTTCGACTGCTCCGACCTGCCGGTCTCCGAGCTGGTACGGGACTGGCTGGTCCGGCGGCTGGCCGAGCGCGCCGGTGCCCGCAGCGGGGTGAAGCGCGCGAAGTCCTTCCGCAGCGGCTACCAGGTCGTCCGCGACTTCGCCCAGACCCTCGCGCGGTGCGAACCGCCACCGGGGCACCCGGCGGATATCACGGCTGCGCACATCAGAGCCTTCACGTCCCGGTACTCGGATCCGCAGACCCGACGTACCTGTGTGGCCCGGCTGCGGATCGTGCTGCGCGGCTGCGCGGAGCTTCCCGAAGCCGCGCGACGCGAGCTGTTCGAGACACGGCTGCCCGTCAAGAAGGTGTCCGAGCAGATCACGGGTTACTCCGAGGGTGAGTGGCAGCAGATCATGACCGCGCTACGGCGGGATGTCCGGTTGTGCAGGGACCGGGTCCGGGGCAGCCTGCAGCTTCTGGAGCGGTTCCACGCAGGTGAACTGGTACCGGACGGCGCCGAGGCGGAACTGGGCAGCCTGCTCGACCGCTTCGCCACCACCGGCGATCTGCCGCGCGGGCGTGACGGTGGAGGAACTCCCGAGGTCAAACGGCACGGCGGCGTGGTGACTGTGATGCGCATGCTGTCGCTGTCCCAGCAGGAGGCCAGCGCTTTCGCCCTGCTCCTGGCTGCGCTGACTGCCGAGAACCTCGGCACCGTGGCGAAGTGGCCCGCGGTGTACCGCCGGACGGGCGGTGGGGCAGGAACTCCGTCAGCGGCCCTGGTGGAACAGCGCAAACCTCGCCGTGGCCCGGAGCGGGAACACCGAGTGGCTGCCGTCGAGAACCTCCCCGCGTCTCTGAACTCCGTCCTGGAACAGACCTACGGAGTCGATCCGCTGTTCCACTCCCCGTTGCGGGTCTATGATCTGCTGCTCGAACTGACCGCTCCCGCCCGGCGGATCACGGGCAGCACCGGAGCGTTCGTGAACCGCCGCGTCAGCGACCGGAGCGGGCAGGGGACGTGCTGGTCGGACGAGATCCGTGTCGAGCGGTGGGCCAGAACCCGAGGTTTCCCTCCCGTCACCCGCGACGGCGAGCAGGGGCTGCCCGGGATCGACGTACGTCGTATCCGCCAGACTGCGCTGGAGATCCAGCGACGCCCTGTGTCGCACCAGCGGAGCACCCTGCGCGACCACTACCTCCAGCGCAGCCGGACGGTACGCGAGCAGAGCCAGAAAGTGGTGGCCGAGGCGCTGCAGGAGCAGGTGGCCAAGGCGCGTACCGCTGCTGAAGTCGTCGTGCTCTCTCCCCGACTGCTCTCGCTCGCGGCCCAGGACCCGAGCACAGCAGCAGCCGAGGCCGGGTTCGATCCAGCAGTTCTGAAGAGCATGGCCTGCGGGGAACGGGACACCGGTGTTGTCGCCTGCCGCGATCACCGTGAGAGCCCCCATGCCGCCGCCGGCGAAGCATGCCCGGCCTCGTTCCTGAACGGCTGCCTGAACTGCGCCAACGCGCGGGCTTTGCCGCACCACCTCCCGGTCCAGATCGCACTGCACGACCGGCTCGCAGCACTGCGGCCCAACCTGGATCCGCCGGTGTGGGAAGCCCGCTACGCGAAGCCAATGGCCCAGCTGCGCGACATCCTCACCCACTACAGCGCGGCCGAACAGAACCAGGCGCGCGCATCGGTCACCGACCGCCACCACACCCTGATCTCCGCTCTCCTGGACGGACGGACCGACCTGCGATGACAACCCCCGCTCGCCTCTCCGCCCCGGCCGTGGCGACCCCCGTCCCCTGGCCCGACGACAGCGTGTCCGTACTGCGGAACCGGCCGGTCAGGCTCGGCACGGACCCCGCCTCGCTGTCCCGCTTCGGCGATGACGACTGGAACATCCGCCCAGCTCACCGCGATGCCCACACGACCATCTGCAACCTCAATCTCCGTGTCTTCCCCGAGCCCCTGCGCCGCCAGTTCCGCGCTGTCCTGCTGGCCGCGCTCGACCATCCGCAGCCCGTCGAGCCCGGGGGCCGTCAGCGGTCCGCCGAGTACATCGGCATCGGTTCGATGCCCGTACTCGCCCGCGGCCTGCAGTTGTTCGCCCACTGGATGCACCTGCAAGGCGTCCGGCAGATCGCCGACATCACCGATCACGACCTGGACGTCTACCTGCAGCACATCACCGGAACGACCACCCCGCTCAGACAACAGGCGAACACCTTGAACTCAGTGCGCACCCTCTGGCTCTTCCGCGACGTACTGCCCGCCTCCTGCCGCCTCGCCGCACAGTTCCCCTGGCCGGGGCGTACCGCCAACGAACTCGTCGGCCTGCGTACATCGAACGGGGAGAACAAGCGCCCCCGCATCCAGGACGACACCATGGAGGCACTGCTTGCCTGGTCGCTTCACATGGTGGAGGAGATCGGGCCCGACATCCGCGATGCCTGGCAGGAGTACACCCTGCTGTGCCGGGGAGAGCACTCCTCCCAAGCCATCTACGTCGGCACCGCCGGTCCCCGTCTGCGCGCCTACGTCGACCAATGCCGCCGGACCTGCACACCCCTGCCCGGCATCCCCGGCCCCGACGGGCCCCGTATCAACTACGGCCACGTACTGCGGCTGATCGGCCTGGACGGCAAAGGAGCGTTCAGCCCGGCCCAGAAGCGGTGGTTGGCCGGGCAGGGACTTCCAGTCGCCGAGCACAGCACGGTAGGTGTCATCACGGGGCAGATCCAGGGGCGTCCCTGGCGAGACACGCCTCTGGCCATCGGCGAACTGTCCGGCCTGTGGCGCCGCCTGGCCGGGGCCCTGTTCACCGTCGTCTGCTATCTCTCCGGGATGCGCCCTGGCGAGGTGCTGTCGCTGCGCCGCGGCTGCTGTGATACGGACGAGGCAACCGGGCAGCTGGTCATGCACGGCCACCGCGGCAAGGGGTACGACCGTGCCCCGGACACCCCCGACGCGGCCGAGCCCACCCGCCCGTGGGTCGTCGTCGGCGTCGTCCACGAGGCCATCGCCCTCCTGGAGTCCCTGCACGACCAGCCGCATCTCTTCCCCGCGCAGCTGCGTGTGGGCATGTTCCGTCCGTCCGCCACGCACGCCCGCACCTGCTCCTCGGTCAACCGGGACATTGCCGACTTCGCCGCCTGGGTGAACCAGACTTTCCGCCGCGCCGACGGCAGTGCACCGATCCCCGACGACCCCGCCGGAAACCTCAACGCCAGCCGCTTCCGCCGCACCCTGGCCCGGTTCATCGTCCGCCGCCCGCGCGGTCTCATCGCCGCCGCCCTCCAGTACGGGCACGTCGACACCAAGGTGACGCTCAATTACGCGGGCGCACCGGACACCGAGTGGCTCCAGGACGTCGCGGTCGAGAAGCTCGAACTCGTCCTGGAACAGATCAGCGACGACGCCCAGCGGCTCGCGGCAGGCGAACACGTCAGCGGGCCGTCCGCCGACGAGTACCGCCGCAGGGTCGTCGGCTCCGCCGACTTCCCCGGCCGTACGGTCATCAGCCCTCGCAGCGCCGAGCGGCTCCTGGGCAGCACTGACCCCCAGGTGCACCACGGCGAGGGCATGACCTGTGTCTGGCGCCCCGAGACGGCGGCCTGCCGCGCCGCCCGCCTCGCCCAGGGCCTGCCCGAACCAGCCGGTCCGGACGAGCGCGAGTGCCGCTCCACCTGCACCAATCTGGCCTTCACCGACCGGGACATCACCCGCCGCAAGCAGGATCTCCACGACCTGAAGGCGACCGCGTCCGACCCGCTCGCGCCCCGGCCCCTGCGCGACCGAGCCGCTGCGCAGGCCGAACGCATCGCCTCCCTTGTACACCGCCACGAACAGCACCGCAACGAAGGAGCCCCGGCATGACCACCCGCCGCCCCCGCGACCTCGACGGCGAACGTGCCTCCTTGCAGGCCGCCGCCGACCGGCTCCTCGAAGGCACCCCGCTGCACTCGGCGTCCGGCCGTCTCACCGTCACCGAGCTGCTGCGCGAGTCCGGCCTGCGCCGGGATGTCGTCTACGGTGACCACAAAGACTTGGTCGAGGAGTTCCAGGCCCGCGTACGAGCACAACAGCGGACGCCTGCGATCTCGCAGTCACTGGCCGACGAAAACGCCCAGCTGCAACAGAAGCTGGCGGATACGGCAGCCGCCCTAGCCAAGGAGCGCGAGATCACTGCGGCTCTACGCCGCCTCGTCGCCGAACTCGGCCTGGAACTCCACGCGATGCGGGAGGAGTCCGGTCCAGCACGCGTCACCGCCCTGCCGCCCCGGCGGCGGACGAGCCGTAAAGGGTGACCGTCGGCCGTGTTGCCCCGTTCGGCGGAAGATCCGAAAAATGACAGACGTCGATCGAGGCCAGACCCACTGACGAGAGGAGTAAAGGCGTGAGGTACGTGCTGAACCTATGGCGTCAGATGCTCGGCGAGGTGCCCGAGTCGGTCTGGCAGCGAACCGAGCTCAGCGTGCTGATCCTCGCGGAGACCGGGCTCACCGCGCTGTCACCGGGGATCGGAAGGCTGCATCGGCTGAGGACCCTGGATCTGGGCCACAACGCGCTCCCCTCGGTTCCCGACGAGCTGGGTGATCTGTCCGGGCTCTGCGACTGCCTCTACCTGCACGACAACCGTTTGACACAGCTGCCGCAGACGCTGGGGCGGCTGACACGACTGCGCTACCTCAACATCGGTGAGAACCAGCTGACCGCCCTGCCTGATGCCATCGGCGGGATGGGCGACCTCATCGAGCTGCGAGCGCAGCACAACCAACTGAGCACGCTGCCCGCCTCGATCGGTGAACTCGGCAACCTGCGCGAGCTCTGGCTCCGCGGAAACGCCATCGAGTACCTGCCGTCATCCGTTGGCGAACTCCGCGAACTGCGGCACCTGGACCTTCACGAGAACACACTCTCCGAGCTACCCCGGGCGCTGGCCGGCCTCCCCCTCCTACGGCAGATCGACCTCCGGAGCAACCGGCTCAGCCGTCTGCCGGACTGGCTGGCCCAGATGCCCTCCCTGGAGAAACTGGATCTGCGCTGGAACGAGATCGATCTCTCTCAACCGCTGCTGACTGAACTGGAGCATCGGGGGTGTGTGGTTCTGGCATGAACACGTTTCGGCTGCCGGCCAACGATCACGCCAAGTCGCCACGGGACTTCAGGTCGTCGAAGAGTTCCTGGTCGACAGGCGGTACTTCCGCCCGGTCCGCATACGAGAACCAGGCCACTTCCTCGATCTCGCTGCTCGGGACTAGCTCGCCCTGGTAGTCGCCCGAGTAGCAGGCCATGCGCACCACAGCGCCCTCAGGTGAGCCGGGTACCTCCGCCTCGTACGTGCCCACATGGGTGACGGTCTCCGGAACTAGCAGGACCGTCAGTTCCTCCTTGATCTCGCGCACCAGCGTTTCGAGATCACTCTCCGCGCCCTCCCGCTTGCCGCCCGGGATGTAGAAGACATCCTTCCCGCTCGGCCGTGCGCACAGGATCCGGCCGTCCTCGATCCGCACCCACGCCACCGTGTCGATCAGCATTGCCGGAGCCTCTTCTCACTCTCCACAGAACATGGCCGAAAGGGACCCTATCGGCACCGCGCAGCACGCCAGACAGCCTCCGGTGCCGACCGACACACATTGCCCCGACAACCGGCTTGCCTAATGAACGCCGGGGAGTTCCCAGCGGCCCGCGAGCTCGGGCGGGGCGCTGCGGCGGGCGGCGAGAAGGCGCCCCTGGTCGAAGAGGGCCGCACCGACGACGACCACGCGCTCAGTCATGCGCGGCACTCTATGACGCGCGCTGGTCTATTCGCTCGACCACGTACAGCTGCCGGTGACCCCGGGCGTCGAGCGCGTCCGCGATGCGCTCGGCCTCCTCGCGGGTGGCGTAGCGGCCGACGCGGTAGCGGTTGCCGTTGTCGTCCTGGCGGATGACGACCCAGAGGAGCTCGCTCATCGGGCGGCTCTCACCCCCTCGATGTCGTGGAGGTGGGCGACGTTGGCGAGGTCGTCCGCCTCTCGGCTCGGCGCGCCGGCGAACCAGGCGTCGAGGATCTCCTTGAGCAGTGGCTCGCTGGTCAGCCGCAGGCTCAGGGCGAGGGCGTTGGCGTCGTTCCAGCGGCGGGCGCCGTCGGCGGTGTAGGCGTCGGTGCAGAGGGCGGCGCGGACGCCGGGGAGCTTGTTGGCGGCGATGGAGGCGCCGGTGCCGGTCCAGCAGCAGACCACGGCCTGGTCGGCCTCGCCGGAGGAGACCGCCTGAGCGGCGGCCTCGGCACTCCAGGCCCAGTCGTGCCGGTCGCCCGGGCGCAGGGCCCCGTATGCGAGCACGGTGTGACCGCGCAGTCGCAGCTCGTCGATGACGGTGCGGGCGACAGGCTCGTCGATGTCCGAGGAAACGGCGATGCGCATATGCCGGAGCCTACGCCCGAACGTGACACTGCGGACACGTTCGGACGGGAACCGACTCGAACGAGCCATGTTCCGTACGGGAGTTGACTGATTCGGTCCGGCGAGATCAGGACCGGACAGCCGGCCCGGTCGCCGCGTACATCACTTGACCGGCAGGTGATACGCCACCCGGTAGCGGTCGGCCGGAACGACGAGGTCTGCCGTCTCCACCGGCAGCCCCGACGCGTAGTAGGTCCGCTGGATCTCGATGACGACATGTCCCGGGACCCCGCCCAGAAGTGAGGTCTCCTCCGCGAGCCCCGGACGGGCGCCGACATCCTCGGTCACATGGTCGACGACCACATCCAGGGCCGCCATGCGCTGCACGACGCCCTGCCCGCCCACCGGCCCCTCCTCGGGCAGCATCGCGGGGGTGCGACCGGTGACCGCCAGTGGCTCCCACGAGGTGGAGAGCATCATCGGCTCGCCCTCGGTCCGGAAGAGGTAGTTGGTGCGCATCACCCGGTCGCCGGGCTGGATGCGCAGCCGCTCCGCGATCCGGGGCGTGGCCGTGGCCTGGACGCTGCTCGACTCCCATGTGCCCTTGAAGCCCTCGTCCCCCTGCTCCTGCCGGAAGGGCGTGGACTGACCGGCGGCCGGGTGGTAGCCCGTACGGATGATCCGGCGGGGCTCCGGGCGCTCCCGTACGTACGTCCCCGAGCCCGAGCGGCCCTCGACGAAGCCCTCGGCCATCAGCACCTTGCGCGCTTCGAGGGCGACGGTGTCCGACACCCCGTACTCGGTACGGATGCGGGCCTGGGAGGGAAGCCTGGTGTGCGGCGGGAGGGTGCCGTCGAGGATCTTCCGTCGCAGATCGTCGGCGACGCGAAGGTACGCGGGCTGCTCACCGAAAGGCACGTGCCACTCCCTCGGGTTGACGGACAGCAACAGCTTCGCAACTGAGGGTGGTCAACCGCAAGTCATGGCTAGAGATTCACGCAGTGTCAGCTGAGCAGCTCGAAGCACGCGATGGCCGCGCGGGCGTGCTGCTCGGCCTGGTGCCGCACCGGGATCCAGCGGGCGCGGTGAGCCGTCTCGTACGAGCGGCACCAGTCGGTGACGAGGTGTTCGAGGCGCCCCCGCATCTCCGCGAGGGCGAAGGACGGCTCGGCCACACCGCGTACGAAACGCAGCAGCATGGACGCGGCGCGCAGCGGCAGCCGCTGGGTGTAGATCTCGACGCTGCTCACCCGGGCCCGGGTCATCACGGGCAGTGGCGGGCCCCCCGGACGGCGCAGGGACGGATCCCAGTCCGCGGCGAGCTGCGGGCCGACGGCGGCGATCTCGGCGGCGGCCCGCAGCAGGGGCCCGGCGTCGCGGTCGGCGACGAGGGGGCGGACCTCGGCGATGAGGCGCTGCACGAGGTGGCTGCCGTGCCGCAACGTGTCACCGGCGGTGCGCAAAGCCCCCTCGGCGGCGGGGTGCGGGGAGACGTCCGAGGCGCTGTCGCAGGCCCACATGGGGACTTCGGCGATCGCGGTGACGCCGCCGTAGCGGTGGAGATACGTCCACGTGGAGTGGTCGGCGTCCTCCCGGGAGCGCGAGCCGCTCGGCGGCGGCATGACGTAGACGCCGGGTCCCGGGCTCGGCCAGTGGAAGGCGTCGGAGGAGCCTGCCTCCAGGGGGATGTCGAACTCGGCGGCGGACTTGGCGATGCGCTCGGCCAGCCGGGGGATGTCACGGGTGAGCTGTACGAAGCTGCCGCCTACATCGATGCCGTGCAGGGAGATCTGCAGCACCGGGCGCAGCTCGTCGATGACCTCTATCAGCGCCCGCGTCTCGGGCAGGGCCCCGCTGAGGCGGCCGTCGGCGGCCAGCCACTCGGGCTGCTCGGCAGCGCACGGCCGGAAGAAGTGCCGGTAGTGGCCGAGCATGGTGAACTCGCCCTCGGGGACCGCCTCGTTGAGTCTCGCGCCGTCCGGGTCGGCGCAGAGCAGGAAGTGCCAGGCGGCGTCGGCCCCGGCCAGCAGCCGGTCCTCGACAACGACCCGCTCGGCGAGCCGCAGCACGGTGGCGCCGCCGACCATCTCGTTGGCGTGCGGGCCCGCCACCACCAGGACATTGCGCTGCCCGTGCCCCACGGACAGCAGCCACAATGGCTCCCCCGCCCGGGACCTTCCGACCTGCCGCAACCGGCACAGCCACGGCCAGCGGGAGGCAAGTTGGCGCGCTGCTGCGGTGACCTCGTCCACGGTGGGATATCGATCGCGGGCGAGGCCTTCCCCCCATGCCTTCATTCAGTTCCCCCGGGCGCACTGGTGCAGTCTTTGACTGGATTCTTCCAATTCGCCCTCACTGGAGGCTAGAGCGCGTCGGAAGGCGGTCCCCTTTCTTTCTGGGGCGAGTTCGTCTCCGCTGCGCTCAGCCACTGTGGGGGCACTCCGCTTCGGCTCACTCGCCGACCCGGCACCGCAGGTGCCGGGTCGGCCGTTGGCCAAAAGGTAAGCGGCGTGTCCTCATAGGACACGCCCCTTACAACACACGTACCGTCAGTGGCGGCGGGCCACCTGACGGCGCCGGGTGGCGAACAGCACGCCCGCGCCGGCGGCGACGAGGACGGCCGCGCCGGCCGCGAGGGCGCCGGTGCCGTTGCTGCCGGTCTCGGCGAGGTCACCGGAGGAGGTGCTCGCGGAGGCGGAGGCCGCGACGTCCGACGCTGAGGCCGAGGCGGACATGGAGGCCGCCGGGGAGGATTCGCCCGTGGCCGGCGTGGTCGACGCCGACGCGGACGGGGTGGCCGACTCGGACGTGGAGGCGGACTCCGAGGGGCTGCTGGAGGGAATGACCTGCGCGGTGCAGTCCTTGGTGCCGCCGTTCCACCAGGCGATCTTCTTGTCGCCGATGACCGCGTGGTCCGGGCCCTCGGGCAGATCGCCGTGCGTGTAGCCGTCGTTGGCGTTGAAGTCGCCGTCGTACTTGGTGTTGCCGTAGTACAGGTCCACCTGGGCGAAGCAGCCGACGTCCGGGAAGGCCACGTCGAGTGTGTCGGTCTCGCCCGACTTCACGGTGGCGGTGTCCCAGTCGTGGAAGACCTGCTTGCCGGAGGTCTCGAAGGTCGCGCCGTGCGTACGGTACGAGGCGAGGGAGGCCGTGCAGGATGCCGAGTCCGAGGCGGTCCGGACCTTGACGTGGACCTTGCCGTCGTCGCCGGCCTTGAGGTTGATGTCGTCGACCTTGACGGAGGCGTACCAGTTGGTGCCGTCGACGGAGAACTCGCACTTGTCCGTGGAGGTCTTCGTGCCGCCGCCGTTACCGGGCTTGTAGCCGGCCGGGGTGCCCTTGTTCCAGCCGCTGCCGCCCTCGCAGGCGTACGCGGCGGTGGACCCGGCGACAGAGAGAGCGAGAGCTGCGGCGCTTACGCCGAGCAGCCGCCGCATGGTGACACGTCTCGATATGGACATGCAGTTACCAATCTGGCGATACGTGGCCCGGTGCGCATCGAAACGGCAGCCCTCCCCGTACTAGGGCAGGCCGAAAGCGGTGCCGGGCAGGGGTGGTCGAGGTAACACTGGGCACTGAGGCCACAGTGGCATCACGCATCGTGAACGTTGTCGTCGAATGCTGTCAACCCGCGTGTCCGGTATAGCGGAGGGATTCCGTAAAGACTCTTCACGGCACGTCAACCGGTTGCCCGATAGCTCCGCTTGATGCCGAACCGGCGGGCCGGCGCCGCACGCTCCAGTCGAACCTCCCCCGGCACACCGGGACGCCGTCCGCGTCCGTGACGTCCGCGAGGGTCGGTAACTGGTGGCGGTTGAGTGTCTATGAGTGTCCTTTACTGGTCATGAGTGGTGTATGGTCTTTGCTTATGAACCTGACGGAATGGGCACGGGCGCAGGGGATCGCTCCCCGGACTGCGTACCGCTGGTTCCGTGAGGGCACGTTGCCGGTCCCTGCGGAACGCGTGGGCCCGCGCACGATCCTGGTGAACATGGACGCGAATACGTCGCTGTCTGCGACGGGTGGTGTCGGACTGTATGCCCGGGTGTCCTCGCACGACCAGAAGGCAGACCTGGAGCGCCAGACCGCGCGGCTGGCCGAGTGGGCGGCGAAGGCCGGTCACCGGGTGGTGCGGGCCGAGTCGGAGATCGGGTCCGGTATGAACGGCGGGCGTACGAAGGCCCGTCGGCTGCTGGCTGATCCGGATGTGACCACTGTTGTGGTGGAGCACAAGGACCGGCTCGGCCGGATGAACGTGGAACTGGTCGAGGCTGCACTGTCCGCGACCGGCCGCCGCTTGGTCGTCCTGGACGACGGGGAGGTCGAAGACGACCTCGTACGCGATGTGGTGGAGGTACTGACCTCGTTCTGCGCCCGCCTCTACGGACGGCGCTCCGCGAAGAACCGGGCGCACAAGGCCCTGCAAGCGGCGGCGGCCGATGACTGAGCCGGAGAAGAAGCAGCTCCGTACCGTCGATGCCCCGTTCGTCGCGCTCGGGCCGTCCGGGGTGGCGATCCGAGACCGCCTCAAACACCTCACACCCCAGGACGACAAGGTGCTGCGCCTGGTGGGCGAGCACCTGGGACACCTCGCGTCGCTCGATCTCAAGGTGCGCTGTGCGGACGGCAACGACCACGATGCGCAGCGGTGGGCGGCGCGTAAGCAGAGTCTGACGGCCGAATCGTCGTCTCGCTGGGCTGGCAGTATCACCAAATCCACCCACGATCAGTGGGCCCTGTCGCGGCGCTGCCAGCTCGTGCACATCCAGTCCCTTGAGACCGGTATCCGCACGCTGATGCACCGTCTGTCACAGCCGATCGGCGAGAAGGGCACCAAGAAGGCGCCGGGCGGATACCGCTCGAAGAGCGAGTGGTTCCACAAATCCCGCCGCCTGCACACGCTGGAACACCGGCTCGGCGTGGCCCGTGCGGAGCGTGAGGCCGGTGCCGTGAACGTCGTGCGCGGTGGCCGCAAGCTCCTCAACACCCGCCACAACCTCACCAAAGCCCAGCTCACCGAGACCAAGTGGCGCAAGCGGTGGGAGGCGGAACGCTGGTTCCTCGCCGCAGACGGCGAGTCCGGCAAACGCTTCGGCAACGAGACGATCCGCGTCACGCCCGAGGGCGAAGTGTCGATCAGGCTGCCCGCACCGCTCGCGCACCTGTCGAACGCCAGGCACGGCCGGTACGTCCTCACATCCAAGGTCACCTTCAAGCACCGGGGCCAGGAATGGCGCGACCGGGTCGAGGCCAACCGGGCCGTGGCCTACCGCATCCACCTGGACGTGGCCCGCGGGCGCTGGTACCTCACCGCGTCGTGGCAGCGCCCCGTCGTCCAGACCATCCCGCTTCAGGCGGCCCGCGCGAACGGCATGATCGGCGTGGACACCAACGCCGACCACTTCGCCGCCTACCGGCTCGACGAGCACGGCAACCCGGTCGGCGACCCGCACAGGTTCCACTACGACCTGTCCGGCACCGCGAACCACCGGGACGCGCAGATCCGGCACGCCACCACCCGTCTCCTGTACTGGGCGAAGCGGTGCGGCGTCGCCGCCATCGCCATCGAGGACCTCGACTTCACCGCCGAGAAGACCCGGGAGAAGCACGGCCGCAAGAAGCGGTTCCGTCAGCTCATCTCCGGTATCCCCACCGGGAAACTCAAGGCACGCCTTGTCTCGATGGCCGCCGAGTCCGGCCTGTCGATCGTGGCCGTCGACCCGGCGTACACCTCCCAGTGGGGAGGCCAGCACTGGCAGAAGCCGCTGGTCACCCCGCGCCGCAAAATGACTCGCCATGACGCCGCTTCGGTGGCGATCGGCAGGCGCGCCCTCGGGCACCCGGTCCGGCGACGGACGGCACCGCCCCCACACGACCAGAGCGATCGTGCGGGGCATCGGACCGTCCAGGCCGATCGTGGAGTCCGGGGACGTGAGGAAACCCGCCACCCCGTCACGGAGCGTGCACACGATGCACGCCGCCGAGCGGGGACACAACAGGGAACGCGGGCAACCAGTGCATCCAAAACCGTTCGGGATGCGCGCAGTACCGGGACGTGGGTCCAAGACTCACTCCTGACCACTGATTAGGAACGGTGCTGATACGCGCCCGGGCCTCCGCCCCCGAGAGCACCGGGCGCAGGGCGGCGCGGGTTGCCTCGTCCAGGGCGCAGGACGCCACGAGCCGTCCGCGTGCGGGAGCGAGGAATTCCAGGGAGGCGGCCGCACCCAGGGGCACCACGCCGGTGAAGTCGTCCGTGTCCTGGCAAGCCGCGATGATCGCGGCGAGGCCCGCCGCGTCCACCAGTGAGATCAGCCCGCTGGAGTGCAGCGAGCCGATGACGTTGGTCAGTTCGTACGGCGTGTCCATGGCTACCTCGGCCGAGCCGTCGGCGGCGCGCAGCACCTTCGATGCCCGCCGTCCGGTGAGCGGGGGTCGGGCCGATCAACGAGCGCGCCGGCTCCGTCACGTCCATCCGCGGAGTCTGACACCGGAAAGCGGTCAGGCGGTGAACCCCGCGTGGACGTGGTCGTGGTGGGTGTTGTCGGAGAAGAACTGATTACCCGAGCCGCCCGACAACTGCACCGGGCCGCCCACGTTGTACGAACCGGCCGCCGCCGCGTCCCGCATGAAGGACTCGACCAGCCGGCGGGACGTACCCGGGTCGACGACGGCGTGCCCATTGATCTGCCAGACGTCGAAGGCCCGGCCGAGCGGATGGTCACTGGGCCGGCTGGTGCCGAACACGTCCAGCGGATGCCCGGATCGGACCACGCTGACGTACATCCGGTACGTCCCGGCCAGGTCCAGCAGCGCCCGCAGCACGCTCGCGTGGACGTTCCCGCTGCGGATGTCGGCCCCCGCCGCGGGCGGCAGGACGATCCGCGAGTCGGCCAGCACCTGCCGCGCGGCGCCCGGCAGCGACTTCGCGGCACCGCCGGGCCGCGCCGGGTGCAGCGCGGTGACCCTCCAGCGCGGCTGCGCGCGGCTCAGCCGTACGTCGACGGTCGTACCGCCCGCGTGGCCCGGGGTCCACTGACGGCACACCACCAGCACGCTCGCGGAGTCCGCCAGAATCCCCCCGTACTGCGCGTCGACCACCTGCAACGCCGCCTCATCCGCCGCCGGCAACAACGCCCCCGCCTGATCCACCAGCGCCCCCGCCGCCCCCAACGCCGCCACCCGCTTCCTCGCCGCCGCCACCCCGCCCTGCCCGGCGCCCCAGGCACCGATGGCCTCCACGACCTGTACGGCACGCAGCTTCACGCCGGGCTCAACGTCGTCCCGGTTCGGCCGCCACACCGTGGTCGCGGGCAGGGCTGATGACGCCGACGCGGACGGGGAGGGGGCCGACGGCAGGGCAGGCGGCGAGGACGTGGACGGCGACGGACCGGCCTGCGTCTTCGACGTCTCCGAACAGCCCGCCGCGCCGATCAACAACCCGCCCACCCCGAGCAGCACCGCCCGCCGGTCGACCGGATGTCCCATGCCGCGCCTCCCTTGCGTAGGAGATCCACCGTACGGCGGAGGGCGCGGTCGGCGGGCGTAGGTGGCCTCGTGGCCCGGACCTCCCCGAGTCGCTACGGTTGAGCCATGACCGCCCTGCCCGACTGGATGCACCCACCGCGTGCGGAAGGCTGGTTCGCGGAGGACCTGGACCACCTCCCGGAAGCACCGCGCCACACAGAGCTGATCGACGGAGCCCTCGTCTTCATGATGTCGCCGCAGCGGTCTTGGCATGGGCGCCTCGTTACAGCCCTGACGACCGAACTCATGGCGCAGGCACCAGACGGCATCGAGGTCGAGCGCGAGATGACCATCCGTCTCGACGCACGCAATCGCCCCGAACCCGACCTCCTGGTGACCACCTCCCCCTACGACCCCGATCGCACGTGGTACGCACCGGAGGATGTCCTGCTGGTCATCGAGGTCGTCTCACCCGAGTCCGCTCACCGCGACCGGTCGGTCAAGCTGCGCAAATACGCAGAGGCCGGGATCCGGCACTACTGGTGCATTGAGGATGAAGGTACAGCCCCGGCGGTCCACGTCTACGAGCTTGACGAGCCGACCCGGATCTACGCTCCGGCGGGGATTTTCCGCGAGACGCTTCAGCGGCCTCTCCCGTTCAAGATCGACCTCGATCTGAAGGGCCTCGCACCCAACAGGAACCTCTGACAGCGGACTCAGAAGTTCTGATCCGCGCTCGCCTGCCACTTCCCCAGGGCAGCGATCTCCACGGACAGCAGCAGGCGCTGGGTCGGGTCGCGGAGGGACAGGCCGAATGTCTGCTCGGCCCTGCGCAGCCGTTGCCGCAGGGTGTTCTGGTGGATGTGGAGGGCCGCGCTGGCCGGTACGACGTCGCCGAAGTGCCGCAGATACGCGGCCAAGGTGGCGAGGTAGTCGGTGCCGTGGTCCGCGTCGTGTGCCGCTATCTGCTCGGCGGTGCCGGTGCGGAGGTCGTCGTTGTCGCGGACGGTGGCGAGGAGGCGTCGCAGCACCAGGTCGGCGCGCAGGTCCTGGGTGCGGTAGGTACCGGGTGCGGCGCGTTGGTCGTGGAGATGGTCGAGCGCGGCGTCGATGTCACGGCGCGCCTCGTGCAGGCCGGCCGGTGAGTCGACGGCGCCGGAGCGCACCAAGGTGTACGTCCGCCGCAGGGATCGGCGGGCGCGGTCCATGAGGTGGTCGAGCAGATGGTCCACCGGTACGGAGGCGGGGGGCGCGGTCGGCAGCAGGGCGTAGAGCCGGTCGCCGATGACGGTGACGACCGGTTCGTGGCCCAGGGAGCGCCCGTCCAGGGTGATGAGGTCGAGCATTCTCATCAGGTCGGCCCGCAGCCGCATGGTGTCGTCCGTCTCCCTGTCGTCCACCTCCCCGGTGGCGGCCAGGCCGAGCAGGACGGCGGGCAGCCGGATGCCGGTCGGGCGGTCCGTGGCCGCCTCCGCTGTCTCGAGGGCGGACCGCAGCGCCCGGTTGCGGCTGTCCTGGTCGTCGTCGACCTGCCTGCGCAGCGCGAGCATGTGCAGCGCCGCGACGCCGGCCGCCTCGCGCAACGTGGCCTCGAAGTCGCCGAGCGGCCGCCGGTCGGCGTCGGCGAAGGCCACCCACAAGGAGCCCAGAACGTCCTGGCCCACCCTGATCACCACGGCCAGGCGTGGCAGGTCGCCTGGCCTGTGGCGGCGGACCACGGCGTCGCTGCCCCACAGTTCCTTGTCGAGGTGGTCGGCGACGGCCTCCTTGGGCACCTGCCGGCCCAGGATGCCGCGCCTGCGGGTCTCGTCGATGGGCTGGTCCGGCAGGTTCGAGTAGGCGACGAGGACCTGCTGGGTGTCCATGATCGCGACGGCACCGCCGACGATCGCGGCGACCGCGTTGGCCAGGGCGAACAGGTCACCGCCGGGGAACCGGCGATCGTCGGTCCCGGGGCCGGCCGAGCGCGCGGCGAGCAGCGTGGCCACCATCTGCTGGATACGGGTCCACGGCACCCGCGGGTCCACCGCGAGCACGGTGACTCCCTGCTCCGTCGCCCGGTCCACGAATCCGGTGGGGGCGGGGAGCGCGCATTTCACCGCGAGAGCGCTCTTGTGGTCCGCGGCCGTACGCAGCGCGGCGTCGCCTGCCGTGTCGTCGGCCGGATCGAGTCCCACGGCGAGCAGCAACTGCCCGGGCGGCAGGTCGCCGGCCGCCTCCGGGCAGTCGAGGAGTTCGACCCCCGCGATGTCCGGCGCCTGGGCATCGCCGCCCGAGAGCACGGTCACCACATCCTCGGGCATCGAGTCGACCAACTGTGCCAGCGGCAGTGACGTCATCCGTCCTCCTCGCGTAAGGGCGAACACACAGGTGGTGTCGTAGCCGACATTCGCGCCCATGAGCGAGTGTACGTTTCGACATTGCTCCTGGGAGTGCGGCGTCCCATGCTCGAGCTCAGCGCGCGCCGCGACACGAAGGAGCCAGCGTGACCGTTCTGACGCACCCCCCGAATCGGCAGACCCCGGAGTCCATGAGCGACGCCGAATGGCAGGCGAGGCTCGAACTGGCGGCCTGCTACCGGATTTTCAATCATCTGGGCTGGGTCGAGATGATCTTCAACCACATCACGCTGCGGGTCCCGGGTGAGGAGGGCAGCCTGCTGATCAACCCGTTCGGCCTGATGTACCACGAGGTCACCGCGTCGAACCTGGTGAAGATCGATCACCAGGGGAACATCCTCTCCGACTCGCCCTGGCCGGTGAACGAGGCCGGGCTGCTGATCCACACGACCCTGCACGCCAGCCGCCCCGACGCCCGGTGCATCATGCACACCCACACCACGGCCGGCACCGGCGTCGCCTGCATCGGCGAGGGTCTGGATCCGGACAACTTCTACTCGGCCCAGCTGTTCGAGATGGTCGCGTACCACGGCTTCGAGGGCATCACCGTCAATCCGGAGGAGCAGTCGCGGTTGGTCGAGGACCTGGGCGAGCGCAATCTGATGATCCTGCGCAATCACGGTCTGCTCTCGCTGGGACCGACCCTGCCCGCGGCGTTCTCGGCCCTATGGACTCTTCAGCGGGCCTGCGAGATCCAGCTCGCCGCGGGATCCACCGGCCGGCCGTTGGCCAAGGTGAGCCGCGAGGCCGCGGTCCAGTCGACGAGGGAGTCCTTCCAGTTGGGGGACCGTACCGACGCGGGTCGGACCCTCTTCGAGGCGCTGCGGCGCAAGATCGACCGTACCGATCCGTCCTACCAGAGCTGAGGGATGGCCTTGAAGATCACGATTGTCGGACCGGGTGCCGTCGGGGCGACCTTGGCCGCGTCTTTCACCGCCTCCGGCGCGCAGGTGTCCCTGCTGGGCGCGCCGGGCGCTCATCTGGACGCCATCGTCGAGCACGGGTTGCTGGTGGACAGCACCGGCCGCAGCGCCCGGCACCGCCTTGCCGCCTCCGACGACCCCGCGCGGCTCCCCGAGCCGGATCTGGTGGTCATCTGCGTCAAGAGCCAGGACCTGTCCGCCGCCGTCACACGCGTACGGCCGTGGATCGAGGCCGGTGCCGACGTGCTCGTGGTGGCCAACGGCGTCCCGTGGTGGCTGCTGGCCACGGTGGGCGCCGACGACCCGGTGATCCGGAGCGTGGACCCGGACGGTGGTCTGCTGGAACTGCTGCCACCCATCCGGGTGATGGCCGGGGTCGCGCACTTCAGCAGTTCCGTCCCGGCGGCGGGACACGTGACGCATTCCAGCGGCGACTGCCTGATCGTGGGCAACCCGCTCGGCGGGGTCTCGGCCCGTGTCGACCGGTGCGCCAAGGCGCTGTCCGCCGGCCCGGTCCATGCCGAGGTCAGCGCGGACATCCGTACGGCGACCTGGGAGAAGCTGCTCGGGAACGTGAATCTCAACCCGGTCAGCGCGCTGACCGGCGGGACGGTGCTCGAGATCCTCGAGCACCCCGATCTGCGGCAGCTGTGTGCCGCCATCTTCACCGAAGCGGCCGAAGTCGGCACCCGGTTGGGCATCCCCACCGCGATGTCGGCGGACGAGCGGCTCGACGTCGCCCGCCGGCTCGGCGCCTTCCGCACCTCGATGCTGCAGGACTCCGACCGAGGCCGGCGCCTGGAGACGGACGCCATTCTCGGCGCCGTACGGGAACTCGCACGGCGCGCCGGCGTCCCCAGCCCGGCCATGGACGCGGTCGACGGTCTGCTGTCCCTGCGCGAACGCATCCGCCACGAGGACCAGGGACAGGAGCCCGGCTGATGCCCCACCCGCTCGGAGCACGACACCCTCGAAGATCATCGCCGTCCACCTCAACTACCGCAGCAGGGCGGCGGAACGCGGACGGGTGCCCGACCAGCCGTCGTACTTCCTCAAACCGCCGTCATCGCTGGCCGGCAACGACGACCCGATCCACCGGCCGCGCGGCTGCGAACTGATGGCGTTCGAGGGCGAGATCGCCCTGGTGATCGGCCGTCGCGCGTACCGGGTCACGCCGCAGGACGGCTGGCAGCACATTGCCTACGTGACCGCGGCCAACGACGCCGGTGTGTACGACCTGCGCCACGCCGACCGCGGCTCCAACCTGCGTTCCAAGGGCTCCGACGGCTTCACTCCGATCGGCCCGAGGCTGCTGGCCGCCGGACGGCTCGACCCGGCGGCGCTGCACTTGCGTACCTGGGTCAACGGCGAACTCGTCCAGGACGACACCACCGACACCCTGCTGTTCCCGTTCGGGGATCTGGTCGCCGACCTGTCGCGGCTGGTCACGCTGGAGCCCGGGGACGTCATCCTCACCGGCACGCCGGCCGGCGCGTCCGTCGTCTCGCCCGGCGACACCATCGAGGTCGAGGTCGGCGACGGGAACGTCAGCACCGGCCGGCTGCGCAACCGGATCGCCGGGGCCGACCACGACCTGGAGACCTGGGGTGCGATGCCCAGGGCCGACCAGGCCGAGCGCGAGGCGGCCTGGGGCGCGGCGTACGAGCCCGAACCCGTACTGGACATGCGGATCGAGCAAGGACTGCGGGACATCGCCGTGGCCACGCTCAGCGCGCAACTGCGCAAGCGCGGCCTGGCACAGACCAGCATCGACGGGGTACACCCCACGCGGCCCGGCGACAAGATGGTCGGCGTCGCCCACACACTGCGCTATCTGCCGCTGCGCGAGGACCTGTTCCAGCGGTACGGCGCCGGCATGAACGCCCAGAAGCGGGCCATCGAGGAACTGCGGCCCGGTCAGGTGCTGGTCATGGACGCCCGCCGGGACACCACGGCGGGCACCCTCGGCGACATCCTCGCCCTGCGCGCCCTGCGGCGCGGAGCGGCCGGGGTCGTCACGGACGGGGCGCTGCGCGACAGCGCGGTGGTCGCCGAGCTCGAACTGCCGGTGTACTGCGGCGGGGCTCACCCCTCCGTACTGGGCCGCCGCCACGTCCCCTGGGACACCGGCATCCCGATCGCCTGCGGCGGGGCCCTGGTACAGCCCGGCGACCTCCTGGTCGGCGACGCCGACGGCGTGGTCGTCGTGGATCCCTCACTCGCCGAGGAGCTGATCGCCGACAGCGCCGAGCAGGAGTCGCAGGAGCGCTTCATCACCGAGCAGGTTCGGGCCGGCCGGCCGGTCGACGGCCTGTACCCGTTGGGCCCCGACTGGCAGGGACCGTACGAGCAGTGGCGTGCCAGGCGGCGCGAGCAGGGAGACACCGCATGAAGTTCCGCAGCGACCCGGCCGCCATCCGGGGTTCCATCGCCCCCGTCGTCACCCCGTTCACCGACGACGGAGCCGTCGACCACGACAGCCTGCGCGGCCTGGTCCACTGGCAGCTGGAGTCCGGCTCGCACGGCATCTCGCTGGGCGGCTCCACCGGCGAACCGAGCGCGCAGAGCGCCACCGAGCGGATCGCCGCCATGCGCACCGCGACGGAGGAGATCGCCGACCGGGTGCCCTTCCTGCCCGGCACCGGATCGCACAAGCTCGACGAGACCCTGGAGATCACCGCAGCGGCCCGCGAGCTGGGCGCGGACGCGGCCCTGGTCATCACCCCCTACTACGCCCGTCCGACGCAGGAGGCGCTGTACCAGTGGTACGCCACGGTGGCCCGGGAGTTCCCCGACCTGCCGCTGGTCGTCTACAACGTGCCGTCCCGCACGGCCGTCGACATAGCGCCGGAAACCGTCAAGCGGCTCTTCACCGAATTCGACAACATCGTCGGCGTCAAGGAGACGACCAAGGACTTCGAGCATTTCTCGAGGGTGATGCACGCCTGCGGCCCCGAGCTGCTGGTCTGGTCGGGCATCGAGTTGCTGTGCCTGCCGCTGCTGGCCCTGGGCGGGGCGGGCTTCGTCAGCGCCGTGGCCAACCTGGCGCCGGCGGCGGTGGCGCGGATGTACGAGCTGTGGGAGGCGGGAGAGCCCGAGAGCATGGCAGCCGCCCGCGAACTGCACTTCCGCCTGCATCCTCTGGTCGACCTGCTGTTCGTGGAGACCAATCCGGCGCCGGCCAAGTGGGTGCTGCACCAGCAGGGACGTATCGCCTCCGCGCACGTACGTCCGCCGCTCATCACCCCCACCGAGCCAGGCCTGGCCCGCATCCGGGCGTATCTCGCCGAGGGCGCCGACCTCGTCCAGCCCGTCTGATACACCACGAAGGAGGAGCTATGCCCAGCACGCGCCCGGCAGGACTGCCCGGCACCATCCGTCACTGGATCGGCGGCGAAGCCACCGACAGCGCCGACGGCCGCACCTTCGACGTGTCCGATCCCGCCTCGAACACCGTGTACGCCCAGGCCTCGGCGGGCGGCCCAACGGACGTCGACCGGGCGGTGGCCGCCGCCAAGGCCACGTTCCCCGCCTGGTCCGGGCTGTCGAACCGGGCCCGGGCCACCACGCTCCACCACATCGCGGACGAGGTGGAGGCGTGCCACGAGCAGCTGGCGCAGTTCGAGTCGTACGACTCCGGGCTGCCGATCACCCAGGCGCGTGGCCAGGCCCGGCGAGCCGCTGAGAACTTCCGGTACTTCGCGGACGTGATCGTGGCGCTCGGCGAGGAGGCGTTCCGTCAGGGCGAGGAGCAGTTCAGCTATGTGGTGCGCGCCCCGGTCGGCGTGGCCGGGCTGATCACACCGTGGAACACGCCTTTCATGCTGGAGAGCTGGAAGCTCGCCCCGGCGCTCGCGGCGGGCTGCACCCTGGTGCTCAAGCCGGCCGAGTGGACGCCGCTGTCGGCCGGACTGTGGCCGCGGATCCTCGCCGACGCTGGGCTGCCGGCCGGGGTCGTCAACATCGTGCACGGCATCGGCGAGGAGGCCGGCCAGGCGCTGGTCGACCACCCGGACGTGCCGCTGATCTCCTTCACCGGCTCCACCGACACAGGCCGGCACATCGTCCGCAGCTCCGCCCAGCATCTGAAGAGCACCTCGATGGAACTTGGCGGCAAGTCCCCGGCGATCGTGTTCGCCGACGCGGACCTGGAAGCCGCCCTGGACTCGGTGGTCTTCGGGGTCTTCTCCCTCAACGGCGAGCGCTGCACCGCCGGTTCGCGGGTGCTGGTGGAATGGCCGGTGTACGAGGAGTTCACCCGCCGACTGGCCGAGCGGGCTGAGCGAGTGAAGGTCGGCCCGCCGTCCGATCCGGCGACCGAGGTCGGCGCCCTGGTCCATCCCGAGCACTACGCCCGAGTCCTGCACTACGTGGAGACCGGCATCAAGGAGGCCCGCCTCGCCGCCGGCGGACGGCGACCGGATCACCTTCCGGAGGGCAACTACCTCCAGCCGACCGTCTTCGCCGACGTCTCCCGCGACGCCCGGATCTTCCAGGAGGAGATCTTCGGCCCGGTCGTCGCGATTGCCCCCTACGACGACGAGGCGCAGGCGGTCGCGCTGGCCAACGCCACGCAGTACGGACTCGCCGCCTACATCTGGACGTCCGACCTGAAACGCGGTCACCGCATCGCGCACGCTGTCGAGTCCGGCATGGTGTGGATCAACTCCCACAACGTCCGTGACCTGCGGACCCCCTTCGGCGGCGTCAAGTCCAGCGGTCTCGGCCGGGAGGGCGGCGCCCACAGCATCGACTTCTACACCGAGTCGAAGATCGTGCACGTGGCGCTGGGCGAGGTACACACCCCGCGGTTCGGTGCGGGAGACCCCGCGTGAACGCCGGCACCTCACCCGATGTCGTCCGTTCCGCCTACGCCCAGCTCGCGGTCACCGACATCGCGAGGGCCCGGTGGTTCTGGGTGGACATGCTCGGCTTCCACGTCCAGTACGAGGACGCCGGGAGCCTCTGCCTGCGCGGCACCGATGAGCTGACCCACCACTCCCTCGTACTGCGCCAGGGCGAGGTTGCCGCACTCGACCACATCGCCTACCGCGTCCGCACCCCCGAGGACGTCGACAAGGCCGAGAGCTACTTCACCCACCTCGGCTGCCCGGTGCGCCGTGTCCCGAAGGGCGCGGGCACCCACGGGGTCGGCGACGCCGTACGGGTCATCGACCCGCTGGGCTTCCCGGTGGAGTTCTTCCATGACATCGAGCACGCGGAACGGCTCATCCAGCGCTACGACCTGCACCGCGGCGCCGAGGTCGCACGCCTGGACCACTTCAACATCTGCACCCCGGACATACCGGCCGCGTACGCCCACTACACCTCTCTCGGCTTCGGCTGCTCGGAGACAATCGAAGGCGACGAGCACGAGCTGTACGCCGCCTGGATGTACCGCAAGCAGACCGTCCACGACGTGGCCTTCACCGGTGGCGCGGGACCACGCCTGCACCACGTGGGCGTGGCCACGCACGAGTCCCACCACGTGCTGCGCACCGCGGACATCTTCGGCGCGCTCCGCCAGGAGCACCACATCGAGCGCGGCCCGGGCCGCCACGGTGTCTCCAACGCCTTCTACCTCTACCTGCGCGACCCCGACGGGCACCGGGTCGAGATCTACACCTCCGACTACTACACCGGCGACCCGGACCACGAGACGTACCGGTGGAACGTCCACGACGACCGCCGCCGCGACTTCTGGGGAAGCGCGGTGATCGAGTCCTGGTACAAGGAGGCCAGCCCGGTCCTCGGCCTCGACGGCTCGCCGCAGCCGGTCACCGACACGCTGCTCGACGAGTCCGCGGTCCACGTCGGTGCGGACGGCCTGGGCTGAGAACCGGAACACCCTTGGGGCCGGCGACCGTCTTCGATGGTCGCCGGCCCCAAGCCGCCGCCCCTCAGCCGCCGTCGGCCGTGAAGCCGGCGCTCTCGATGCCGTACACCGCGCACGCCTCGTCCTTGTCGGGGTGATCTCCGCTGACCCCCACCGCGCCGATGACGCGGCCCTCGCTGTCGCGGACCAGTACGCCGCCGGGAACCGGAGCGATACGTCCGCCGGAGATGGCGCTCAGGGCCTCGAAGAAGGCCGGTGCCGTGGCGGCTCGCCTCGCCAGATTACGGCCCCCGGCGCCCATACCCAGCGCTCCCCATGCCTTGGCCTGGGCGATGTCCGGCCGCAGGATCCCGCTGTCGTCCTCTCGCTTGAGCGCGAGCAGATGACCGCCCGGGTCGAGGACGGCGACGGTCAGCGGGTGGCATTCCAGGGCGCGTCCGTGTTCCAGCGCGCTGTCGACCATCCGCGACGCGTCCTTGAGCAGAAGTACTTCCATGGTTCCGTTCCTTGAAGTGGTGACGGGCGACGCTGCGCACGGCACCGCGTGCGGCGGTACCGTGCGCAATCCGATCGGGCAGTTGAAGGAACGTCAGGCTGCCTGCGACTCCGGCAGCTTGTGCCCCGGGATCTCCTCCAGGTCGTACTCCTCGGATTCCTCCTTCGGCACGACGACCGGGGGCAGTCCGATGAGGAACAGCTCCAGGGGCTCCGACGCGGTCAGACGCAATTCTTCACCGGCATCGGTCTGAAGGGCGGTCATGGCCCCGACGGGCGCGCCGTCGCAGGAGCCCGTGCCGGACGACACGAACGCCAGCCGGCGTGCCCTGTCGTCCACGGACGACCACTCGGCGTGAGCGCGCAGCCGGACCATCTCGATCCAGACGCCGCGCTCGGAGAAGGCGCCCATGTACTTGTGGTCGACGCCCTTGGCGTTCTCCACGGGCAGCCAGTTGAACCGCTTCGTGTCGGCTACCTGAACGTTCTTGTAACGGGGCCTGGGGTACTTGAGCCGCTCACCGAAGACGTGCTCCCAGATGGTGTTCAGGCCCCACTGCACCTTCCCGTCCGGGCGGTGGTAGTACGGGCCGACGAACTTGCCCCCGGCCGCGAGCAGCTCCTCCCGTGCCTGGCGGCGCTGTTCGATGCTCATGAACCCGTAGCCGGAAGCGCCGCCGAACTGCAGGACCAGCGAAATGCGATCCTGGTCCGGTGTCGCCAGGTCCTCCTGCGGACCGTAGGAGAGGCCCTCGGGGAAGTAGCCGACCTGCCCTTCCTCGAGGTCGATGCCGCGCCCTATGCTCATCGGCCCCCGGACCGGAAACCGGATCTGGTCGAAGTTGTGCCGGTGCCGGGGCATCGAGAAGTCGCCGACCTGCTTGCCGAGGATCAGCATGAAGTTGTCGGGGGAGTCCGGCTCGCCCTTGAGCATGTGCTGGAAGTAGATCGCGCCGGTGGGGTGATCCATCTTCCAGTTGGTGTCATCGAAGGGAACGATCTTCATTGGATTCTCCTTACGATCAGGCCAGGCTGGCCGCGTCGTTGACGGGAGCGTTGAGGGTGGCGGAGGCCGCTGCGCGCCGCTTGAGCCGGCTGAACGCGAACAGCACCAGTGCGGCGCAGACGGAGACGCCTCCTGCGAGGAGGAAGAGGGAGGAGGTGGCGAGCCCCGCCGCGATCAGCCACCCGCCGACCACGGGGCCGGTGATGCCGCCGAGTCGCCCCCAGCCCATGGACCAGCCGACGCCGGTGGCGCGCTCTGTCGTGTTGTAGTAGTTGGCGACCAGCGGGATCGTGCACATCTGCGCGCCAAGGCTCAGCAGACCGGCGACGAAGGTGACCACGAGCAGCATGGCGTCGGACTGCTCGGCCCAACCGATGGCACCGACCGCGACAGCGCCCAGGGCATAGGCGGCACCGACCACCACCGCCGGGCGGCGCCGGTCCGCGATCCGGCCGATCACCAGACACCCGAGCACTCCGCCGAGATTCAGCGTGGACACGGCGAGCAGACCGCTCTTCGCCCCGGCTGCGACCGCGACGCTTGGCAACCACGTGACCAGGAAGTACGTCATGAGCAGAGTGAGGAACATCGCGGCCCACAGCAGGACCGTGCCCGGGGCGTTGCCCTTCGTGAACAGGGCCGCCACGGGAGACCGGGTCGCTGTGGGACCTTCCTCCACCGGAGCGGCGCTGCCGGCCGGGATCCCCAGCCTCTCCAGGGTCTTCGCCGCGGCCACGCTGTCGCCGCGTGCCGTGAGGAACCGCGCGGACTCGGGCAGCTTGAACACCAGCAGCGGCAGCAGCAACAGCGGTGCGACACCGCCGACGTAGAAGACGCTCCCCCAGCCCTGGGCGGGGATCAGCCAGTTCGCCACGACTCCGCCGACCACCGCGCCCATCGGGAAGCCGCAGAACATCATCCCCACGATCGTCGCCCGGGACTTCGCAGGCGCGTACTCCGAGGTGAGCGAGATGATGCCCGGCAGAGCGGTACCGAGACCGATTCCGGTGAAGAACCGGACGATCTCCAGGGCGCCGACCGAGCTGACGGACGGAGTCACGAGGGTGACGACGCCGAACACCAGGACTCCGCAGGTCACCAGCGGCTTACGGCCTATGCGGTCGCCGATCGTTCCGGCCACCGAGGCCCCGATCAGTCCGCCGAGCAGTCCGATGCCGAACACGGTGCCGAAGCCGGAGGGCTGCAGGTGCAGGACGGGCCCCAGGGCGGGGGCTGCCAGGGAGATCGACTGTGTATCGAATCCGTCGAGGAGTGCGACCGACGCGCACAGGAGAATGACGGTCAGGGTTGAGCGCGACATGCGTCCTGCGTTGAGAACCGAATCGACGTCGACTCTCTGACTGGTACTCATGGATCATCTCTTTCCGTTCCGATGAATCCGGCTCAATTCTTTGGTGCTCTGGGCGCCGTGGCACCTTCGTGAATGCGTTGTTCCGGGTCTTGCCGTTACGTCACTGCGTCTGGTCGGCCAGCCGGGTGTTCACGAGCGATGCGATCAGCTGTGAATAGAGGGGGTCCGCGACTTTGATCTCCTCGGTGCGTGGCGAGGAAGTGACCAGTTCAAGTGCGCGCGCATGGTAGGTCCTGACCATTTCCGCCGCCCGTGCGCCGTCCCGGACCTCAAGGGCTTCCACGACGGCAATGCGCTGTGGATGGAGGGCGCCCGCGATGCGTTTCCAGTCGACGAGCTTGGGGCCGCCGGACATGGCGAACGCCAGCTCCACCTGGACGTCGGCGAAGAATCTGCACAGCGCCGCGAGGAGCGCGCTGTGGGAGATCTCGGAAAGCCGGCGGAGGTACTGCTTGAGATCGGCCGCGGCCCGGTCCACGCTGTCGATGACCACCAGCTTCTCGGCAGCCGCTCTGAGCGAGGCGATCTCCTCGTCGGAGGCGTTGCGTGCCGCCAGCTCAACCGCGTGGGCGTTCAACACCCCGAGGAGACCGAGGACTTCGGCTGCGCCGACGTCCTTCAGCTGGATCACCGAGGCGATCGACACCGCGATCATGGCGTCGGCCGACGCGGTGACGAACGACCCGCTGCCGTGCCGGACGCTGACCAGCCCCATGGCCGTCAGGGCACGTACGGCCTCGCGCACCGTGGCGCCGCTGACCCCGTACTGGTCGGCGAGGTCCCGTTCCGCCGGGAGGCGCGATCCGTCGGGCAGCGCTCCCCGAAGGATTTGATTCCGCAGGTCCTCGAAGATGCGGTCAGCGACCCGTCCGCGTTCGAATCTGTGAAATTCCTGTGCTCTGTTCACGTCATCCGTCATGGAGGGCATCCTCGGGCGATGATCGGCAATGGTGCCCCATCGAAGGTGAAAGCGGCATTCGACATGGGGAGTTGTTGCGCGGGGGACCGGCCGGAATTGGCCAGTTTGTGTTTCGGGGTGTTCTCAGTCGCTTAACGTGGCTGTAGCCTAAGTCACTAGGTGACTTAGGGTCAAGGCTCCGGACAGCCCCTCTTCCGGATGGCCCAGAACGTCTCGCCGGCCCCTGAGAAAGGACGATGCGACCCATGATTTCCGTCCCTCATACCTCCCTGACCTGCGGCTCCGCGTACCACGGCGTGGGGATTCTGCTGACTCGCTTCGGCGACGCCATCGACGGCCGACGCCCGGAGGACGTGGCGGGCATGTTCACCGCCGACTGCTCCTTCGTCCCCCCGACCGGCGAAGTCGTACGCGGCCGGGAGGCGGTCGAGACGTTCTACCGGGCGAGGTTCGCGGACGCTCGGCGCCGGACCTGTCACCAATGGGCCAACCTGCAGGTCCTTCCCGACGGCGAGACCCTGGCCGACGTCCAAGCCGTCATGACGACCTACGCCTTCGAGCCCGCGGTGTCCGAATCCCACGCCCAACTGCGGGTGGGCAAGGTTCTCGGCCGCTGCGAGACGGGCCACGACGGCATATGGCGCTTCGCCGAGCACCGGTTCGAGATGGCCTTCCCGCTCAGCATTCCACTGCGGTCCTGACCTGTAGTCCTGACCGGAAAACTCAACGGTCAGATGGGTGCGGCGGGATAGCCCCGCGACGCTCGTTGTTTGTCGGGGGCTGTTTCGGTGCTGGGGTTGGCTGTCA
>NZ_RJVR01000110.1 GCF_003999195.1 Streptomyces soli
CGAGATCGAGTACTCCCTCACCGACGACCACGTCGCCCACATCGTCCTCGACGCGATCCGGCACGCCCAGGAGTAGCGGGGCGCCTCCGGCTGGATCAGGGCGCCGTAACTCTCGGGAGGTCCTTGTAGGGGTCGCTGGGCTCGGGGATCCGCTCGACGGTGGCGGTGTCCAGGGCCGGGCGGGCGGAGTCCGTGCCGACCCTGCCCGTGGGGCGCCAGGTGCCGGTGACTGTCACCCAGGCGTCGGGCGGTGGCGCCGTGGCGCCGTGCATCTCGACCTTGAGAGCTGTGGCGTCGGCGGCGCAGCAGCTGACGATCAGCCGGGTGAGGTACCAGGTGCCGTTCGTGCCGGGGGTGACGAAGCCGGTGAGCCGTACGGTGCGGCCGCGAAGCGACGTGCCGGTGTCCCAGTCGGCACGGGAGCTGAACTCGCTCAGCGACAGGGCAACCGGGTCCTTGGCCGGCAGGGCGGGGAAGGTCCCGGCAGCGGAGGTGGTCGCGGTGTCGTCGCGGGAGGCGGTGTACGAGCCGAGAGCGGGAGGGGCGAAGAGCAGCATCAGGAGCGCGGGCACGTAGAGCAGCCAGGCGATGCGCGGGCCCTTGGTGTGGTCGTGCCCGTGGTCGTCGTGGCCCGGGTGCGCGCCGTGTCCGGGCTCGTCGCGGCTGAAGGGAAGGCCGTCACGGGCGGCGGCGATCACGCCCAGCAGGACCAACAGCACGCCGGAGGCGATGAGCAGAGGCCGCACGCCGGGCTTGACGTAGCGCAGATACAGGTCGCTGAACAGGGCGATGTGCAGCAGCCCGGCGCCGGTGAGGAGGAGCAGCAGCACCTGGAAGTTGCGTTTCACAGCAGCCACCACCCCACCAGCGCGCTGCATGCCACGGCCATGAACCAGGTGGCCGTCGAGAAACGCAGCGCGAAGCCCCGCCCGAAGGTGCCGGACTGCAAGGCGATGAGCTTGAGGTCGACCATCGGCCCGACGACCATGAAGGCGAGCCGGGCGGTGGGCGAGAACCCGGTGAGCGAAGCGGCAACGAAGGCATCGGCCTCGGAACAGATCGCGAGGATCACCGCGAGCCCGGCCAGGGCCGGCACGGCCAGCCACGGCGAGTCGGTGAACGTCCGCAGCACCGAATGCGGCACCGTGACATTGAACGTCGCCGCTGCCGCCGCCCCGACGGCGAGGAAGCCCCCGGCGTGCAGGAAGTCGTGCTGCAACGAGGTCCCGAACTCCTCCAGTCGCCCGGCACGCGGGGCGTGCCCGGCCGGGCCCTTGGGCAGCCGCAGCCACTCCTCGCGGCCCAGCCTGACCCACAGCCAGCCCATGCCGACCGAGGTGGCCAGCGACGCGGCGAGCCGCGCTAACACCATGTGCGGATTGGCCGGGAAGGCGATCGCGGTCGCCACCAGCACTATCGGATTGATGGCGGGCGCGGACAGCAGGAACGCCAGCGCCGCCGCCGGGGTCACCCCACGCCGCATCAGGCTTCCGGCGACCGGTACCGAAGCGCATTCGCACCCCGGCAGGACGGCTCCGGCCAGACCCGCAACGGGCACGGCGAGCGCCGGGTTGCCGGGCAGCACCCGGGTGAAAACCCAGGCAGGTACGAAAGCGCTGACCGCGGCCGACACCAGGGTGCCCAGCAGCAGGAACGGAATGCCCTGGATCACGATGGCCACGAAGACCGTCTGCCACGCCCGCACCACCGGGCCATCCAGCCACAGGAGGAACTCGGGCCCCAGCAGCACCACGACGGTGCCGATCACGACCAGCGACAGACCGATGCCGGCGGTGAGCAGAACAACGCTCACCCCAAGGCGCACCCCGTCGGCCGCCCCGGGCAGGCGAGTCGGCCGTCCGCTGCCGCGCTGCTCCGGCAACGGCCGCGCTGTTACGCCCGGCGCGCCTGTTTCGTCGGCCACGTCTCTCATCTCCCGTGCGGTCACCGCCGGACCGCGGATCCCGAGGGCCCAACGCTAGCGGTGGCGGCCCCCGTCGCGCGGAAGGTGGCGACGATTACACGAGGAGTCGCTCACCGCATCCGGCGCGGTACGCGGGACCGTTCTCGCTGCCGGAGGCCGCCTCTCAGCAGGCGACCCGGGGCCTGGCGACTCAATGGAAATGGCATCCGTTTTCATATATCCTGGAAATTCCCCCGACCCGAGGAGGCCCCGAGGCCATGGCTGTACCCAAGCGGAAGATGTCCCGCAGCAACACCCGGCACCGTCGCGCGCAGTGGAAGGCCAGCCTGCCCGCCCTGGTCCCCATCGCCATCGACGGCTCGGTGTACCAGGTGCCGCGCAGACTAGCGAAGGCCTACCAGCGCGGCCTGCTGGCCCCGGAGGACTGACCGCGCCATGGCCGGCCGGTCTGCCCGTCGCCGTCCTGTCCGGCTTCCTCGGCTCGGGCAAGACCAGCCGGCTCAACCATCTCCTCGACACCCGCGAGGACTTGCGTGTCGCGGCCATCGTCAACGCTTGAACGAAGTGGATATCGATGCGGCGCTCGTGCGCCGGCGCCGCGGCCGGTGTCGGTTCCCCGCCTGGGACATCCACGGCATCGACGACACCTTGCGCGTACGAACGTCACCCGTCCGAACACACTCCGCGCCCAGTAGCCGCCGCGCTGCAGCCCTGAGCCGCCCCCCAAGGAGGCGCAACTGATGAGCCGTCCCTTCACGCTGATCGTCTGCCGCGCCGGGTGTGACGGACCGGCGGGTGCATCTGTCATGGAACCTCTCAGGGACGCCGTGCGGACCACTTTCCACGGCATCCTGGTCGCCACCGCGTGCCACCACGACGTCCTGCGCTGCGACGCCTTCGGCCCGTACGGGAGCGGGGCCCGCGGACTCTTCGCCGTGGCGCAGCCCTGCACCACGGACCGGCGCCCCTGCGGACTGCCGACCCGATTGGGCCCCATCACCGGCCCCGACGATGCGGCAGCGGTAGCTGCCTGGCTGCGCGCGGGCCTACCGGACGATGGCACCCTACCCAAGCGGCTGCGGGCCGCACCGCCGCCCAGAGCAGTCGCTCGCCTGAACTGACGCCCCTGCTGTAGCCGGAAGAAGTCGGCAAGACGCCAGGCCATCTTTGGCGACCAGCGCTGCCGGACTGGTGTTGGCCACCACCGGCGGTTCGGCGGGTTACCGTCGTTCAGCTCCTGGACGACGGTGACCCGCACGGTCCACCCCCCCTTGCGACCCTGACTATGTCGCCTTCCTGACCCCGGGGGCCATGGTCCGAGTGCCACCTTCCGCCGGTGGCACTCGGACGCTCACTTCGCGGAGGAGTAGGGCAGCAGTGCCATCTCGCGGGCGTTCTTGATGGCGCGCGCCAGTCGCCGCTGCTGCTGAGCGGTGACCCGGGTCACCCGTCGGCTGCGGATCTTGCCGCGGTCCGAGATGAACTTCCTCAGCAGGTCGGTGTCCTTGTAGTCGATATAGGTGATCTTCGCTGCGTCGAGCGGGTTCGGCCGGGGAGCACGGGGCTTGAGGGGGCGGTTGCTGCGGAGGGCCATGGGCGCCTTTCTCTACGGGTCGCTTACGGGACTCTCTACGGGACTGGGTCGAGGAGGGAGTCGAAGGCGGGCGGCAGGTGCTTCCAGGCCGTGCGTCCCCCGGCGTACTCGGCGTCGGTCAGGAGGCATGAGTCCAGGAGTTCGGTCAGGCCGTGGCGGTCGAGTCCGGGTGAGGTGAAGACGAGGTGCTGGCAGCAGTCGCCGTGCTCGGGATGCCAGTCCAGTGCCGCCGCGGCCCTGCGCAGCGGCGGGACCATCTCCCAGGCCGCGTCCGGCAGCGAGGCAAGCCACGGGCCGACGCCCTCCACACACAGCGCCCCTCCCGCGGACTCCCAGGACAGCAGGGTGTCCGGACGATCGGCGAGCCAGAAGCGGCCCCGGCTGCGGGCGGCGGCACAGGCCAGATCCTCCAGCGCCGCATAGAGCCGTTCCGGATGGAAGGGCCGGTGTCTGCGCCACACGAATGTGGTGACCCCGCACTCGTCCGCCTGCTGCGGCAGCAGCGCGCAGGCCGGGTGCTGGCGGGCGGCGGCTGCCTGGACGTCGAATCCGGCAAAGGCGGCCTCGGCCAGTTCACCGGAGCCGACGGCCATCTGACGAGCCGTCGGATGGAGCTGGGCCAGCAGCGCGAGGTCCGCCTCATCCGCCTCCTGGCTGTCCACGAGGGCCAGAACCGGGGCGTACTCCAGTTGACGTGCCCAGGTGTCGGCGACGGTCCGCCAGTCGGTGGGAGCGGCGGCGAGCCCGGCCTCGGCCAGGTCGTCACTGTTGCTGAGGCAGGGCAGGAGCAGTGCGGGGTCGACGGCGGTCATCACACAGGTCAGGTCCATTACGTCACCGCCGTGCGCGGCGATGATCTCTGCCATCGACTGGGGCTCGACGGAGTCCCACAACTCGACGACGGCGAGCCGGGTCAGGCCGTCGCCGGCCAACCGTTCCAGCTCGGGGACCAGGTCCTCGCGCAGTGCACAGCAGGCGCAGTCGTTGACGAGCTCGGTCTCACCGGCGCTCAGCTCGCCCGAGTTGTCGCGCACGCTGCGCCGGACCGTGCAGCGGTCGGCCGCCGTGGACAGGTCGTGGTGCAGCGCCACGCTGCCCGGGACGCTGCGCAGGAGCTGCTCCACGGCCTCCCTACGGGCGTCGGCGTGCAGGCCGCCGACGATGACGACGGGCAGTTTCCTGTTCTCCTCCATCAGCGGGTCCCGCGCGGGCCGTAGCGGCGTTCGAAGCGCTCGACGCGTCCGGCGGTGTCCAGTACCCGTGCCGTGCCGGTGTAGAAGGGGTGACTCGCCGAGGAGATCTCGACGTCGATGACGGGGTAGGTGTTGCCGTCCTCCCAGACGATCGTCTTTCCACCACTGGCGGTGGACCGGGTCAGAAACGCGAAGTCGGCGGCCTTGTCGCGGAAGACGACAGGTCCGTACGCAGGGTGGATTCCGGGCTTCATGAAAGGGCCTCCTTTAGCGCTCTTCGCGGAAGTCGACGTGCCGGCGGGCCACCGGGTCGTACTTGCGCAGGGTCAGGCGGTCGGGGTCGTTGCGGCGGTTCTTGCGGGTGACGTACGTGTAGCCGGTCCCCGCCGTGGACCGGAGCTTGATGATCGGGCGCAGTTCGTTGCGAGCCATGCCTGCACTATATTGGTAACGACTTCCATTTCCAATATTATCCCTGACAGCGAAGGCAGGTCACCCATGTCCGCCCACTGCCAACTGACCGGCGCCAAGCCGGGCTTCGGCAACGCCATCTCTCACTCCCACCGGCGTACGTCCCGCCGCTTCGACCTCAACATCCAGCGCAAGCGCTACTGGCTGCCCGGTGAAGGCCGCTACGTACGGCTGACCCTCAGCGCCAAGGCGATCAAGACCATCGACGCCATCGGGATCGAAGCCGCCGTGGCCCGCATCCGCGCACGCGGGGGGAAGGTCTGATGGCGAAGAAAAGCAAGATCGCGCAGAACGAGAAGCGCAAGGCGACCGTCGAGCGGTACGCGGCACGCCGAGCGGAACTGAAGGAGATCATCCGCAGCGCCGCCACCCCCGAGACCGAACGCCAGGCAGCCCTCCAGGAGCTGCGCCGCCAGCCGCGCAACGCCAGTGCCACCCGGGTGCGCAACCGCGACAGTGTGGACGGCCGGCCCCGCGGCCACCTGCGCAAGTTCGGACTGTCCAGGGTGCGCATGCGCGAACAGGCCCACGCGGGATTCCTCCCAGGAGTGACGAAATCCTCCTGGTGACCCCACGCCCCGAGCCGACGTTGGGCCGAACCGGTCAACTCATCTTCTCGCATCCGCCGTTGAGGGTGAGGTGATTTGACAGCCGTTACTCACAACCCGGAAGCTTTACAGAGATGAAATTCATGTTCACCTGAGAGGTCGTGCGCAGCCATGCGTATCGCGTTCGTCGGCAAGGGCGGGAGTGGCAAGACCACGCTCTCGGCCCTGTTCGCCCAGCATCTGGGACGCTCCAATGCCCCCGTCGTCGCCATCGACGCCGACATCAACCAGCACCTAGGCAGCGCCCTGGGACTGGACGAGTACGAGGCCTGCTCCATGACTCCGCTCGGGTCTCAGCTCGCCGGGATCAAGGACTACCTGCGCGGCGACAACCCCCGCATCACCTCAGCGGACGCCATGGTCAAGACGACACCGGCGGGCAGCGGCTCCCGCCTGCTGCGCCTGCTCGGAACCGACCCCGTGCACGCGCGCCACACACATGACGTGAGCGGCGTAAGGCTGATGGTCACCGGCAGCTTCGAGGAGGAGGACCTCGGGGTCGCTTGCTACCACTCCAAGCTCGGCGCAGTCGAGCTGTACCTCAACCACCTCGTGGACGGCCCCGGCGAGTATGTCGTCGTCGACATGACCGCAGGCGCGGACTCCTTCGCCTCCGGCCTGTTCACCCGCTTCGACATGACCTTCCTGGTCGCCGAGCCCACCCGCAAGGGCGTCTCGGTCTACCGCCAGTACCGCGAGCACGCGGCCGAATTCGACGTCCCCATCGCCGTGGTCGGCAACAAGGTCACCGGCCCGGACGACGAGCAGTTCCTGCGGGAACACGTCGGCGACGACCTGCTGACCACCTTCGGCCACTCCGACTGGGTACGCGCCCGCGAACAGGGCCGCGCCACCGGCGACCTCGAACCGCAGCACCGCCGAGCTCTCGAACGCCTGCGCGCGGCAGCCGACGCGACCACCAAGGACTGGGAGCACTTCCAGCGCCAGGCCGTCGAATTCCACCTCCGCAACGCCCGCGCCTGGGCCAACCGGGCCACCGGCCAGGACCTGGCCGACCAGATCGACCCGGACTTCCAGCACGGACCCGCCGCTCTGCTCGACGCCGTCGTCGTGGCCTGAAACACACCGCACCCGAAGCACACACCCCACACCGATAGGACACCGCACCATGTCGCTTGACGTCTCCCCGCAGCTCCTGGCCCAGGCCGAACAGGGCGAGATCCGCGAGGAGGACTTCGTGGCCACTGTCCGCGATTCCCTCCCCTACGCCTACCGCCTCATCGCCGGCCTGGTCGGCGACCTCCAGGTCAGCGACCGCGAATTCGCCGACAACCTCACCCCGCCGCCCTCCGAGGCCGAGCGCGGCCAGCTGCTGCGCGCCCTGGCCAGCGACTCCATCCGCGGCAGCCAGGAGCGGCACTTCGGCGTCGCGCTGGCGTTCCAGAACTGCCACCGGGTCGCGGCCTTCCGGCCGGAGGCCACGGACGGGCAGACTTACGCCAAGTTCACCTCCACCCGCTCCCAGATCCTCAACCAGTCACCCGAATTCCGTGACTGCTGAACCCGGCCACGGCCGCAGAACAGGCCACACGCCGTGGGCCACGAACCGCCCGGCCCGGCCACGGTCACCGACCTCCCTGCCCATCGCATCCGGCGAAAACCCGTCCTCGACGGCCTGATAAACCACGGCGGCGAGGGCCGTATCCGCGCCGCCCGCTTCCCCGCCGTCAAGACCCTGGAGGAGCTCGATATCACCCATCTGCGCGGCCTGACGCGCCAACAGCTCGCGCACCTGGGTACCCTGGACTTCATCGCGGGCAAGGAGAACGCCGTTTTTCTGGGACCGACCGTTATCGCCGGTTTGGTCTTGAAGAAGATGTGTTGCTGCAGATCAGGATGTTCCTGCGATCGATGCGACGTGGTCGGGATCTGTGTCGAGTCCCGGTTCGGGGTGGGCCGGAGAACTTGATTGCTGTGACGGCTCCTCCGCGCTGACAATCACCATGTGAACGATCACCCACGAACAGACCTCTCCGTCAAACCCACTTTGGTCGGGGAGAAGGTGCTTCTGCGTCCGTTCGTCTTGGACGAGGACGCGCCCGTCCTTCGCTCGATCCTCCAGGACCCGGAGGTGGGCCGGTTGACCGGCAGTGACCACGGTCCGGCAGATCCTCAGCCGTGGGACGAAGCTGCCGAGGAACGGATGCGTAAGTGGTATGGCACCCGTCACGAGCAGGCGGACCGGCTGGACCTGGCCGTGGTCGACCGGACGGTCGGCGCCTGCGTGGGTGAGGCGGTGCTCAACGAATGGGACAGCGGCAACCGCAGTTGCAGTTTCCGCATCGCGCTGGCTGAGGCGGGCCAGGACCGCGGACTGGGGACGGAGGCACTGAGGTTGATCGTCGGCTATGGCTTCGAGCGGCTCGGCCTGCACCGGATCTCGCTCGGGGTGTTCGCTTTCAATCCGCGCGCCCGCCGTGCCTATGAGAAGGCGGGCTTCGCCGCCGAGACCGCGATGAAGTACATCTACGCCGCCCACCCCGAACGCCGGTCCACCCTGTGGCGATAGGCGGTCAGCCGCGCACGCAGGCCTCGTCCGCCGCCAGCAGCCCGGCCAGGGCCGGATGGACCCGCCCGGGGGCGATCGTCGTGATCGAGTACGCCGCGACACCGGCCACGACGAACGGGTCCTCCTCGGTGATCCGCTCGACGACATCGCGGTCGACGCCCCACGCCACGATGGCACCGCCCTGCGTCGAGGGAACCGTCTGTCCGGACACCAGGAAGGTGCCGTCGGCATGCCGACGTTCGAGGTACTCAACGTGAGCGGCGATGAACGGCTCGGCGTCCTTCTCAGAGCCGTTGTACTCCAAGAGCAGCAAGTGCAGCATCCCACCATCCAAGCAGCCACCCCGCTACGGCTGCGGACCCGCCCACCAGAGGCGGCGGGCCGGGCGGCCGCGCCGTGCTGTCAGCGGTGGGGATGTCGTTTGGCAGCTCGTGACGACGACTCGCAAAGCCAACGTGTCAAGCCCCGGGTTTGATGGAGAGTGGGTTAGCTGGCTTTCAGGAGTGTTTCTGGTGCGGTGGTTGTTGCGTGGAGGGCTTCGAACTCGGCGGGTGGGACGTGGCCGAGCTCTCCGTGGAGGCGGCGCTGGTTGAACCAGTCGATGTACTCGGCGACGGCGATCTCGACGTCGTTGATGCCGGTCCAGGGTCCCTTGTTGCGGATCAGCTCGGCCTTGAACAAACTGTTGAATGCCTCCGCAGCGGCGTTGTCGTGATCCGTCGACTGCCCAGGTTCCGGACTCTGGAGACGAAGGCGGGGTGCGGGTGACGCACCCGTTCCACCCGCTGTTCGGGCGGGAGTTGGAGTTCATCGAGCGTCGTCAGTGCTGGCGGGGGGACAGGGTCTATTACTTCGACGAGGTAGGTGGCCGGTCCAGGATCCCGACGGAGTGGACGTCGGAGGCTCCGGTGGATGCGTTCGTGGTGGCGGCCGAGGGCTCCTGTCCGTTCCGGACGCAGGATCTTGTGGAGACCGAGGAGGAGATCAACGCATTGCTCGAAGCCTGCGATCAAGGAACCTGGACCGGACGACGCGACCATGCGCTACTGATGCTGGCCTGCCAGACCGGGCTCCGCGCCAGCGAACTGACCGGGTTGACCGTGGGCGACGTGCACCTGGGCGTCGGCCCGCACATCAGCTGCCTGGGCAAGGGACGCAAGCAGCGCATCACCCCGCTGGCCGTGAGCACCGTCGCCACGTTGAAGAACTGGATGAACGAACGTGGCGGTCTTCCCTCCGACCCGCTGTTTCCAGCCCGCCGAGGCGAGGCCCTGAGCCGCGACGGGCTGGAGCGACGCATCACCAAGCACGCGGCCACCGCCACACGCTCCTGCCCGACTCTGCTCGGCAAGAAGGTCTCACCGCACGTCATGCGTCATTCCGCCGCGATGCGGCTGCTGCACGCCGGCGTCGACACCGCTGTGATCGCCTTGTGGTTGGGGCACGAAAACATCGCAACCACGCAGATTTACATCCATGCTGACCTTGCGCTCAAGGAGCAGGCGTTGGCCAGGACCGCCCCGCAGGACGCCACCCCGGGCCGCTACCGACCCACCGACACCATCCTGGCATTCCTCGACGGTCTGTAGATTATGCCGCTCACCTACGGCCGGGCGCTGTCGCCATGACGGCTCCCGGCCGCCACCTCGGCATAACAGCAGGGTCCGCATAAGAGGCCGAACTCCACGTGCTCAAGGCCAGGTTGCGAGGCGGACAGCTGTCCAAGGCCCGGAGAGGGGAGCTGAAGCAGGCGCTGCCGGTCGGCTATGT
>NZ_RJVR01000370.1 GCF_003999195.1 Streptomyces soli
GGTCTTCGGCCGCCCGGGGACGTTCTTCACATCGCGGGCGTTAACCAGCCAACACACCAGGCCCCGGTCCTCCAGCAGGTAGAACCAGACCTTCCAGTCGGGTAGCGGCGGCGCATTACTGCGCCGCCGCCCCCTCAGAACCGGCCATGCCCGATTTCCAGGCAACCGGCTCAAGCAAGCCCCGAAGGCTCAAGGGCAGGCAGAAGTGCCGTACTACCGTTGCCGATTCGGCGTTGACAGTGCGTGTGAACGAGACGGAGCGTGAAGGTATCGTCCGGTGTTCGGGAAGCCGTATCTGCAGTGATCACCTGTCGGTGGACCGCCTTGCGGACCGTGGTGCGCCACTGTTCCCATTCCTGGGGGGTCTGTGGCTCACGGTCGGCGTGCAGCAGCAGTTCCCGGCAGAGCGGACAGCGTCCGTGCTGGGCCCGGAGCAGGCCCAGCCCGGTGCGGTCCAGCGGGGGCCTGGTGCGGCGGCGCCGCTGGTCCCAGTAGCCGGTCAGAGCCGGATCATCGGGTGACGCCCAGCCCTTGACCAGCACATGCCGGATGATCTTCGTCCAGACGAACTTGAGCAGGTAGGCGCCGGATTGACGGTCGCCGAATACCCAGCGGTCCTGCCTGGAGCGGTTGAACCTGCCGAAGTAACGGGCTGTGATCCATTTCTTCGGCTTGTGTGGATGGGTGTACTTGGCCCACTTGTAGGTGAGCTTCCACAGATAGTCGTCCAGGTCGTTGAACACTCTGCTGGACACCACATGCCGGTAGTAGGCCGCCCAGCCCCGGATCACGGGGTTGAGCTTGATGAGTACCGCCTCGACGTTGGCCCCGCGCAGGGCCAGCATCTCGGCGGCGAGTCGCCTCTTCAACCGCTTGACGGCCGCATCGCTCGGTTTGATCAGCAACTTGCCTTGGTAGCGGCGGATGTTGAACCCGAGGAAGTCACAGCCCTCATTGAGATGGACGATGCGCGTCTTGTCCTCGTTGAAGGCCAGTCCCCTCGGCGCCAGCCACCCGGCCAGCCGTGCCTTGACCTGTTCGGCCTGCTCACGCGAGTGACACAGGGCCACAAGATCGTCGGCGTATCTGACCAGAACCGGGGAGCCCGGCACCGCCGTCCCGGCATCACGATGCGAGGACGGGTGGTAGCGGACTCCAGCGGCCTGCTCCATCCCGTGGAGGGCCACGTTCAGTAACACGGGGCTGATCACACCGCCTTGAGGGGTGCCCTCTTCGGTCGGTGTGAAGTGGCCCCGTTCGATCACACCGGCCTTCAGCCATTGCTCGACAAGTCCCCGGGCGGGAAACGTACCGAGTGCGGCGAGAAGGTGATCATGGTCGATTCGGTCGAACGCCGCCGCCAGGTCCGCGTCCAGCACCCACGGCCGCTTGCAGCGCGCGCCGCGCGCGGTCACATAGATGGCCTGGATTGCGTCCTGGCAGCCCCGGCCGGGCCGAAATCCATACGATCTCGACTCGAACCGAGCCTCCCACTCAGGCTCCAGCGCAGCCGACGCGACACCTTGAAGTGCCCGATCGGCGATCACGGGAATCCCGAGGCCGCGCCGACGCCCGTCGGGCTTCGGCACATACGCCCGCTTGACCGGCCGGGGACTCCACGACTTGGCACGGCACTGCACCCAGTCGGCCAGTTCGGCCTTGGACTGCGGCAGCAGCGCCGTCTTCCCGTCGATCCCAGCCGTCGCGCGGCCAGCGTTGAGCTCCGTAACCCGACGCACGCTCATCAGCGTGTTCGCCCGGGAACGGAGCATCAGCTTCTGCAGATTGCGGACCTTCTTCAGGTCCCCTGCCTTTGATGCCGTGAAGATCCTCTGCCGCAGGCGCCGTACGTCGTCCTCGACTCGCGGCCAGTCGATCTCAGCCCAGTCGGTGACGCTGTCCTCGGGTCCGTTCACCACGCCGACAGCGGCCGTGACAGTCTGCGCCGCCCCACCCGTCTGCGTCGTCGTGGCGTCCAACTTGCCCCTCGGTTCCGGTGTCGTCGTCCATCGATCTCTTCACAGGCTCACCCGGCCCACGTCAGCGCCCTTTCAGGCCGGGGCATCCGCCCCTATCCGGCCAGTTATCCAGGAGCCGCCCGGGAAGAGGTCCCGGCCCGCGGCCCCGGTTTCCTGCTGCCTTTCGGCCACCGGCATTCGCTTCTTGGGCCATCCTGCGCCCGCTGGGGAACTGGGCCTTCCTCACGGTCGGCTTACCAGGCGGAACCTGGACCCCATCGGGGTTGTCGTGTTGCACATGAGCAAGACACGACCGGGCAGGGCGCCCCCTTTACTCCGGGGACAGTGGTGCGCTCCCGGCCGGCAACTACGCTCCGACCGGCACCCGCCGCTTTCCAGCGGCCAGTCCCTACAACCCCGCTGGAACATCCCACCGGCAGGGGTAACCGTCACGAAGCCTCATCAGGGGTTCACTCGCGTTCGCCCATCACCCCGCCCGGCCTGACGGCCGCGCGGAGCCGGAAATACCGGATGGCATCCCCGCCGGTCTTCTCCTCGCCTGTAACCCCCAGGTGGAACAAGGGCCCTTGGGCTTCTTCCCCGAGCTTCGCACCCCGCAGTTACCCGCGACGCACGTCGGAGCGGAGACAGGCCGTGCGCACTGGCCTGAGTACTACACCTCCGGCATCAGCCGAACCTCCAATCGGTGCCTCCCACTTCACTCATGCACCCTCACGTCGCACGTAGACCCCCGTGGCCTCCATCACCACCTGCTCGACCCCGTGGGCCACCAACGTGTCCGCTAACTCCAGCACCGCGTTGGTACTCGCCGTCACCGTCC
>NZ_RJVR01000190.1 GCF_003999195.1 Streptomyces soli
CGGGCCGATCTTGCGCAGCCTACGGGCGCCCGATACAACCGTCTGGTGACAAGCGCCTCCAAGCCGAACGCACGGTGGACCAAGGACAAGGCTGGAGCCACCCTGGCCGCCACAACCGGCTATTTCTTCACTAATCCGCCAGCTCTTGAAACGACGAAGCAGCTGATCCCGGGATACGCCCACACAGCCGCGGGGCTCGTCAGCATCGCGGTTGCAATCCTCGCTTACTGGGTCGGACTACGCGCGATGAACTCCCGTGACGCTTCCCCGGCAGTTCGGCGGCGCCGGACGCGTCCTCGCTCAGATCTTCTGGAAGTGACGTGGCTGTTTTGCTGCCTGGAGTCTTGTTGGCGATCAACGCTGCGACCTGCGATCTAACAGTCAATGGTCCCACCCACCCCGCACATCTGCAACATCCCCGCAGCCACATGATCAACTTACGCTAAGCGGCATTGGGCCTGAGGTCCTCGTGAAAACCGCGTTGCCTACGCTTGACGTCCTTTGGCAGTTCCTGCCTGAAACTGGGCCCCTCTGTCTCGCAAGCAGCACCGGCTGAACACCGCAGGCGGCCGACGCCGTGATCACCACCAGCTTTCGTTACCCCGCAGTGCCTGATTCGTCAGTTCCCCGACGGCGCGGCGAGTGACCGAAGAAACTCACTCGCCACTCACTCGGGATCAATGCGTAGGAGTGACAGAGAGCCGGACTCAGTGGGACTGAGTCCGGCTCTTTGTGTGTGGCACTCTCGCAGGTCAGGGGCTTGATCACCCTGGTCACTGCAGAAGTGCCCCCGGCAGGATTCGAACCTGCGCACACGGCTCCGGAGGCCGTTGCTCTATCCCCTGAGCTACGGGGGCGTGTCGGCCGTGGTGGTGGCGACGGGGGAAACACTACCAGCTCGGGGAGGGTGGGGGCGTACAGGGTTTGTGGGTGGGGTGGGGGGGGTTAGAGGCCCTGCCAGGGGGGCTTGGAGGCGTAGGTGGTGCGGAAGTAGTCGGAGAGCTTGAGCTTGGAGGCGGCTGGGTCGTCGAGGATGACGGTGGCGTGGGGGTGGAGCTGGAGGGCGGAGGCGGGGACGAGGGAGGAGAGGGGGCCTTCGATGGCGAGGGCGGCGGCTTCGGCCTTGGATTCGCCGGTGGCGAGGAGGACGAGGTGGCGGGCGTCGAGGATGGTGCCGATGCCTTGGGTGATGACGTGGTGGGGGACGTCGTCGGGGGTGTCGAAGAAGCGGGCGTTGTCCTGGCGGGTCTGGGGGGTGAGGGTCTTGATGCGGGTGCGGGAGGCGAGGGAGGAGCAGGGCTCGTTGAAGCCGATGTGGCCGTCGGTGCCTATGCCGAGGAGCTGGAGGTCGACGCCGCCCGCTTCGGCGAGGGCACTGTCGTAGGCGGCGCAGGCGGCGGGGATGTCGGGGGCGTTGCCGTCGGGGCCGAGGAAGGAGGATTCCGGGATGCCGAGGGGCGCGACGACCTCGCGGAGGACGACGGAGCGGTAGGACTCGGGGTGGCCGGCGGGGAGGCCTACGTATTCGTCGAGCTGGCAGATGCGGGCGCGGAAGACGTCGAGGGCGGAGGCACGGACCTTGGCGGCCAGGGCCTGGTAGACGGGCAGCGGGGTCGATCCGGTGGCTACGCCGAGGAGGGCGTCGGGGGTGTGCCGGAGGAGGGCGGCGATGGTGTCGGCGATGAGTTCGCCGGCGGTGGCGGCGTCCGGAACGATGACAACTTCCACGCTGGGCCTGCCGATCTGAAGGAGTGCGGTCGGTGGTGTAGACCAATTTAGCGGATCGGGGTCTGCCACCGGCAGGCGTGGGAGTGTTTTTGAGCACGCTCAGCCGGTACGCGGCCCACCGAGCACCCGCGCGCGGCATTGCGCCGGGGTGCCCCAGGCGGAGCGGAGGGCGCGGGCTTGGTGATCCAGAGGGAGAGGTCGTACTCGGCGGTGTAGCCGATGGCGCCGTGGAGCTGGAGGGCGGTGTGGGCGACGGTGTGGGCGGCATCGCAGCAGGCGGCCTTGGCGGCGAAGCGGTCGGGGGCGGCGGGGTGAGGGCGGCGGCGTGGAGGCCTGGGCCCAGATGACCTCGCCGCTCGCCATGGACGGCAGGACGCGGGCGCGCTGCTCCTCGGTGCCGTGCGCGAAGAGCGTGGGCGCGAGAAGGCTGATGCCGCTCTGGCTTACGCGCCCGGGCGCCCCGGCCGCGTAGTACTCCTCCTCGAAGATCAGCCACTCCTGCAGCGACGCGCCCCGGCCGCCGTACGCCTCCGGCCAGGAGACCACCGACCAGCCGTCGGCGGCGAGCCGCGCTTCCCACGTGCGGTGGGCGACGAAGCCGGGTCCGGTCTCGAGGGAGGGGAGCGGGGCGTCGGGGACGTTGGCGGCGAGCCAGGCGCGGGCGTCGCGCCGGAAGGCCTCCTCGTCGGCGGGCGGTGAAGTCGAGATCCACCCGCCCCCTTCCCTAACAAGTGTTTGGTAGATTAACATCGGTGTCGTGACTCCACCAGCCTCATATGTCCCCGGTCACGGACTGCTCTCCGGCCGTCGCGCCGTCGTCACCGCCGCCGCAGGCGCCGGCATCGGCGGCGCGACGGCCCGCCGCCTGCTGGAGGAGGGGGCCCGGGTCGTGATCGGCGACGCCCACGCGCGGCGCCTCAAGGAGTACGAGGCCGAGCTCACGGAGGAGTTCGGCGCCGAGCGGGTCGCCGGGGTGCCCTGCGACGTCACCGACGAGCGGCAGGTCGGGGCCCTCCTCGACCTCGCGGAGCAGCGACACGGCGGCCTGGACATCGTCGTCAACAACGCCGGGCCGGGCGGCACGGCCGAGCTGACGGAGATGACCGACGAGCTGTGGGACCGGGTCCTGGACGTCACCCTGAACGGGACGTTCCGCTGCACGCGGGCGGCGTTGCGGCGCATGAAGACTGGCGGGGCCGCGGGCCTCCGGAGCGGCGGCGTCATCGTCAACAACGCCTCCGTCATCGGCTGGCGCGCCCAGGCCGGCCAGGCCCACTACGCCGCCGCCAAGGCCGGGGTCATGGCCCTCACCCGCTGCGCCGCGCTCGAAGCGGCCGCGTACGGGTTGCGGGTCAACGCGGTCGCGCCGAGCCTGGCCATGCACCCGCACCTGGTGAAGGTCACCACGCCCGGGCTGCTGGCGGAACTGACCGCCCGCGAGGCCTTCGGGCGACAGGCGGAACCGTGGGAGGTGGCCAATGTGATCGTCTTCCTGGCCTCGGGCTATTCGTCGTACATGACCGGGGAGATCGTCTCCGTCAGCAGCCAGCACCCGCGAGACGAGAATGGGACCGTGCAGAAAAACGTGCCGAAGAGTGTGCCGAAGAAGACGACAGTGGTGAGCCCGCCCCCCGACCGCCGCGCGGAGCTCCTCGCGACCGCCGCCAAGGTGTTCGCCGCGCAGGGGTACAACGCCACCACCGTCCGGCAGATCGCGGACGCGAGCGGGATGCTCGCGGGCAGCCTCTACTACCACTTCGACTCGAAGGAGTCGATGGTGGACGAGATCCTCTCGACCTTCCTCGACGAGCTGTGGGCGGGTTACGACGCCGTGCTCGGCGCGGGCCTGGGCCCCAGGGAGACCATCGAGGCCCTGGTCACCGAGTCGTTCCGGGAGATCGACCGGCACCAGGCCGCCGTCGCGATCTACCAGAAGGAGGCCAAGCATCTGTCCGCGCAGCCGCGGTTCGGCTATCTGGCGGATTCGCAGAAGCGGTTCGAGCGGGCGTGGCTGGGGACGCTGGAGCGGGGCGCGGCCGCAGGGGTGTTCCGGGCGGACCTGGATCTGCGGCTCGCGTATCGCTTCGTACGCGACACGGTGTGGGTGGCCGCGTCCTGGTACCGGCCGGGCGGGCAGCACAGCGCGCAGGAGATCGCCAGGCAGTATTTGTCGATGGTGCTGGACGGCATCGCCGTCGGTCCGTCGTAGTGGTCCGTGGTTCGTTAGTTAATTACCTTACGAGTTAGTTAGTTACCCTACGAAGGAGTCGTCACATGGCCGAGGCCTACATCGTCGAAGCGGTCCGCACCCCCGTCGGCCGGCGCGGCGGCGGCCTGTCGCAGGTCCACCCCGCCGACCTGGGCGCGCACATCCTCTCCGCCCTGATGGAACGTTCCGGCGTCGACCCGGCCGCCGTCGAGGACGTCATCTTCGGCTGCCTCGACCAGGTCGGCCCCCAGGCCGGCGACATCGCCCGCACCTCCTGGCTGGCCGCCGGCCTCCCCGAGGAGGTCCCCGGGGTCACCATCGACCGCCAGTGCGGCTCCTCCCAGCAGGCCGTCCACTTCGCCGCCCAGGGCGTCCTGTCCGGCACCCAGGATCTCGTCGTCGCCGGCGGCGTCCAGAACATGTCCGCCATCCCCATCGGCTACGCCAACCACAAGGCCGTCGAACCCCTCGGCCTGACCCAGGGCCCCTTCGCCGGTTCCGAGCGCTGGACCGCCCGCTACGGCGACCGGCCCGTCAGCCAGTTCTACGGTGCCGAGCTGATCGCCGAGAAGTGGGGCATCACCCGCGAGGCCATGGAGGCCTTCGCCTACCGCTCGCACCAGCGCGCCGTCCACGCCATCGACGAGGGCCGCTTCGACCGCGAACTCGCCCCGTACGGCGACGTGTCCACCGACGAAGGCCCGCGCCGCGACACCTCCCTGGAGAAGATGGCCGGGCTGAAGCCGCTCGTCGAGGGCGGCCGCCTCACCGCCGCACTCTCCTCCCAGGTCTCCGACGGCGCCTCCGCGATGCTCATCGCCTCCGAGCGCGCCGTACGCGAGCACGGGCTCACCCCCCGCGCCCGCGTCCACCACCTCTCCGTGCGCGGCGAGGACCCGATCCGTATGCTCTCCGCCCCCATCCCGGCGACGGCGTACGCGCTCAAGAAGTCCGGCATGTCGATCGGCGACATCGACCTGGTCGAGATCAACGAGGCCTTCGCCCCTGTGGTGTTGGCCTGGCTGAAGGACACCGGCGCCGACCCCGACCGCGTCAACGTCAACGGCGGAGCCATCGCCCTCGGCCACCCACTGGGCGCGACCGGCGTCAAGCTCATGACCACCCTCCTCCACGAGCTGGAGCGCACCGGCGGCCGCTACGGCCTCCAGACAATGTGTGAGGGCGGCGGCCAGGCCAACGTCACGATCATCGAGCGGCTCTGACCTGCGGCATAATCACCGTACCCTCGACAAGGTCCGCGAAGCCACCGGCTTCGAACTCGCCACGCCGCCGGTCCCGGTCCCGTACACCCGCGAGCCCACCCCCGCCGAAGTGCGACTGATCCGCGAAGTGCTGGACCCGGTGGGGCTGCGTTACCGCGAGGTAATATTATGATCGAAACGCCGCTCACCAAACTGACCGGCGTTCACCATCCGCTTGTCCAGACCGGCATGGGATGGGTCGCCGGGCCGCGCCTGGTGTCCGCCACCGCGAACGCCGGGGCGCTCGGCATCCTCGCCTCCTCGACGATGTCCCCCGACCGGCTCCGCTCGGCGGTCCGCGAAATCAGGGCCCGCACCGACGCCCCCTTCGGGGTCAATCTGCGCGCCGACGCAGCCGATGCGGCCGAGCGCGTACAGGTCATCATCGACGAGGGCGTACGGCCGTTCCCCAGCCCCAGCGGCACCAGCCCCGAGGCGCACACACCACCGCCCTCGGTGCCGTGGCGGTGGCCGTGCGCGCGGCTCCGGCCGTGCGCGGTGGCGCCGCCCGCCGCACCGAGGACAGCTGCGCCGACTACGACGGTCATGGCGACCGCCCGGGCGATACGGTTCACGTTGGTCTTCCTGTCCTGGTCAGCGCAGGGGCCCGGCTCAACGACCGTCGTCCACCCTCGGCGCGCCCAGTCCCGCGGACGGCCTGCGCCGGCGCCCCGCACCCAGGCTCGTAGCATTGACCGGTGACGTCTCTGAACCTCTCCCAGGTCGAAGCCCTCGCACGCCTCGCCCACTCCGCGCAGGTCGACAAGGCGGGACGCCCGTACACCGAGCATCTGGCGGCCGTCGCCATAGGCGTGGCCGAACGCGGCGGCTCCGACGAGCAGATCGCGGCAGCCTGGCTGCACGACGCGGTGGAGGACGGCATCCTGTCGCCCGAATGGCTCGCCGGGTCCGACCTGCCCCAGGCGACCAAGGACATGATCCTCGCCGTCACCAAACAGCCCGGCGAACCCCCGGAGGACTACACAGCCCGGATCCTGGCCACCCCCGGCGCCGTGCTGATCAAGGAAGCGGATCTCGCCCATAACGCCGATCCGGCGCGGCTCGCGGTGCTGCCGGAAGCCACCCGGGAGCGGCTCGCGGCGAAGTACGCACATGTACGAGAACTCCTCGGCATCCGGGCACCGACACCGGCACCGCCGGAGGAGTGATGCCGCGCCCCGCAGCCTGGAGGGCGGGGCGCGGCGGTTCGTGAGGGCGCGGGCCGTCAGTGGTGACGGCGGCGCTGCCGCTGCGCGATGCCCGTGGCAGGGGCGGTGGGGGCCGCCGTGTCGGTGGCCGTGGCGGTATCCGTAGCCGTCGCCGTATCGGTGACCGAAGCCGAGGCCGTATCGGTCGCCGAGGCGGCCGCGCCTGGGATCTGGACGCCGAGGGCGGTGAGGGCGGTGATGACGGGCTGGAAGAAGGTGGTACCGCCGACGGTGCAGTCGCCGTCGCCGCCGGAGGTGAGGCCGATGGCGGCGTCGCCGTCGAAGAGGGGGCCGCCGCTGTCGCCGGGTTCGGCGCAGACGGTGGTCTGGATGAGGCCGGTGACGGTGCCCTCGGGGTAGTTGACCGTGGCGTTGAGGGCGGTGACCTGGCCGTCGTGGACGCCGGTGGTGCTGCCGCTGCGGGTGACGGTCTCGCCGACGACGGCTTCGGCGGCGGCGGCGATGGCCTGGACCTGGCCGTTGCCGAGGTCGACCTCGCTGGGCTGGTCGATCGCCGTGCCGTCGGTCGAGATCAGCGAGAAGTCGCCGTCACCGGGGAAGGTGTCCTTGACCGTCGACCCTAGGGTCTGGGCGCCGGGCTGGTCGGCGGCCCAGGGGGTACCGACCGCGCCGCAGTGGCCGGCGGTGAGGATGAAGTTGCTGGTCCCGTCCGTGACGTTGAAGCCGAGTGAGCAGCGGGCGACGTCGGAGAAGATGGCGTCGCCCCCGGATATCGCGGCCCGGATGGTGAAGGTGTCGGCCGTGCGCTCCATCGTCACGGCGCCGCCCTGCGCGGCCGCCGTGGACGAGAGTGCCGTCCAGTCGGCCGACGACACCGTCTTGTCGGCGAGGACGACGACCTGGTTGGTCTTGGGGTCCACGGACCACGCGGTACCGGCCACCGGTGGAGCGGCCTTCAACGCCGCTGTGGCGGAGGCCAGTTGATCGCTGCTCCGGGTCACCATCTTGGCGGTGGCGCCTGCGGCCGCGACGGCCGAGGCCGCGTCGGCGTCGGTCACCGCCACGACGGCCTTGCCGTCCGTGCCGACCCAGCTGCCCGCCGTGTTGTCGGTGCCGAGCTGCGTGACCAGCGTACGGGCGAGCGTGGCGGCGTCCGTGGCCGGCGCGGTCGGGGACGACGGGCTCGCGAACGCTCCCGCGACCACCGCCCCGGCGCAGACCACTCCGCCCGCGGTGGCGAAGATGCCGATCCTGCGGACGTTGCGTTGCCTTGCGTGACTCAACTGAGACCTCCCTCGGCCTGGTTCACCCGGTCAATACGCGGTGCCCATGCCAAGGGACTCAACGAACTTGGTAAAGAACGACGGAGACGGTGTGTCAGCGCTTGCGCGCGACCACCGCCCAGCTCGCAGCCTGCGCGTTTGTGTAGCCGCTGCTCGGTCGCCGGGCTCCGGCCGCCAGCGGTCGACGGGTGCGACCCCCGGCTCGACCAGTTCCGGGGATGCCGGTGCCGATGTCGAGGAACTGCCGGATACCGGCCTCGGCGGCCAGGTAGCGGGTGCTGCGCTGCATGAACAGCCGCAGGGAGCGGGCGCCGTGGGCCGCGTAGGGGTTGACGTTCAGGACCTGCTGGGCGGCCTCAGTAGTCGTACATCCGGGCCGGGTGCGGCTTGGTGGTGTCGATACGGCCCGGAGTCATGCTGGATCTCCCATCAGAAAGTCCGCAGCGCCCGACTTGGCACCGAGGATGAACTGCGTCATGTCCTGGTTGCTGCAGATCAGCGCCGGGCCGTCGGGGTCGGTGGACTGCCGGAGGGCGACCCGGCCGTCGTTGAGCTTCTTCGCCTCGACGCAGGCGCCGCCGTTGGTGCCGCTCCAGGGCTTGTGCCAGCCCTCGGTGCCGAGATTGCGGGCCGGCATCCCGTTACGTATGCGGTTCTCGTCGCGATCCATGGTTCAGATCTCCTTGAGCAGAGCGTGGAGGACGGCCTGCGTGCCTTCCGGGGTCGCCGCCTGCTCGCACATCCGGTCCAGGGTCTGGAGGTACGTGGCCACGTCGGCACGTTCGTCCAGGTACGCGGCGCTGGTGAGCCCCTCGGTGTAGACGATGTCCGGCAGCTCGGGGATCTCGAAGCGGAAGAGCTGGAAGTGCCCGAAGGTGCCCGGATGGGGGCCCGTGGAGAAGGGCAGGAGCTGAACGGTCACATTGGGCAGCTCCGTGGCGCGCAGCAGCCGTTCGAGCTGACGGCGCATGACCTTGGGGCCGCCGACGTTGCGGCGCAGCACCGTCTCGTCCAGGACGGCCCACAGGTGCGGGGCCTCGCCGGGGCCGGTGAGCAGCGCCTGGCGCTCCATGCGCAGGGCGACCCGCTTGTCCAGCTCCTCCGGGGTCGCGTCGGGGAAGCCGACACTCAGCAGGGTCCGGACGTAGTCCTCGGTCTGCAGCAGCCCCGGTACGTAGTGCGGCTCGTAGGCCCGGATCAGCTTGGCGGCGCCTTCGAGCGACACGTAGACGCTGAACCAGTCGGGCAGGACGTCGCGGAAGTTGTGCCACCAACCGGGGCGGTTGGCCTCTTCGGCGAGGCTGAGGAAGGCGTCGATCTCCTCGCGCGCGATGCCGTAGGTCTGCAGCAGCTTCTCGACGTAGAGGAGCTTGAGGCCGACCTCGGCCTTCTCCATACGACGCACTGTGGTCTGGTTGACCCGCAGCGCGCGGGCGGCCTGGTCCGGGGAGAGCCCGGCTTTCTCCCGCAGGTCTTGCAGGCGCTTGCCGAGGACGATCTGGCCGACGGTCGGAGCTGACCGCGGTTCACTCATGCCGTCTACCTCTGCTTCTGCCTCTGCGTCCTGCTCTTCGTCCTGCGGCGGCCGGGGGGCGGCCTTTATCCCCAGCAGTGTGCCATGGCCCTATTACGGGGGGACATCCTGCAGTCCGTTATCTGCATTCTGCAAAGTGTCCCTTGCCAGTTGGTGGTGACGGCAGCGATAGTTGAAGAGTGATCCAGCCCATGAGGCCGCGCATTCACGGGAGTTGGGCTCCGCCCCGGCCTGCACGCCCGTCGACGTGTCCCCCCACAGGCACATGGAAGGCAGACATCATGGCTCCGGCTCCCGATGTGCGCTTGACTCAGCGGCTCTGCCATGACGCCTTCCAACTGCCAGCCGAGGACGCGCGCGTGGGCGAGGCGCGTCGCCGTGTTCAGTCGATACTGCGGGGCTGGGGCGTGGATCGGGGCGACGACATGGTGCTGATCGTGAGCGAGCTGTTCACCAACGCCATCCGGTACAGCGGGGGCGACCGGATAGACGTGGCCCTGTGGACGGCCGAGAACCTGCTGTACGTCGAGGTCACGGACCGGGGGCCGACCGGCGGCGACGCGCCGACGCCACGGCAGGCCGGTGTCGACGACGAGTGCGGGCGCGGGCTGATGCTGGTCGAGCACCTCGCGGAGCGCTGGGGCTCGGGGTCGAACCGGCCGGGCGGTGGCGGCCACGCCGTGTGGGCGGCCCTGGCGCTGCGCTAGGCCCCGGCCCTGACTGGGCCTAGGGCCTGTCCGGCCGATCTCCGTGGCGTCGCGTGCCTCCCCCAGCCTGGCGGCTGGGTGGGGGTCCTCCCCCTGGCTTCGCCGGAAGGAGAGTGCCCGCAGGCACCAGCGCTCGCGGCGTTGCCGAAATGCCCTAGTAGTAGCTCTCCCCCAGCCTTCGGCCGGGAGGTACCCCCACCCCAAGCTCTCGGCTTCGCTCGAGCAGGGGGGACCCCCATCGAGGGCACTCTCCCCCAGACTCCGTCCGGTGGGGGTGCCCCCGGACGGAGTCTGGGGGAGAGTGCCCCCAGCGCCTTGCGATCGCAGGCGCCGCTGCGGACATCAGCCGCTGGCGCGGCGGGCCGCTCCTTCTCCCACGGAGATCGGCCGGACAGGCCCTAGACGCTCGCTCCGTGCTTGCGGAGGTAGGCGAGCGGGCTGACGTCCGACCCGTACGACGGTCCCGTACGAACCTCGAAGTGCAGGTGCGGGCCCGTAGTATTGCCGGTCGCCCCGGAGCGGCCGATCTGCTGGCCGGCGCGCACGGTCAGGCCCGCGCGGACGGTGACCGACGAGAAGTGGGCGTACTGGGTGTACATCCCGTCGGCGTGCCGGATCACCACCTGGTAGCCGTACGCCCCGCCCCAGCCGGCGGTCACGACGGTGCCGGCGGCGACGGCCTTGACGGAGGTGCCGGTCGGGACCACGAAGTCCTGGCCGGTGTGATGGCCGCTGGCCCAGAGGGAGCCGGGGGTGCCCCAGGCGGTGCCGAGCCGGTAGCCGGCGCTCACCGGGGCGACGTAGGCGGTGTGGGTGGTCGTGGCCGGCTTGGTGGTGGCGGGCTTGGTGGCGGCCTTTGTCTTCGGCTTGGCGGCCGGCTTGGTCGCCGGTTTGGTCGCCGGCTTGGTCGCCGGCTTCGCGGTCGTACTGGTCTTCGCGCCCGGCAGGGCGAGTTCCTGACCGGGGTAGATACGGTCCGGGTCTGAGCCGACGGTCTTGCGATTGGCCTCGTAGAGCCGGTGCCAGCCGCCCTTGACGGCATGCTCGTCGGCGATCCCGGAGAGGGTGTCGCCGCTGACGACCTCGTACTTCTTTTTATACGTGTACTTGTGGACCGCGACGTCCGGCTTCTTGGTGATGTCCGCCTTCTTGGCCGGGATCGTCGTGTCCGCTGCCTTACGGGTCAGCCCGGCCTGTACTGAGCACACCGGCCAGGCGGTGGGCCCCTGGCCGGCGAGGACCTTCTCGGCGACGGCTATCTGCTCCTGCTTGGTCGCGAGGTCGGCGCGGGCCGCGTATCTCGTCCCGCCGTACGCCTTCCAGGTGGACTGTTTGAACTGCAGTCCGCCGTAGTAGCCGTTGCCCGTGCTGATGCTCCAATGCCCGCTGCTCTCGCACGCGGCGACCTTGTTCCAGGTGCCGACCGATGCCGCGCTCGCGCCGGTGGCGCTGACCAGCGGCAGGGCTATGCCCGCGCCGCCGGCCGCCGTGACGGCGACGGATACTCGGTTCAGCCGGCTCGGCTGGGGCGGGCGGCGGTGGCGTCCGATTACGGGCATGGGGGGACCGTCCTCTCCGTTCCGAGCAATTAGCGCAGATGGATCTTCAGGCCACAAGTCCCCCTGAAACACTGCCAGTTACGAGGTCCGCCTGGGCAGCGGAAGCGGAAGCGCGGGCAGTCCGTCGAGGCTGGTGGCGACGTACGGCTTCTTCTCGCAGTACTCGTTGAAGCTCTCGTCGGTCTCGCGGCCGAAGCGCTGCGCGTGCAGCGGCCGGTCCTCCACGTACTCCATGAAGGGCACGGCGTAGCCGCAGGAGTCGCTGATCCGCTCCGCCGTGACGAGGATGATCGCGCGGCAGTCGGTCCGCTTGCGGAAGTCGTCGCCGAAGTGGGTGATGAGACCGTCCCAGCGTGGGTTGTCGCGGAAGACCGGCTCGCCCCGGCCGTGGACGCGCACGATGGTTGGCGGACCGTCGAAAGCGCACCACATGAGGGTGATGCGGCCGTTCTCCCTGAGGTGGGCGATTGTCTCGGCGCCGCTGCCGCCGAGGTCGAGATAGGCCATGGTGAGGCCGTCGATGACGACGAAGGAGCCGTCGGCGAGGCCCTTCGGGGAGAGGTTGACCCTGCCGTCGCCGGACAGGGGTGCGGTGGCCGTGAAGAAGACCTTCTGCTCTTCGATGAACGACCGGAGACGGCCGTCGACGCGCTCGTAGACCTTTGCCATGAGAAGAATTATCCGTGCTGTCCTCACGGATCCGTGTGAGTATTGAGTGATGAACGAAGATCGTCCGAACGCTTTCGCGCGCGTGCTCACCGAGCGCCTCGAGCTGCACGCCGTATCGATGGCGGATCTGGCCCCGCTCTTCGCCATCAACTCCGACTCGGACACATGGCGGCACGCGCCCGACGAGCGGCACACGACCGCCGACCAGACCCGGGTCTGGATCGACCGGGCTGCCGCCCGCTGGCGGACGGACGGGCTGAGCTACTGGAGCGTACGGCTGCGCTCGGACGGATCGACGATCGGCGTCGGCGGTGTGCAGCGGCACGCCAGCGGCGGCTGGAATCTGTACTACCGCTTCGCGCCCGCCTCCTGGGGGCAGGGCTACGCCACCGAGATGTCCCACGCCGCGGTCGAGGCCGCCAGCGCCGTCGACCCGGAGGTGCCGGTCTTCGCCTGGATCCTGGACCACAACGAGGCCTCGCGGCGGGTCGCCGAACGCCTCGGCTTCAAGAACTACGGCGAGTTCGCGGACGCCAACGACGGGGTGACCCGGCTCGCGTATGCCGACCGGCCGCCGCTGCTGCTCGGCTCAGCCGTCCTTGACGGTGATGCCGATGGTCGCGGCGAGGGCCGGCGCCAGCTCCAGTAGCTGCCCGGTGCTGATGACCGCCCCGCGCAGCGACTCGTAACCGTCGGCGAGGTCGAGGCGGGTCGCCCCACGCAGGTCTGCCCGCTTGAGGGTTGCCCTGCCGAGCCGTATCCGCTCCACCGCGGTGCCGGGGAAGGTGACGCCGTCCAGCTTCGCGCCGCCGAGGTCGGCGTCCCACAGGACGCAGTCCTCGAACACGACGTCGTACAGCTCGGCGGCGCGCAGGTTGACGGAGTCGAACTTACAGCGCCGGAAGACCACCCGCCGCAACACCGCACCGAAGGCCTCCACGCCGGCCAGCACGCAGGAGTCGGCCGTGACGTCCAGCCAGTCGGACTCGGCGAAACGGGTGCCGACGAAGCGGTCGCCGCGCAGCCAGACGTCGTTGAGCCGGGCCCGGCGCAGGCTGACGCCGGTGAAGGAGCTGTCCGTTATCGCGCACTCCAGGAAGGCGGCGCCGGCCGCGTCGTCGTCCTCGAAGTCGAGGCGGTCGAAGTGGACCGTGTCGTACCGCACCTCAAGAGCGAGCCCGCCGCCCTCATGGGGCTGGAGCAGCTCCGCGTAGGGCAGGTCGGAAAGCTCTTCCGGGGTCCCGGGCAGTTTGCTGGTCACGATCACCAGGCTAGGGCCCGCCACTGACAAAGCCCACAACGCCCCGGGGATGCGGACATAAGCAATTTATCGGGCGCGACTTGCTACGTTGCGTCGCATGCGCACATCGACGGTGGACGCGCCGCCCCCACCCGCCATCCGGCTGCCGAAGCGCCGTGGCGTGGAGCTGGCCCTGCTGGTGGCGGCGGTCCTGATCTCCGTCTACGGCTACTGCGCGGTCGGTCTGGCCAGGTACGGCGCCGTCCCACCCGACGCGGTCCGCTACGGCTCGGCGCTGGGCGGCCTCGCCCTCCTCGCGCACATCTCGGTCCGCCTCCGCGCGCCCTACGCCGACCCGCTCCTCCTGCCGATCGCGGTCCTGCTCAACGGCCTGGGCCTGGTCCTGATCTACCGCCTCGACCTGCAGACCCCGGACACGGCCGCGCCCGCCCAGCTGATCTGGTCGGCCCTCGGGGTCGCGCTCTTCATCGGCGTCGTCGTCCTGCTCCGCGACTACCGCGTGCTGGCCCGTTACGCGTACGTCAGCGTGGCCGCCGCCCTGGTCCTGATGATCGTCCCGATCTTCTTCCCTGCCGTGAACGGCGCCAAGATCTGGATCCAATACGCGGGATTCTCCATTCAGCCCGGCGAGTTCGCCAAGGTCCTGCTGGCCGTCTTCTTCGCCGCCTACCTCGCCGACAACCGCCACGCCCTCGCCTACACCGGCCGCCGCATCCGCAAGCTTCAGCTGCCCACCGGCCGGGTTCTCGGCCCGATCCTCGCGATCTGGGTGATCAGCGTCGGCGTCCTGGTCCTCGAACGCGACCTGGGCACCTCGCTGCTCTTCTTCGGCCTCTTCGTGATCCTGCTCTACGTCGCCACCGGCCGCACCGGCTGGATCGCCGTCGGCCTGGTCCTGTCCGCCGCCGGGGCCTTCGCCGCCGGCGCCCTCGAACCGCACGTCCACAGCCGCGTGACGGACTGGCTGCACCCCTTCGCCAGCATCGACGCCGGCCGCGGCCCCGGCCAACTCGCCCAGTCCCTCTTCGCGTTCGCCGCCGGCGGCGCGCTCGGCGCCGGGCTCGGCGAGGGTCACTCCGTCCTCATCGGCTTCGCCGTCAAGTCCGACTTCATCCTCGCCACGGCCGGCGAGGAACTGGGCCTGGCCGGGATCGGCGCGGTCATCCTGCTCTACGCCCTGCTCGTGGCCCGCGGCTACCGCGCCGGGCTCGCCATGCGCGACCCCTTCGGCCGGCTGCTGGCGATCGGCCTCGCCTCGATCATCGCGCTGCAGGTCTTCGTCATCACCGGCGGCGTGACCGACCTGATCCCGCTCACCGGCATGGCGATGCCGTTCCTGGCGCAGGGCGGCTCGTCCGTAGTCACCAACTGGATCATCGTCGCCCTGCTGATGCTGCTCAGCGACACCGCGCGAAGCGCCGACGAAGGCCGCGGCCGATGACCCGCCACGGGCGCCACGCCGCCGCCTTCTGCCTGCTGCTCCTCCTCACGCTGCTGCTGGGCGCCACCCGCGTCCAGGTCCTCGACTCGCCCTCCTACGACGGCAATCCGGCCAATCGCCGCCTCGCCATCACCCGCTACGCCCAGCCGCGCGGCAACATTCTCGTCGGCGGCCACCCCGTCACCGGCTCCCGGGCGACCCACAGCCAGCTCAAGTACGTACGCGCCTACACCGACGGGCCGCTCTACGCCCCCGTCACCGGCTTCGCCTCGCAGACCTATGGCGCCACGCTCCTCGAGGCCGCCGAGGACGACGTCCTGTCCGGCACCGCCGACCAGCTCGTCGCCCTCCCCCTCTGGAACGCCGTCACCCGCCGGCAGCAGCCCGGCGGCGACGTACGCACCACCATCAACCCTGCCGCCCAGCGCGCCGCCTACCGGGGCCTCGGCGGCAGAAAGGGCGCCGTCGCCGCGCTCGACCCCGCCACCGGCCGGATTCTCGCCCTCGTCAGCACGCCCTCGTACGACCCCGGCGACATCGCCGGCACCGGCCCGGCCGCCACCACCGCCTGGTCGGGCCTGCTCGACCACCCCGACCAGCCCATGGTCAACCGCGCGCTGCGGCAGACCTATCCGCCAGGCTCGACCTTCAAGACGGTGACCGCCATCGCCGCGCTCACCAGCGGCACCATCACGGATGTCGACGAGCCCACCGACTCCCCCGACCCCTATCCGCTGCCCGGCTCGACGGTCAGGCTCACCAACGAGTCCTCCACCGAGGCCTGCCGCGACGCGAGCCTAAGAATCGCCTACCAGATCTCCTGCAACACGGTCTTCGGCAAGCTGGGCGACGACGTCGGGCTCAAGGCGATGGCCGACACCGCCGGGGCCTTCGGCTTCAACGACCCCGCCCTGCGGATCCCGTCCCGGGCCGCCACCAGCGTCTTCGACACCCACATGGACAGGGCCCAGCTCGCGCTGTCCTCCATCGGCCAGTACAACACCGCCGCCACGCCCCTCCAGATGGCCATGGTCGCCGCCGCCGTCGCCAACGGCGGCACGTTGATGCAGCCGCACCTTGTGGACCGTACGCCCGTCGCCACCACCTACGACTCCGTCTACCGCCAGGTCATGGACGCCAACGTCGCCGCGCAGATGCAGGAGCTCATGACCGGCGCCGTCGCCCAGGGCACCGGCCGCCGCGCCGCCATCCCCGGCGCGGTCGTCGGCGGCAAGACCGGCACCGCCCAGAACGGCGAGAACAACCGCGGCATGCCCTTCGCCTGGTTCATCGCCTGGGCCCACCCCAAGGATTCCGGCACCCCGGCCGTCGCGGTGGCCGTCGTGGTCGAGGACGCCGCCGCCAACCGCGCCGACATCAGCGGCGGCGGCGTCGCCGCGCCGATCGCCCGTGCCGTGATGCGGGCCGTACTGTAGTGTTGCTGCCGTCTTCAGCACTGATGGACCGGACCGACCGAGGAGGTGAGACCCATTACCGCTGTATCAGCTTGGGTGCTCCCCTCCCGAAGCCACGCGGTCCCTACGACCTAGGTGAACCGCCGGGAGCCCCATCAGGTATCCCGAAGGGTTCACGTGTCGTCTGTCGCATCGCTCTCCTTGTCCGCCATCGTCACCAGGCTCCGCGCCGCCGGCTGTGTCTTCGCCGAGGACGAGGCCGAGTTGATCATCTCCGCCGCTGAGACCCCCGCCGATCTCGCCTCCATGGTCGAGCGTCGTGCCTCCGGCCTCCCCCTCGAACACGTCCTGGGCTGGGCCGAGTTCTGCGGCCTCCGCGTCTCCCTCGACGCCGGCGTCTTCGTCCCCCGCCGCCGTACCGAGTTCCTCGTCCACCAGGCCGCCGCCCTCGCCCCGCCGCAAGCGGTCGTCGTCGACCTGTGCTGCGGCTCCGGCGCCCTCGGCGCGGCCCTGGCGGCCACCCTTGACAGCATCGACCTCCACGCCTCCGACATCGACCCCGCCGCCGTCCGCTGCGCCCGCCGCAACCTCGCCACCACCGGCGGCCGCGTCCACGAGGGCGACCTCTACGATTCGCTGCCCCGGGCCCTGCGCGGCCGCGTCGACGTCCTCGTCGCCAACGCCCCGTACGTGCCCACCCGCGACATCGCCCTCCTCCCCGCCGAAGCCCGCGTCCACGAGGCCCGCCTCGCCCTTGACGGCGGCGCCGACGGCCTCGACATCCTCCGCCGGGTGGCCGCCGACGCCCCCCAGTGGCTGGCTCCCGGCGGCCACCTCCTCTTCGAAACCAGCGAACGCCAGGCCCCCCGGGCCCTCGACACCGTCGCCGGCGCCGGCCTCACCGCCCGCGTGGTCACCTCCGACGAGCTCTACGCCACCGTCGTCATAGGCACCCGCGTGGGCGAGGGACGGCGATGACCGTCCCCGTACGGGATGTCCTCGACGCCTTCGGGCTCACCGGAGATCCCGTCCTGCTTCCCGGCGGCGAAGGCCGCTGCGTCCGCGTCGGTGACGCCGTACTCAAGCCCGCCGACCCCGACCGGGAGACCGCGGACTGGCTGGCCGACCTCATGGCTTCGCTCCCGGAGGACGGCTTCCGGGTCGCCCGCCCCCTGCGCACCGTCGACGGGGCTTGGAGCCTCAGCGGCTGGAGCGCCTCCCGTCACGTCCCCGGCACCGAGCCGGACCACGCGACCACGCCGCGCTGGCCGGAGATCATCGCGGCAGGCCGTGCCTTCCACCGGGCGCTGGCCGGCGTTCCCCGCCCCGGCTTCCTGGACCGCCGGTCCAACTGGTGGGAGACCGGAGCCAAGGTCGCCTGGGGAGAAGAGGAGCCCGACCTCCTGCCCGGCTTCCGCGCGCCGTACGACACGCTGGCGGCTCTGCTCGGGCCGCCGCCGCGGGACCGGCCCCAGCTCATCCACGGTGACCTGACGGGCAACGTGCTGTTCGCTCCCGGGCTGGCCCCGGCGGTCATCGACTTCTCGCCCTACTGGCGCCCACCGGCCTTCGGCGAGGCAGTGGTTGTGGGCGACGCCCTGATCTGGCACGCCGCCGGCAGCGAACTGCTGGCGCAGGCGGTGCGCGATCGTGGACCTACCTTCGTACGGTATGTGGCCCGGGCCGTCGTCTACCGGCTCGTCACGACCAGCGAGCGCGTTTGGTCCCAGTGGGCCGAGGGGTCTGAGGGGTCCGAGGACACCCTCGGCGAACTCCGCCGGTACGAACGCGCCGCTGCCGTGGTGGGGGCCGCCTAGGCGTCGGCCTCCTTGTCGGGCTCGTCGGTGCGGTGGATGGAGCAGGCGAGCCGGCGGTCCTCCACGTCGACGTAGACCGTGTCGCCGGGCTGGGCGGCGCCGGAGAGCAGGAGGTTGGCGACGCGGTTGTCCAGCTCGGTCTGGATGGTGCGGCGCAGCGGGCGGGCACCGAACTCGGGCTGGTAGCCGGCGTTGACGAGCCATTCCTTGGCTTCCTCGGTGAGCTCCAGCTTGAGGTCCTGGGCCCTGAGCCTGCGGCGGCTGCGCTCCAGCATCAGATCCACGATCACCGAGAGGTTCTCCCGGCTGAGGGGGTGGAAGACGATGGTCTCGTCGATCCGGTTGAGGAACTCGGGGCGGAAGTGCGCCTGGATGTCGGCCTGGATGGCGTCGCGGATCTCCGAGACCGGGCGGTCGGCCATGGTCTGGATGGTGGGGGCGCCGACGTTGCTGGTCATGATGACGACCGTGTTGCGGAAGTCGACCGTGCGGCCCTGCGCGTCGGTCAGGCGGCCGTCGTCCAGCACCTGCAGCAACAGGTTGAAGACGTCCGGGTGGGCCTTCTCGACCTCGTCGAAGAGCAGGACGCTGTACGGCTTGCGGCGCACCGCCTCGGTGAGCTGGCCGGCTTCCTCGTGGCCGACGTAGCCGGGAGGGGCGCCGACGAGCCGGGAGACGGTGTGGCGTTCCTGGTACTCGCTCATGTCGAAGCGGATGAGGCGGTCCTCGTCGCCGAAGAGGAGTTCGGCGAGGGCCTTGGCGAGTTCGGTCTTGCCGACGCCGGTCGGGCCGAGGAAGAGGAAGGAGCCGACGGGGCGGTCGGGGTCGCCGAGGCCGGAGCGGCTGCGGCGGACGGCCTCGGCCACGGCGGTGACGGCCTCGTCCTGGCCGACGACGCGGGAGTGGAGGGCCTCTTCGAGCTTCATCAGCCGTTCCCGCTCGCCCTCGGTTAGCTTGTCGACGGGGATGCCGGTACGGGTGGAGACGATGGAGGCGATGTCCGACGCCGTGACGGCGGCGACGCCTTCGCGGCGTTCGCCGAGCCGGGCCAGCTCCTCCTCGGCCTTGCGGATCTCCACCTTGAGGTCCTCGGCTCGCTGGTACTGCTCCTGGGCGACCGCCTCGTCCTTCTCCCGGCGCAGCTTGGTGAGCCGGTCGTCGACGGCGACGACCTCGGTGCTGCGGCCGAGCGAGCGGAGCCGTACGCGGGCGCCCGCCTGGTCGATGAGGTCGATGGCCTTGTCTGGGAGGAAGCGGTCGGAGATGTAACGGTCGGACAGCTCGGCGGCGGCCACGAGGGCGTCGTCGTGGAAGCGGACCTGGTGGTGGGCTTCGTACGCGTCCCGCAGCCCCTCCAGGATCAGGATGGTCTCCTCGACGGTGGGTTCGCGTACCAGGATGGGCTGGAAGCGGCGCTCCAGGGCGGCGTCCTTCTCGATGTTCTTGCGGTACTCGTCGATGGTGGTGGCGCCGACGAGGTGGAGTTCGCCGCGCGCGAGGGCGGGCTTGAGGATGTTGCCGGCGTCCATGGAGCCCTCGCCGGTGCCGCCGGCGCCGACCATGGTGTGCAGTTCGTCGACGAAGAGGATGAGGTTGCCCTGGGTCTCCTTGACCTCGTCGAGGACCTTCTTGATGCGTTCCTCGAAGTCGCCCCGGTAGCGGGAGCCCGCGACCATGCCGACCAGGTCGAGGGCGACCACGCGCTTGTCGGCGAGGGACAGCGGGACGTCGCCGTTGACGATGCGCTGGGCGAGGCCCTCGACGATCGCCGTCTTGCCCACACCGGGCTCGCCGATGAGGACGGGGTTGTTCTTGGAGCGGCGGGACAGCACCTCGATGGTCTGCTCGATCTCGTCGGCCCGGCCGACCACGACGTCCAGCTTGCCCGCCTTGGCGTCCTCGGTGATGTCGCGCCCGTACTCGTCGAGGGTCGGGGTGTCGCTCTTGCGGCCCACCGGGGCCTGCGCCTGCTCGGTCTCGGCGGCCCGGCGCAGCTCTTCCGGGGAGCCGATGTGGTTGGCCAGGGCCTGCCCGGCGGCGCTCTGCGGTTGCTCGACCAGGGACTGCAGGATGTGCTGGGGGCCGATGTACGAGGCCCCGGTGGCCTGGCTGATCGCGTGGGCGCCGAGGAGCGTTCGCTTGGCGGCGGGGGTGAGCTGGGGCTCCTCACCCTGTTCCAGCCTGCCTTTGGGGAGGATCTCGGCCAGCTCCTCGGCGAGCTGGTCGGGGGCGGCGCCCGCCTTGGCGAGGGCGGCCCGGGTGGGCTCGATCTGGGTGGCGGCCCAGAGCAGGTGGTCGGTGTCGAGGTCGTCACTGCCGTCCTCGGTGGCCCGCTGCACGGCTAGAGCCAGCAGCTCGCGGGCGGAGTCACTGAGCAGCCGCCCGATGGGGACCCGCTGAACGGCGGGCGGCGCGGACATCGGGCTCAGCCCGAGAAATCGGTTGAAGAGTTCGGCGAACGGGTCACTACGTCCTGATCCGAGCGGCATCATCTGCGGCTTCTCCTTCGGCTTCGCGGAGTGCGGGGGCCGGCTGGGAGCGCTTTGCGCGCGCGTACGTACGTACTCCAAGCCTGGCACCGCCGCGCGCCTAGGGCTACAGATGCAGGTCAGCCTTCCTCCGCGCCCGCCGCGACCGCGTCCGCGACCTCCGCCACCCGTGCCTGCTCCTCCGCCGCGAAGCGCTCGGCGTCGAGCTTCTCGGCGATCTCCTCGTCCTGGGCCATGAGCAGGTCCAGGCTGGAGTCGCCCATCTCGAAGACGCCCATGTCGACATAGGCGCGTTGCAGCCGCTCGCCCCACAGCCCGATGTCCTTGACGCACGGCACGATGCGGCTGAACAGCAGCCGCCGGAAGAGCTGCAGATACTCCGAGCGCTCGCTGAGCTCCTCCGCCTCGGCGCGCGGAATGCCGAAGTCCTCCAGCACTTCGGCACCGCGCAGCCGGTCGCGCATGAGGTAGCAGCCCTCGATCACGAACTCCTCGCGCTCGCGCAGCTCGGCGTCGCTGAGCTGCTTGTAGTAGTCGCGCAGCGCCATCCGTCCGAAGGCGACGTGCCGGGCCTCGTCCTGCATGACGTAGGCGAGGATCTGCTTGGGAAGCGGCTTGTCGGTGGTGTCGCGGAGCATGCCGAAGGCGGCCAGCGCCAGGCCCTCGATGAGCACCTGCATCCCCAGGTAGGGCATGTCCCACCGCGAGTCGCGCAGGGTGTCGCCGAGCAGGGACTGCAGCGAGTCGTTGATCGGGTACGTCATGCCGATCTTGTCGCGCAGGAAGCGGGCGTAGATCTCGGCGTGCCGGGCCTCGTCCATGGTCTGGGTCGCGGAGTAGAACTTGGCGTCCAGGTCGGGGACGGACTCCACGATGCGGGCGGCGCAGATCATCGCGCCCTGCTCGCCGTGCAGGAACTGGCTGAACTGCCACGAGGCGTAGCGCCGGCGCAGCTCACGGCGGTCCCGTTCCGACATCTTGTCCCAGTGGGGTGTGCCGTAGAGCGTCAGGTTCTGGTCCGGGACACCCAGCGGGTCGTACGGGTCGACCTCGATGTCCCAGTCGATGCGGGTGACCGCGTCCCACTGCTTGTCCTTGCCCTTCTGGTAGAGGGCGAGCAGCCGGTCACGGCCGTCGTCGTAGTCCCACGAAAAGCGGGCCGCTCCGGTGGCCTCGACCTTCCACACGTTCTCGGGCATTGGCATCCCCTCGGGTGTTGACGGGCTTGCTGACACATAGTCTCATAAGGACATGGTCGCTGTAAGCCCCCTTGCGTCGCGCGAAAAGGTAGCGGAGCGTCTCCTCGACGCATCCGCCAAGCACTCCTTCGACCCTGACACCGAGCTGGACTGGGACGCACCCTTCGAGGAAGGCGCGTGGTTCTGGCCGCCCGAGCTGTGCTCGCTCTACGACACCCCGCTGTGGAAGCACATGAGCGAGGAGCAGCGGATCGAGCTGAGCAGACACGAGGCGGCTTCACTCGCCTCAATCGGCATCTGGTTCGAGATCATCCTGATGCAGCTGCTGCTGCGGCACTCGTACGATCTCGATCCCACCAGCGGCCATGTGCGGTACGCGCTCACCGAGATAGCCGACGAGTGCCGGCACTCGAAGATGTTCGCCCGGCTGGTGACCCGGCTCGGCACCCCCGTCTACCGGCCCAGGCGGGTCGACCACCAGCTCGGCCGGGTCCTGAAGACGGTGTCCACGACCCCCGGATCCTTCACCGGCACCCTGCTGGCCGAGGAGATCCTCGACTGGATGCAGCGGCTGACCTTCCCCGACGAGCGCGTCCAGCCCCTGGTGCGCGGCGTCACCCGCATCCACGTCGTCGAGGAGTCCCGGCACATCCGTTACGCCCGCGAGGAGCTGACCCGCCAGATGCGGACCGCCCCCCGCTGGGAGATCCACCTGACCCGGATCGCGTCCGCCGAGGCCGCCCGCGTCATCGCCCGGTCCCTGATCAGCCCCAAGGTGTATGCCTCCGTAGGGCTCGACCCCGCGAACGCGGCCGAGCTGGCCCGTACCAGTCCGCACCGCCGCGACGTCATGAGGCAGGCGGCGGCCAGACTCATGGACTTTCTGGACGAGATCGGCCTGCTGCGCGGGCCGGCGCTGCCGCTGTGGCGTGCCTCCGGCCTGCTGGGCTGATCAGTGGGGCGGATACGCTGCCCGCATGGACAGCAGCAGGCGCGCCTACACCCGGCTGAGCGTTGAGCAACGCCGTACGCAGCTGCTCGCCTCCGCGATCGACCTCTTCGGGCACCGCAACCCCGACGACGTCTCGGTCGACGACGTCGCGGTGGCCGCCGGGGTCTCGCGGCCGCTGGTCTACCGCTACTTCCCCGGCGGCAAGCAGCAGCTGTACGAGGCCGCGCTGCGCAATGCCGCCGACGAGCTGCGCATGTGCTTCGTGGAGCCCCCGGAGGGCGAGATGACGCAGCGGCTGTCCAACGCCATAGACCGGTACCTGCGGTTCGTGGACGAACACGACGCCGCGTACTCCGCGCTGCTGCGCGGCGGCAGCGTCGCCGAGACCAGCCGGACGAACGCGATAGTGGACGAGGTCCGGCGGGCGGCGGCAGAGGAGATCCTCGGGCACCTGGGCGCACCGGCGCCCGGGCCGCGGCTGGCCATGATGGTCAGGTCGTGGATCGCCTCCGTCGAGGCGGTCTCCCTCACCTGGCTCGACGAGGGCAAGCGGCCCCCGGCAGCGGAGCTGCGGGGTTGGCTGGTCGACCACTTCATCGCGCTGCTGCTCGTCTCGTCCACCACCGACGAGGAGACCGCGGAGGTCGCCCGGGCCGCCCTCGCCCAGGAGAACAAGGGCTCGCCGGCGGGCGATCTCGCGCGCCGGGTGACGCCTTTGGCGGAAGCGGTCGCGCATCTGTTGCCGCCGCTACCCTGAGCCCGTGAGACACGAGGACACGGAATTCGTCGGCGGCCCGCTCGACGGCAGGGTACTGGGCGTCCTGACCGGCATGACAGGCCAGCCCCCGAAGGTCTACGAGGTGCCGGTGCCGCAGGAGGACGGCGCGCCGCCCGTGGTGCACGTCTACCACCGCGAGCCGAGCCCGGGGCCGCGCGCGCAGCGCCGTACGCGCTTTGTCTTCGTCTATGACCCGGAGGGCAATCGGCCCGGCCGGGGACCCGCCTGGCCCTGGTCCAAGCCGAGCTGACACCCGGACGGGCAGCTTCCTCTGTCGCCAATCATCCGATCATGCCAGGATCTACCGCAGTACGTGATCTTTGGCCGATCGAGAGGTGAGGGCATGTCAGGAGCGGTACGCCGCCCCGGTCTACGGGTGCTCCGGACGCTCGTCTGCGGGGTCCTGCTGGCCACGGCCGCCCTCGGCGTCCCCGCGCCCAGGGCCGTCGCCGAGCCGGAGCGCTCCACCACACAGCTGAGCGCGCTGCTGGACCGGCTCCAGGAGCTGTACCTCCAGGCCGAGGAGGCCACCGAGTCGTACGACGCGGCGAAGTCGCAGCTCAAGGAGCAGAGCGGCACCGCCCAGCGCCTGGACAAGCAGCTCGCGGACGAGCGGATCGCGCTGGCCGAGGCGAAGGCGCAGGCGGGGGCGATCGCCCGGCAGCAGTACAAGGACGGCTCGGTGGAGCCGTATCTGAATCTGATGCTCAGTGACAATCCCGAGGACCTGTTCTCGCAGAGCCACATCCTGCAGCGCGCGGCCGGCACACAGGCCGAGATCGTCCAACGGCTCAAGACCGGCGAGATCCGGATATCCACCCTCAACCAGGCCGCGCAGCACTCGCTGGACTCCTCGCAGACGCTGGCCAAGCAGCAGCGCGACGCGAAGCAGAAGGTGGAGGAGAAGCTCGCCAACGTCGAGAAGATCGTCGCCGGGCTGACCGGCACGGAACTGCGCGCGCTCCAGCGGCTCGAAGAGGCAGGCATCAACCAGGCCCAGCAGCTCTTCCTCGGCTCCAACCAGCTCAGCTCGACCGACCTGGCTCCCTCGCTGGCCGGTGACCAGGCGATCTCGTTCGCGTACGCGCAGCTCGGCAAGCCCTACGTCTGGGGCGCGGAGGGCCCGAAGTCCTACGACTGCTCCGGGCTCACCTCCAGGGCCTGGGCCGACGCGGGCGTGACGATACCCCGGACCAGCGAGCAGCAGTGGAAGCACCTCACCCACATCCCGCTGAGCCTGCTGCGGCCCGGTGACCTCGTCATCTACTACAGGGGCGCCCACCACGTCGCCATATACATCGGCAACGGCAAGGTCATCCAGGCCCCGCGTCCCGGCGGCGTCGTCAAGATCTCCCCGATCGCGGGCAACCCCATCCTCGGCGCTGTCCGCCCCGACCCCGACGCGGGCTCGATGGACGAGTACGATGCGCCCCCGGCGCCCGACTCCGCGACGGACCCGACCCCATTCGGCGACGCCAGTTCGTAACGCCTCAGGACTGCGCCGACGCCGCTTTCGCCAGGTAAGCCGCGGTCCTGGCCGGCTCGAAGAAGTACTGCTCGAAGTCGGCCGGGTCGTCGAAGCCGTTGGCGAACCGGTTGGCCACCGCCGGGATCTGGCCGGCCGCACCGATCAGGCCGAGCACGTGCTCCGGCGGCGGGCCGAGCAGCGCGTTGGTCCACTTGGTGACGTGCTGGGCGTCGTCCCAGTAGCGGTCGAACGTGGACTGCATCCACTCGCGGTCGAAGAGCTTGTCACCGTGCTCGGTGATCGAGTCGAGGTACGAGGCCGCACACTTGGCCGCGCTGTTGGAACCCTGCCCGGTGATGGGGTCGTTCGCCACGACGACGTCGGCGACGCCGAGCACCAGGCCGCCCGAGGGCAGCTCGCCGACCGGGTTGCGGACCACCGGGGCGAAGCGGCCGGTCAGGGTGGAGCCCGCGTCGGTCAGCTCGACGTCACGGGCCCGGTCGTACTCCCAGGGAAGGTAACGGCGGATCAGGTCGAGGGTGGTACGGAGGATCTCGGCCGGCTCCTTGACGCCGTCGAAGACATCCATCGGGCCGCCCGGCAGCCCCTCCCAGAAGAGGATGTCGCAGGGGCCGGAGGTGGTCAGCGCCGGAATGGTGATCAGCTCACCGGCCCCGGGGACCAGGTTGAGCCGCACCGCGTGGAGGTCGGGGTGCTCCGGGCGCGGGGCCAGCCCGTGCACGTAACTGACGGCGAGGGCGCGCTGCGGGCTGTCGTACGGGGAGCGGGAGTCGTCGCGTCCGAACATCGAGACGAGTTCGCCCTTGCCGGCGGCGACGAGCACGAGGTCGTACGTACGCGACAAGTAGTCCAGGTCCGAGACGGCGACGCCGTGGATGACCAGGCGGCCGCCGCGCGCGGCGAAGGTCTCCATCCAGCCGGCCATCTTGACCCGCTGGTCGACGGACTGGGCGTACGCGTCGAGGTGGCCGACCCAGTCGATGGGCCGGGACCCGTCCGGGGCGGTGACCGAGACGCCGAGGCCCTCGATGCGGGGGGCTTGGTCCTCCCAGGAGTTGATGCCGAGGTCGCGCTCGTGCTGCAGGGCGGTGTGGAACATGCACTGGGTGGACATGACACGGCCGTTGCGTATCTCGGCGGGTGTGCGGTTGGACATGAGGGTGACCTCGTAGCCCTTGGACTGCACGCCCAGGGCAAGCTGGAGGCCGGCCTGGCCGGCTCCGACGATCAGGATTTTGCGCATGGCAGCACGCTCTCTTGTACCTCGTACGGGATGGTGATGGTTGTCCCGGGGGCGTGCCCCGGAAGACTTCCTTGCCGCTGGGCCCGGTTACTCCGGCTGCGCCGTCAGGGCTGTGGCGACCAGCGCCAGCAGCACCTCGATCACCGAGTACCGCTTGCGGGCGTCGCAGATCAGCACCGGGATGTGCGCCGGGACGGCGAGTGCCTCGCGGACGTCCTCCTCGTCGTAGGCCGTCGTCCCCTCGAACTGGTTGACGGCCACGGTGTACGGCAGTCCGCTGCTCTCGAAGTAGTCCAGCGCCGGGAAGGAGTCGGCCAGCCGCCGGGTGTCGGCGAGGACGACCGCGCCGATCGCCCCGCGCACCAGGTCGTCCCACATGAACCAGAAGCGCTGCTGCCCCGGCGTACCGAAGAGGTAGAGCACCAGCTCCTGGTCGAGGGTGATGCGGCCGAAGTCCATGGCGACCGTGGTGGTGGTCTTGTCCGGGGTCGAGCCGAGGTCGTCGATGTCCTCGCTGGCCCGGGTCATCACCGCTTCGGTGGTGAGCGGGGTGATCTCGGAGACGGCGCCCACGAAGGTGGTCTTGCCGACGCCGAAGCCCCCCGCCACGACGATCTTGGTGGAGGTCGGCGCCTGGCTGCGGTCGAGCTGCCACTGCTGCAAGCCGTCCTCCTCCGAGATGTCAGAGCCTGCGAAGTCCACTGAGCACCCTTTCGAGCAGCGCGTGGTCCGGAGCGCCGGGCGCGTGCCCGGTTCCGTACACGCGGATCCGTCCCTGATCGGCCAAATCGCTGAGCAGTACGCGTACGACGCCCAGCGGCATCCGCAGCAGCGCGGAGATCTCGGCGACCGAGCGCATCCGGCGGCAGAGTTCGACGATGGCGCGCATCTCCGGCATGACCCGCTCGGCCCAGTCGCCGGAGAGGATCTCCAGCCGGTCCTCGGGACCGTCGATCGCCGCGACGAAGGTCTCGACGAGCAGCACGTGCCCGAATTGGGTGCGGCCGCCGGTGAGCGCGTACGGACGTACGCGGGCGGAGCGGCGGCCCGCGCCGCGGGTGGGGAGCGCGGCAGCGGCCACGCCGTCGGAGACCGGGCTCGCGTGGCGGGGCATCACCGACCGCCCCCTTCGATCACCTGGCGCAACTCGTCGCGCAGGCCGGGGGTCAGGACGTGCCCGGCCCGGCCCACGAACATGGCCATGTGGTACGCCACGACGCTCATATCGCAGTCGGCGGTCGCGTGCACGCCCAGCAGGGAGCCGTCGCTGATCGACATCACGAAGACGCTGCCGTTCTCCATCGCGACGGCGGTCTGCCGGACGCCGCCGCCCTCCATCAGGCGCGCGGCGCCGTCGGTGAGCGAGGCGATGCCGGAAACGACGGTCGCCAGGTCCGCGGTGGAGCCGGCCGGGCCCTTCGTGTCGTCGGCCGCCTCGGGGGCGTCCGCCTCGGAGGTGAGGAGCATCAGCCCGTCCGAGGAGACGACGGCCACCGAACGTACGCCCGGCACCTCGTCCACGAAGTTGGTCAGCAGCCACTGGAGGCTACGGGCCTCCTGGCTCAGTCTGCGGTTGTCCGTACTCTCGGTGCTGTCCGTACTCGCCGCCATTAACCGCGTGCCTCCTCGACGCCTTCGCTTTCGCTGTCGCCTGGTCCCCCCGGACGTGATTCCGATAGCTCTGCTGTCACTTCTGCTCTGATCTCCTGCGTTTCGGCGTTCGCGTCCCGCCGGCCCTCGATCAGCCCCTGCTGGAAGCCGCCGAGCCTGCGCCGCAGTGCCTCGGCGTCGACGGGCGCCGTCGCGCGTTCCCTTTCCCGCGCGGCCGGTTCCCCCTCCAGCCCGGTCGCCTTGGGTACGCGCTGGGGCAGCCCCTTGGCGGTCAGCGCCGGGCCGTCGTCGGCGGGCCGGGCGTGCTCGACGGGCTCCGCGTCCTTCGGTTCCGGCGCCGGTGCCCGCTGCGGTTGCTGCTTCGGTTCCCGCTGCGGTTCCTGCTTCGCCTCCGGCTCCGGCTTGCGGGGGCCGGGCAGACGTCGCCGCAGCGGCTCCCCGGCCGCGGCGGCCTCGACGGGGCTCTGCGGTCCGTCGGGGTCGTCGGCGGCCGCCACGAGGGCGGCCGGGATGACGACGACCGCGGCGACGCCGCCCCGCTCGTGGTCGCGGAGCTGGACTCGGATGCCGTGCCGGGCGGCGAGGCGGGCGATGACGTACATGCCCATGCCGGTGGTGTCGCAGGCTGGTTCGGCCGGATCGGGGCGCTCCAGCAGCGCGTTGAACCCGGTGAGCCGCGCGGCGGGGATGCCGATGCCCTGGTCCTCGATGGAGAGCATGAGTTCGCCGCTCTCCAGCAGCCAGCCGCTGAGGTGCACATCGTCCTGCGGCGGCGAGAACACGGCTGCGTTCTCCAGCAGTTCGGCGATGAGGTGGCTGGTGTCGTCCGCCGCGAAGCCGACGATCCGGCCGCCCGGCAGGAACTGGATGCGTACCCGCTCGTAGTTCTCGATCTCCGACATCGCGGCGCGCGCGACGTCCACCAGCGGCACCGACTTGGCGTGCTGCCCGGTGGGGTGCTCGGCCCCGGCGAGCACCAGCAGGTTCTCGCTGTTGCGGCGCATCCGGGTGGCCAGGTGGTCCAGCTTGAAGAGCTGCTGGAGCTCCTCCGGGTCGTGGACGATGTCCTCGAGGCGCTCGATGAGGGTGAGCTGCCGCTCGACCAGCCCGAGCGTACGCAGGGAGAGGTTGACGTACGTCGAGTGGACTGTGCCCTGCAGCGAGCCGAGTTGCGCGGTCAGCGCGTCCTGCTTGCCGAGCAGGCCGTCGCGCTCGGCGGCCAGGGCGTCGCGTACGCCGAGCAGGGCGGTGTGCTCGGCGTCCAGGGCGGCGGCCCGCTCGCGCAGGGCGGCGGTGTCGGCGACGAGGGCGTTGATGGCGCGGGCGGTGACGGCGAACTCGTCGTTGCCCACCGCCTTGGCCTCGGTCGTGTCGTGCGGGTAGCCGCGTGCGAAGCGGGCCAGCGCGGCGGCGGGGCGCGTGATGGAGCGGGCGGTGGAGACGCTGACGCCGAGGACCAGCAGGAAGCACAGGGCGGTGAGCGCGATGTGCAGTTCGAGGGCGGTGACATCGTCGTCGCGCAGGGACGCGAGGCGCTCCGCCTCGGCGGCCACGAGCGAGGACTCGACGCTGCGCATCAGGTCGATCCTGGCCGAGAGTGCGGACGCCACGGAGGACGGCTTGAGCGCCTGGTCCGAGGCGGACAGCCAGGTCGCGTCGGTGAGCTGCGCCAGCCGGCTCTCGGCTTGCTCGGCGTCCGAACCGGTGACCGTCTCGTCGTACTGCTTGCGCGCGCCCGTCGACGCCGTCTGCCGGAAGTCGGCCAGGGCCGCCCGCTGCCGTACGTCGGCGGTCTGCGCGGCGGTGGTCAGCGCGGACTGGCCGCCGCCGGCTGTGAGCGCGCTGACCAGCAGCCCGCGTTCGGCCGAGGCCTGCGAGACGGCCCGGGTGAGGTCGGGCAGGGCGGTGGTGTCGGCGGCCGCGCCCCGGGCCGGGAGGGAGCGGGCGATGGCGGCGCCGATGCCGTCGAGGGCGTCGGTGACCGCGCTGTACGCGTCGATGGTGTCCTGCGCCGACTCGGGCCCCGACAGGGCCTTCTGACGGACCCGCGCGAGTGCCTTGAGCCGGCCGACGACCTCGCCGACGGCGGTGGCCAGGGCCGGTGCGTCGGTGGTGTCGACGGCGGTCGCCTGCTCGGTGACCTCCTGCACCTGCCGGTCGACCCGGCTGCGGTCCGCCTCTGAGACCCCGGCGCCGGAGGCGGTGCTGCGGCCACCGGCCACGAAGGCGGCCATGTCGTCCCGCTCGTCGGCGAGGGAGTGCGCGAGGGAGACGGCCTGGATGTCCAACTGCGCCATGTCGACCAGCCGCTGGGACTCCGCCAGATCGTCCGCCGCGACGGCCACGCCGGGCGCAGAAGCGGCCAGCACCGTGACAGTGCTGACCAGCAGCGTGGCAAGCAGCCGCTGCCGCACACGCTTCTCACGTGGATTACGTCGTGTTCGCACCGGTGTTCGCTATCCCGTCTCGCCTGGTCACTTGTCCCGAGATGACGACACATCGGCCGAGCACGGCAACGACTGACTCCCACCTCGGCATGCGGCTCGACCATCTCAGTCCATGTTGGGGCGGAGACATGCGTCCCCCACCTCGACACCCGAACGAGTGAATCGCACCCACAAGTTGACGTTCAACCCCATCGAGGGGTTGGTTTTTGCGGCCACGGGCATATGCGGACGCCGGGTTTGGCTACCGCGTCCGGTCCTGGCAGGATGCGCGCCCTCGCTTCGCGGGGCCGACCGGTTACCTACCGAACGTGCCGGGATACTGGGCCTCATGCGCATCGACACCTCGACCGAGCCCGGACACCCCGACCGCCCCAACGAGGACTTCCTCGCGGTCGCGCTCCCCGCCGGTAATTCCGGCGGATCTCTGGTGCTGCTCGACGGCGTCACCCCGCCGCGGGACGATGTCGGCTGCGTGCACTCCGTGACCTGGTACGTCGCCGCGCTGGGCGGCACCATGATCGAACTGTCCGTTTCGCGTCCTGACCTGGCACTTGCCGACTGCCTCGCGATCGCGATTGAACGCACCGCCGAGCTGCACCGTCATACGTGTGACCTTTCTCACCGCCTCACCCCTCAGGCAACTGCCGTCGCAGTCCGGTGGAATGCGGACACCGTCGACCATCTGGTGCTTTCCGACTCCGTGCTGCTCCTGGAGGGCGCGGACGGGGTCGTCCGGCCCGTGCTCGACGACCGCCTCGACCGGCTCCGCGCCCTCGGCCCGATCACCAACGCCCAGCGCAACGCGGAGGGCGGCTTCTTCACCGCCGCCGCCGACCCCGGCGTCACCGGGCGGGCCGTCACCGGCAGCTCCCCCCGGGGGGACGTACGGGCCCTCGCCGCCCTGACGGACGGTGCCACCCGGCTCGTGGACGGCTTCGGGGACGACGACTGGGCCGGCACCTTCGCCCTGCTGCGCAAGCAGGGCCCCGAGGAGCTCATCCGCCGCGTACGGGCGGCCGAGTCCGCCGATCCGGACGGCGCCCGCTTCCCGCGCTGGAAGACCCACGACGACGCGACGGCGGTCCTGGCGGAGCTCGGCTAGAACCTGTCCGGCGGATCTCCGTGGGAGAAGGAGCGGGGTCTGGTGCCTGCGATCGCAAGGCGGTGGGGGCACTCTCCCAGCCGCCAGGCTGGGGGAGGCACGCGACGCCGCGGAGATCCGCCGGACAGGCCCTAGGGCTCCTGGGGCTGGGGGCCCTCCTGGGACTGGTTGAGCTGGCGCAGCAGCCGGGCGAGGTCGCCGAGTTCCGCCGGGTCCCAGCCGGAGAGCCGGCGGACGTAGCGTTGGCGCCGGGCGTCGCGTACGTGGGTGAAGCGGGCGCGGCCGTTGTCGGTGAGCTGGACGAGGAAGGCGCGGCCGTCGGCAGGGTCGGGCTCGCGGCGTACGAGGCCGAGGTCCTCGAGGGCGCGGAGCTGGCGGCTCATGGTGGCCTTGCCGACGCCGAAGTAGCCGGCGAGGAGGGTGGCGCGCTCGGGGCCGGTCTCGTACAGCCGGGCCAGCAGTCCGTAGGCCGCGGGTTCGAGCTCGGGGTGGACCTCGCGGGCCATCTCGCCGGAGGACGCCCGGGCCCTCCGGAGGAGGACGGTCAGCTCGCGTTCGAGCGCGTCCATCACCGGGTCCACACGGCGATCGGGCATAGCCACATCGTTATCCTTTTTTCACGGGCTGAAGTCCACTTCCCTGACCACAGTCATCGCGGCAGTTGGTCAGCCCAGTATTTCGCAGGCTTGGAGCTCTCCGGCGCCTGGGCGGCAAGGGATTCTCCCCTGGATCGCTCCGGGGGAGTTTGGCAGGTCATGCCTGCCCGGCGACTGCCCTCCCGGCAGCCGGCGAGTGCGAGACCCGCCCGATCGATGTTCCGGCCCGCTTTATGATCGGCATTGCCGATCCATCCGCACTCGGGGTTCTTGCACACGAACATCGCCTGCGACTCCCGGCTGCCGGCCGTCGTACGGCCGCATTCCGAACAGCGCAGTGAGGTACCTGGGGCCGGGACAGTCACCAGGAGACCGCCTCGGTCGGCGGTCTTGTAGGCAAGGAGCCCGACAGTCCGGCCCCAAGCCTCGCCCGCGATGGCCCGGTTGAGTCCGGCTTTCTGGGCCACGCGGTTCCCCGGCTCTTCGGCGGTTCCCTTGGCGGACTTCACCATGGCCGTGATGTGAAGGTCCTCCACCGAAACCAGTGCTTAGGCGTCTGCGATCTTTGTGGTCGTCTTGTGCTGCCAGTCCGCTGCCCGGCGCTCGGCTTTCGCGAGTAGGCGACCGATCTGAGCGTAGAGGGCGTGCAGCCGCTTCGAGACCCGCCCGCCTGGTTTGCGGAAGGTCCTACGGTGCGCGGCACGCCTTGAGCACCTGCTGAGCTGCTTGCGCCGGCAGCACTGCCAGCCAGTCGATGTTCTTGCGCGCCCATCGGATCTCAGTTTCCAGGTACAGCAGGGATGGCCGCCTGCCGCGCCCGCACATCAAGTACAGGTCGTGCAGCGTGTTCCACAACGCCCGCGCGGCATAGGCCTACGCATCAAGCCGGGCTTCCTGCTCGGCAGTGAGCGCCAGCCGGGCCCGCTGACCGCGGTGCTGCTTCACCACCACACTCATAATCCCCCGCCGAATATCCAAGGTCACGCGTTCGATGACGCGGAGCAGCCCCTCCCAGGCTCAATAGGAAGAGCTGCTCCTGCCATCTGGTCGCGTCCTCACTTACGCCGCGACCTGAACCTCCAGGCCGGCGTCGGCCGACGCCGGCTCGAGAGCCAGCTGCAGCACCTGCCGGACGTCCGACACCGGGTGGACCTCCAGCTTCTCCAGGACCTCGGCCGGGACGTCGTCCAGGTCGGCCTCGTTCCGCTTCGGGATCACCACGGTCGTGATCCCGGCCCGGTGGGCGGCAAGCAGCTTCTGCTTGACGCCACCGATGGGCAGCACGCGGCCGGTCAGGGACACCTCACCGGTCATGGCCACGTCGGTGCGGACCCGGCGGCCCGACAGCAGCGAGGCCAGCGCGGTCGTCATGGTGATGCCCGCGCTCGGACCGTCCTTGGGGATGCCGCCCGCCGGGACGTGCAGGTGGACGCCACGCTCCTTCAGGTCGGCGACCGGCAGCTCCAGCTCGGCGCCGTGCGAGCGCAGGAAGGACAGCGCGATCTGCGCGGACTCCTTCATGACCTCGCCCAGCTGCCCGGTGAGCTGCAGCCCGGAACCGCCGGTCTCCGGGTCGGCGAGCGATGCCTCGATGTAGAGGACATCACCCCCGGCACCGGTGACCGCGAGCCCGGTGGACACGCCCGGCACTGCCGTGCGCCGCTCCTCCGGGTCCTGGAGGGCCTCCGGGACGTGGTGGGGCCGCCCGATCAGCCCGCGCAGGTCGTCGGGCGTGACGGTGAAGGGCAGCTCCTGGTCGCCCAGCTCGTGCTTGGCCGCGAGCTTGCGCAGGATGCGGGCCAGCGAACGCTCCAGGGTACGTACGCCCGCTTCGCGGGTGTACTCGCCGGCGAGCCTGCGCAGCGCGCCGTCCTCGACCGTGACCTCGCCGTCGGCGAGACCGGCCCGCTCCAGCTGGCGCGGGAGCAGGTGGTCACGGGCGATGGTGACCTTCTCGTCCTCGGTGTAGCCGTCGAGCCTGACCAGCTCCATGCGGTCGAGCAGCGGCTCGGGGATGGATTCCAGGACGTTGGCGGTGGCCAGGAAGACCACGTCCGACAGGTCCAGCTCGACCTCCAGGTAGTGGTCCCGGAAGGTGTGGTTCTGCGCCGGGTCGAGCACCTCGAGCAGGGCGGCGGCCGGGTCGCCCCGGTAGTCGGAGCCGACCTTGTCGATCTCGTCCAGCAGGACCACCGGGTTCATGGACCCGGCCTCCTTGATGGCGCGGACGATACGGCCAGGCAGCGCCCCGACGTACGTACGCCGGTGGCCGCGGATCTCCGCCTCGTCCCGGACGCCACCGAGGGCGACGCGGACGAACTTACGGCCCATGGCGCGGGCCACGGACTCGCCCAGCGAGGTCTTGCCGACGCCGGGCGGACCGACCAGCGCGAGCACGGCACCGGCCCGGCGGCCGCCGATCACGCCGAGGCCGCGGTCGGCGCGCCGCTTGCGCACCGCCAGGTACTCGGTGATCCGCTCCTTCACGTCGTCCAGGCCGGCATGGTCGGCGTCCAGGACGGCCCGGGCGCCGGGGATGTCGTACGCGTCCTGGGTCGTGGTGTTCCACGGCAGCTCCAGGACGGTGTCCAGCCAGGTACGGATCCAGCTGCCCTCGGGGGACGCGTCGCTGGACCGCTCCAGCTTGTCGACCTCCTTGAGCGCGGCCTCCCGCACCGTCTCCGGCAGGTCGGCCGACTCGACGCGGGCCCGGTAGTCCTCGGGCTCGCTCGAAGGGTCGCCCTTGAGCTCGGCCAGCTCCTTGCGTACGGCTTCGAGCTGCTGGCGGAGCAGGAACTCGCGCTGCTGCTTTTCCATGCCCTCCTGGACGTCCTTGCGGATGGTGTCGGCGACGTCCTGTTCGGCGAGGTGGTCACGAAGCCAGGTGGTGGCGAGCTTGAGGCGGGCCACCGGGTCGGTGGTCTCCAGCAGCTCGACACGCTGCTTGGTGGTCAGGAAACCGGAGTAGCCGGAGTTGTCGGCAAGCGAGGAGACGTCGTCGATCTGCTGGACGCGGTCCACGATCTGCCAGGCGCCGCGTTTGCGCAGCCAGCTGGTGGCCAGGGCCTTGTACTCCTTGACCAGCTCGGCCACGGCACCGGGCGCCTCGGTGGGTGTCGGCTCCACGACCTGCGTGCCCTCGACCCAGAGTGCCCCGCCGGGCCCGATCGTCCCGGCCCCGATACGGACCCGGCTCACGCCACGGATCACGGCGCCCGGATCGCCGTCCGACAGCCGTCCGACCTGCTCGACCGTGCCGAGGGTGCCTACGGCCGCGTAATTGCCTCCCCCAGACTTCGTCTGGGAGGTGCCCCCAACGCGTGGAACGAGCAGGACCCGCGGTTTGTTGCGATTGCCGTCGGCCCGCTGCGCGGCCTGAGCGGCCTCTACCGCCGCGCGCACCTCGGTGTCGGTCAGGTCCAGCGGCACCACCATGCCCGGCAGCACCACCGCGTCATCGAGGGGCAGCACGGGCAGGGTGAGCGGCGCGGACGACGAATGCGAAACAGCCATGATCTCTCCCTAAGCAATCAAGTTGAGCTATGCAGACTCAATGCTTTTGAGGGCCCTGATGTTCCCCTGGTCGTGTTCGCTCTGAGCGATCACCTGCGGCAGCCACGTAATAAGCGAACAGCTACTGCGCCTATTGCATCGGGGGGCTCGCATGCACACCGGGCTCGCACGCGCCTGGGTCGACGGCTGGGTCGCCCTTCCGTCGGGCAGCGACGCCGCCGTGTTCGACCAGATCGAGACCTCCCCCGCCCATCGCCGCAAGGGCCTCGGCAGCCTGGTTATGCGCGCCCTGGCCAACGCCGCCTACGACGCCGGCGCCACCACCGGAGTCCTGGGCGCGACGGTCGAGGGACGGGCGCTGCAGGAGTCGCTGGGCTGGCGCACGGACGCTCCCCTGACCGGCCTCCTCTCCGCCCCGCCGGCAGAGCAGGTCTGAGTCCCGTCCGCCAACCCCGCTCCGCGTCCTTATTACGCTGTGTACCCATGGCGTTCATGTACGACGACAAGGACGAGAGCCCGCTGACGATCGACCGCCGCGAGGGCCCGTACGGCGAGGTGGCCCTGCGGCGGCGCGGCGAGCGGTACGAGATCATCGCCAACGGCTGCTTCCTGATGGACACCTCCGACGGCCGCTCGGAGCGGCTGCTGATCGACACGGCACTCGCCGCGCTCCCGGCCGACCGCGACGCCCCGTCGCTGCTCATCGGCGGTCTGGGCGTCGGCTTCTCCCTCGCCCAGGCGGTGGACGAGCCCCGCTGGGGGCGGATCGCCGTCGTGGAGCGGGAACGGGCGGTGGTGGACTGGCACCGCGAGGGGCATCTCGCCGCGTTCTCGGGGCAGGGACTGGACGACCCGCGCGTCGAGGTGATCGAGGCCGACCTGGTGACGTACGTACAGAACTCAACGGAAACGTACGACGCGCTGTGCCTGGACATCGACAACGGCCCCGACTGGACGGTCACCGAGGGCAATAACGGGCTGTACGGGGCGGAAGGACTGGCGGCGTGTCGGACGCGGCTGTCGGCGGGCGGCGTACTGGCGGTATGGTCTGCGCAGCCGTCCGCGACCTTCGAAAAATCCCTGCCGACGGCGGGATTCACGCAGGTCCGGACCATTGAGATCCCCGTGAAACGGGGCGTTCCGGATGTCGTACACCTCGCGACGAAGCCCGCGTAGCCTCGGCCACCGTAGGCCCCGTACGCTGCATGGTCAGCAAACAGAGACAACAGTCAACATGGGGGACGCGAATGGACAGCACCAACCCGACGCACGGCGACGCCGGCGCGGTCACGCCCGGCGCGCAGCGGCGGGTGCTGGTGGTGGAGGACGACCCGACCATCGCCGACGCGATCGCGGCGCGGCTCAGAGCTGAAGGCTTTCAGCTGCGCACCGCAGGTGACGGCCCCACCGCTGTGGACCTGGCCCTGGCCTGGCAGCCCGATCTGCTGGTACTCGACATCATGCTGCCCGGCTACGACGGCCTGGAGGTCTGCCGCCGGGTCCAGGCATCCCGGCCCGTGCCGGTGCTCATGCTCACCGCCCGGGACGACGAGACCGACATGCTGGTCGGGCTCGGCGTCGGCGCCGACGACTACATGACCAAGCCGTTCTCGATGCGCGAGCTGGCCGCCCGGGTGCATGTCCTGCTGCGCCGCGTCGAGCGCGCCACCATCGCCGCCCGCGACCCCCGCGGCGGCAACCTGCAGCTGGGCGACCTGGAGATCGACAACGCACAGCGCCGGGTGCGGGTGCGCGGCAGTGACGTACACCTCACCCCGACCGAGTTCGACCTCCTCGTCTGCCTCGCGCAGCAGCCGCGCGCCGTGCTCTCGCGCGAGCAGCTGCTCGCCGAGGTGTGGGACTGGGCAGACGCTTCCGGCACCCGTACTGTCGACAGCCATGTGAAGGCGCTGCGGCGCAAGATCGGTGCCGAACGCATCCGCACGGTGCACGGGGTGGGCTACGCGCTGGAGACCCCCGCCCCGTAACTCTGAGGGGGACGAGCATGGCCAGAACCGAGCCCGCGGCGCACGTTGCACCGCGTGCCGCGGGCGCCCCGCGGGCCAACTGGCGGGAGCAGGTGTGGGCGGGGCTGCGGCCCTACGACCCGTTCCGGTCGATCAAGGCGGCGCTGCAGCTGCTGGTGGTGGTGTCGGTACTCATTACGACGCTGCTGCTCTTCGTGGCGGTGGCGTCCAAGACCCAGATGCGCATCATCACGATCTTCTCGGTCATAGCCTCGCTGCTGATCACCCAGTTCGTGGCGCACGGGCTCACCTCCCCGCTGCGCGAGATGACCGCGGTCGCCCGGGCCATGGCCAACGGCGACTACAGCCGCCGCGTGACCGCCGTACGGCGCGACGAGGTCGGTGAGCTCGCCGACACCTTCAACCACATGGCCGCCGACCTGGAGGCCGTGGACCGGCACCGCAAGGAGCTGGTGGCGAATGTCTCGCACGAGCTGCGTACGCCCGTGGCCGCCCTGCGCGCCGTCCTGGAGAACGTGGTGGACGGGGTCGTCGAGGCCGATCCGGAGACCATGCGCACCGCTCTGCAGCAGACCGAGCGGCTGAGCCGGCTGATCAGCCACCTGCTCGACCTCTCGCGGCTCGACAGCGGCGTCGTCGTGCTGGACGCCAAGCGCTTCGAGGTCTGGCCCTATCTGTCCGCCGTCATCAAAACCGCCAGCCTGGGCCTGCAGGGCGGCCCAGGCGCAGGCCACCGGCCCCGTGCCGACGTCCATCTGCACCTGGACGTCTCCCCGCCCGAACTGACCGCTCACGCGGACGCGGAACGGCTCCACCAGGTCGTCGCCAACCTCGTGGACAACGCCATCAAGCACAGCCCGTCCAGCGGCCGTGTCACCGTTCGTGCCCGGCGCGGCAGCGGCCCCGGCAGCCTCGACCTCGAGGTGCTCGACGAGGGTCCCGGTATCCCGGCGTCCGAGCGCAACCGCGTCTTCGAACGCTTCAACCGCGGGGGCGCGGGCGCCACCGGCGACGGCGGCACCGGCCTCGGCCTCGCCATCGCCCGCTGGGCCGTCGATCTCCACGGCGGCGCGATCCAGGTGGCCGAATCCCCTCGCGGCTGCCGCATCCGGGTCACCCTCCCGGGCTCGGGCCAGGCGCCGAGTTGACGCCCGGGGGCTGCTCACGTGCCCCGGCACCGGACCCCGGCCGCAGGAAACCGGCCTGAGCAGGCCCTGAGCAGGTCAGCCGGAGCACCGCGACAGAGCTCACGTATACCCGGCGCAGCCGATTCGGCACCTCATTCCCGCCAAAAGTTACCCCGAAACCAGCCTTCCGATGTGACTTAGACGACGACTGACCCCCAGGCCTGCATGATCGGCCCCGGTAGGCGTAGCCTTTATTTCCGCTGTCCATAACCTTGTGAAGCGGAAGAGGGCGGTTACCGCCGTGTCGCCACAGTCCCCCAATAGCTCGAGCGTCTCGACCGACACCGACGGGCAGGGCCAGAGCCCTGCCGCCGGTTTCGGACCGAATGAGTGGCTCGTCGATGAGATCTACCAGCAGTACCTCCAGGACCCGAACTCGGTAGACCGAGCCTGGTGGGACTTCTTCGCCGATTACAAGCCAGGGGCGGACACCGGTTCCGCGGTGGCCGCGTCCACGACACCGCCGACTCAGGCCGCCCCTGTCGCGCCGCCGGCCCAGCCGCAGGCCGCCGCTCCGGCGGCGCCCGCACCGGCCCCTGCCGCTGTTCCGGCCCCCGCGCCGCAGCCGGCCCCGGCCCCGGCGC
>NZ_RJVR01000163.1 GCF_003999195.1 Streptomyces soli
GCAGCAGCGGCCCCATGATCGTGCGGTCCGCGACTGCCGCCGCAAGTCCGCCCAGGACGGCAGTGGCGGCGAGAACGGGGATGGGGTACCGGCCGCGTACCGCCAAGGCCGCCACGCTCATCAGCTCGGCCGCGCAGGCCGTGCCTGCCCGCTGCGGATCGCTGCCGCTTCGTACGGCGATGACGGCTCCGGCCACTACCAGTACAGCAAGCACGCCAGTGGCCGCCAGGTCACCGGCGCGTCGCCACGAGAACCGTTCCACACCTCACGCGTCCCGGCGGGCTGTCTGCCAGGCGCCCGCCACCACAGGGATGACGGCCCAGACCAGGAGTACCAGCACGGCTGTCGAGACTGGCATGGGTACCACGTACGTTCCGCCGACGGCTGTCGGCACCAGGCGGTCCCCGGCCGCCAGGGACACGGTGTCACGCAGCGAACCGAGCCCGGTGGCGTGCTCCAGGATCCTGCCCAGGGCCAGGTTCCAGCACAGCAGCAGTCCTATGGTGACGCTGCGCGAGGACATAGCCGAGGAGAGCCCGACCGCCAGGATGGTGGAGAGGGCAGCACTGGCCGCGACAGCGATCCCGCAACCGGCCAGGATGCGCGCGGACGGCCCCGGTCCCGCAGCCGTGAAGAGCACGGCTCCCGTGGCGGTGCACGCGAAGGACACGGTGGCGAAGGCGAAGGTCACCAGGAGGGCCGACGGAATCCGTACCGCGAACAGCGCGATCCGGGACCGGCCGGTGGACGCCAGGTCGCGGAAGACACCTGCCGCGGTGTCGCCACCGCCCGCGGCGGTTCCGATGAGCACAGCGGCAACCCCTCCCAGATAGTTCAGCAGCATCATCGCGTTGGCCAGACCCTTCAGTCCACCAGCGGGCGCGTGGTGCACCGGGTCGGTGGCGTGCTGCAGCACGCCCAGCCCGTAGAAGACGATCTGGCCGCCCACCCACAGGGCCGCCGACCAGGCCATCAGCGCTCGTCGTTTGCACAGCGTGAGCAGCTGGGCCGAGGTCATCCGGACGATCGTCGTCATGAGGACTCCATACGTGCGCCGGCGGTCGAGGTCAGTGGCTTTCACGGGCCGTCTCCAGGTGAGAGGTGATCTCCAGGAACCGCTCCTCGAGCGTGGCGCGCACCGGTTCGATCCGGTCGACCGAGATACCGGCCTCGACCAGCAAGCGGTTCACCGAGGCGACGTTCACGCTCTGGCCGGGCGTCACCCGCAAAAGCCCCGGAGCTTCGACGCTCAGTCCGGCAACGGCGCCCCGGCCCTGGAGGACGGCTGCCGCGCGGACCGTGTCGTCGCATCCGATGAAGACCTGCCGCCGGCTGCCGGCGATCTGCGACACCGGGCCTTGGACGACGAGCTTTCCCTGGTCGATGATGGCGACCGCGTCACACGTCTTCTCCACCTCGTCCAGCAGATGGGAGCTGATCACCACGGTGCGGCCCTCGCCGACCAGGGTCCGGATCATCTGCCGCATCTCCAGGATCCCGGCGGGATCGAGTCCGTTCATCGGCTCGTCCAGAATCAGCAGCCCGGGGTCGCCGAGCAGGCACCGGGCGATGCCAAGTCGCTGCCGCATGCCCAGCGAATAGCCACCGACCCGGTCATCCGCCCGATCAACCAGCCCGACCAGCTCCAGTACATACCCCACCCGGTTCGGCGCCTGCGGGCCGCGCGCCGAAGCGGCGACGCGCAGGTTCTCACGTCCGGTCAGGTGCGCGTGAAACCGGGGCTCCTCGACGATCGCACCGACCAGGGCAAGCGCCCTGCAACGTGCGGCCGGCATCGGCATCCCCATCACACGGATCGAGCCGGACGTGACAGGGGTCAGCCCGAGCACCATCCGGATCAGCGTGGTCTTGCCTGCCCCGTTCGCTCCCAGCAGTCCATAAGCGCACCCGGCGGGCACCCGCAGATCCAACGCGTCCAGCGCCACCCGGTTCCCGAAGCGTTTGGTCAGCCCCGCGGTCTCGATGACCGGCCGATCGTCCCTCGCGCCGTACGGCGCCGCTGTGGTTTCCATGCCCACGACGCTATTCCCGTGCCGAGCCCCGCCCATCCGGCGACAGATCGAACAGGACTGTCATCCTGCGGCGTACGGCGCGGCCGTCTCCACCTGACGGATGACACCGCGCACACCACGTCCTGACGGCCCCACAGACCCGGGCCGGACCCGGTGCCGCAGCGCAGGGGCCAGCCGATAGCAGCCCGGCAGGCTCGGTACCGTCTGCAAGTTCACGAGGAGGGCGGGTTGGACGACCAGCGATCAGCGAGCGCTAGCACCATGCGCCTCGACGAACGCACAGCCGGGCTCGCGGACCCGGACTGCGACATCAACGCCCTGGGCAACACGGAAACGGAAAAGGAACTCATCGCCGCCCGAGAGCCAGAGCTGATTCCGCGGCTGGAGGCGCACCTTGCGGAAGCCGTGGAAGCAGGGAACTGATATGCCCGTCATGTGCTCGCCCGGATCCTGGCCGACACGGCCCACCGCACGTCTGTGGCCGCCCTGCTGCGCGCCTACTCCCACAATCTGGGCGACGACCAGGACCCTCTCGCGACGAAGCTCTACACCTTCGCGCAAGAGGACCCGGCCGCCGCGCGCGGCATCCTCGTGCCGTGGGCCGATGACCCGACCAGGACCTGCGCCGCGCAGCGATCTGGCTGCTCGGCTTCGTACCCGAACCCACTGACCTCACCGTGCTGGCCCACGCCGCCAACGACTCGGACGAGCGGATCCGGACCGCGGTGCGTGGACACGCTCGGCAGCCACGGCAAGAACCCGACGGCCGTCGACTTGCCGATGAGCCTGCTCGACGATCCATCCACGCCGGTGCGAGTCTCCGCCGTCCAGCTCTGTGGGTGCCGAGATGTGGCGGCGGGCGGTGTGCGGAATGCTGCCGGGCGCCGGGCTGGAACGCTTGTGGCACCACAGCCGCGCGCACCGGTTCTTCTCTACGACCCGCTGGTATGCAGACCAGGTGGGGCTGGCGTTGGCCGATGTCATCGTGGGTGTCTGCTACCCGCCGACTCGCCGATCACGGTGGTGGTCGACGACACGCTGTTCAAGCGGTCGGGAAAGAAGATATTCGGCGTCGCGTGGCACCACGACGGTGCGGCGAAGGGCCCTGACACTGCAACCGCACTCTTTGCGTCATCGCAGGTCAGGCAGGTTTCAGGATTCCTACGCCGTGACGGTTCGTCAGCAGATGGCGGCGATCGCCGCGCGCGATGACGTCGCGAATCAGCTGGTCAGCGATCCGGAAAGCCGACAGCACGTCATACCCGGTATGCAATGCACCCCACTCGACCTGCGGTGATTGCGTGAGTGCGGTTGCAGTACTCAGCTGATCGGGTTCGGGAACGCCGAATCGGGCGACAGAGTCCTACAGGATCGAGCGTCCTTCATCCGGTGTCGTCGGTGGCTCGCAGGCGTGTGGTGAGCAGGGAACGTTCCGCGGGGTTCGAGGTGAGCCGTAGGGCATGCTCATCGGCCCGTCTGGCGTCATCGGTTCG
>NZ_RJVR01000271.1 GCF_003999195.1 Streptomyces soli
CGCTCCGGCTTTCGGCGCGCCCGCCGCGCCGCCCATGGCCCCGCCCGCGGCCCCGCCCCCAGCCCCGCCCATCCACGCCGCGCCCACCATGGTCGCGCCGCTCAACGCGCCCCCCTTCGGCCAGGTCCCGCCGCCCCAGCCACCGCCGGGCGTCCCCAGCCCTCCGGGCCCTTCCGGCCCCCCGGGCCAGCAGCCGTACCCCCAGCCGCAGTTCGGGCAGCAGCCGTACGGACAGCCGGAGTTCGGCCAGGTCCCGCCGCAGGGAGTCGGCATCCCGGCCTCCCCCGCGGGCGCGGGGCTGAGCGCCGCCATGGAGAAGTACCGCGAGGCGCCCACCGGCCAGCGCTGGACGCAGCAGAACGGGAAGCTCGTCCGTGCCGACCTCTCCCAGGCCGGCGGCCAGCCCGTGCTCGCCAAGCAGGGCAGCATGGTGGTCTACCAGGGCAAGGTGGAATTCGGCTACAAGGGCGCCGGTTTCACCGGCCGGATCGTCGGCAACGCCACCGGCCAGGAGATGCAGCTGATGCGCTGCACCGGCCGTGGCCAGGTCTTCTTCGCCGACAACTCCGCCAACCTGCACCCGATCGAGCTCCAGGGCGACGCCATCTGCGTCTCCGCCGAAAATGTCCTCGCCTTCGACGAGTCGCTCCAGCACGAGGTGCGCCGCATCGAGGGCCACGGCATCCCCGGCGGCGCGCTCTTCACCATGCTCTTCCAGGGCACCGGCACCGTCATCGTCAAGACCCACGGCACCCCCGTCGTGCTGCCGGTCACCCCGACCACGTACGCCGACAGCAACGCGATCGTCGCCTGGTCGGCCGCCTCGCAGGTGATCCTCTCCAGCCAGGTAAGGCTGCGCCGCAACGCCTACCCGGGCCACAGCGGCGAGACCGTGAACCTCCAGTTCCGCGGCGCCCCCGGCAACTTCATCATCGTCCAGCCCTACGAGGTGTGAGACCCGCCATGGACCAGACCCTGATCGCGGGTTACGCGCCGACGCCGGTGACCGCCCGTATGGAAACCCACGGCGGCCGGATGCTCAAGGTCGTTATGCAGACCGGCCAGGACCTCTTCGCGCGCACCGGCTCCATGGTCGCGTACGAGGGCTTCGTCCAGTACGAGCCGAATCCGCCCGCCGTCCGCCAGATGGCCTCGCAGTGGCTCACCGGCGAGGGCGCACCCGTCATGAAGTGCACCGGCGACGGCCTGCTCTACCTCGCCGACTACGGCGCCGATGTGGTGCCCGTCTACCTCAACAACGAGTCCCTGTCGGTCAACGGCACCAATCTCCTCGCCTTCGACGCCCACCTGCAGTGGGGCGTCGAGCGGGTCAAGGGCCTGGCGAAGTTCGCCGGACAGGGTCTGTTCAACGTCGGGATCTCCGGCACCGGCTGGGTCGCCATCACCTCGCGCGGCACGCCGATGGTCGTCGACTGCGGGCGGGGCGACGACGAGACGTACGTCGACCCGGACGCGCTGGTGGCCTGGTCGTCCGGGCTCAAGACCAAGTCCAAGCGCAGCTTCAAGGCCTCGTCCCTGATCGGGCGCGGCAGTGGCGAGGCCTTCCAGATCGGCTTCTCCGGCCAGGGGTTCGTGGTCGTACAGCCCAGCGAAGACAGCACCGACCGCCTCCGAGTCCGGGGCTGAGGGGGAGCGACACATCATGCAGAGCCCGCTTTTCGCCTACACCGAAGTCCAGTCCGAGGATCACTACACGCTCCAGAACGAGCAGCTCCTCAGGGTCAGGCTCGACGGCAATACCGACTGCCTCGCGCGCAAGGGCGCGATGGTCGCCTACCAGGGCCTCATCGAGTTCGACGGCGAATACCGTACGCAGGGCCAGCGCAACGCGCGCGCCCGTACCGGCGAAGGCCTCGACCTCATGCGCTGCTCGGGGCAGGGCACGGTCTACCTGGCCAACCTCGCCCAGCACATCCACGTCGTGGACGTCGACCACGAGGGCCTGACGGTCGACGCGGCGTACGTCCTGGCGCTCGACTCGGCGCTGCACTGGGAGGTCATCGCCGTCGACAGTCAGTTCGGCGTCTCCGGCACCGGCGCGTACAACCTCAACATCTCGGGCCATGGCAAGGTCGCGCTGATGACCTCCGGGAAGCCGCTGCTGCTGCCCGTGACGCCGGACAAGTACGTCTCGGCCGACGCCGACGCCGTGGTGGCCTGGTCCACGTCGCTGCGGGTCCAGATGCAGGCGCAGACGTCGTCCTCCTCGGTCTGGCGCCGCCGGGGCACCACCGGTGAGGGCTGGGAGCTGAGCTTCCTGGGGCAGGGCTACGCGCTGGTCCAGCCCAGCGAGCTGCTGCCGCCGCAGGGCGCGCACATCGGCCAGGGGCTCGCCGCGCAGTACGGCTTCGGCCAGCAGGGCGCGCACGGGCAGAACCAGGGCAACATCTTCTCGAACTGACTTGAACTGACTCGGACTGACTCGGACTGACTCGGACTGGAGGGCTTGGGGGCGCTGCCCCCAAGCCCCCGCCCACCGAACGCCCTTGCTCAGAGGCCCAGCAGAGCCCGCGTACGCGCCAGCAATGCCGCGACCGAGCCGTCGGCGACCTCGCCCACCTCGTCGTACGTGTACCACTTGAGGTCCAGCGACTCCTCGCTGATCGCCTCGACCGCCCCCGGCGCGGCCAGCGCCGCGTACTGGACGTCCAGGTGCCACGCGCAGGGCGTCAGGTGGCGGTCCAGGTTGACCGGCTCGGGCCGGAGCAGGGTGAGTCCGGTGATGCCGGACTCCTCGGTGGCCTCGCGCAGGGCGGCGTCGGCGAGGGCGGCGTCCTCGGGCTCGCAGTGGCCGCCCATCTGCAGCCACATCTTCATCTTGCGATGCAGGGTCAGCAGGACGCGCTCCCCGACCGGGTCGATGACCAGCGCGCTCGCGGTGATGTGCCCGTCGCGACAGGGCTTCCACACGCCGTCGCGATGCTCGGCGAGATGGTCGAGGTAGTCCAGCCGGAGCTGCTCCTGGCCGTCGTCGGGCGCGTCCCAGTCCTTCAGGACGCGCACCGCGTCCGCATACAGGTCGTTCACTTCTCCGTGTCGCCCTTGTCCTCGTCCTCACCGCGCGCGGCGTCGCCGAGCATCTTGTCGAGCTCGGAGAAGTCGATGGCCTCGCGGTGCACGAAGCCGTCCGGGTCGTCCAGGTCCTGGGCCGTCGGCAGCATGTCGGGGTGGGCCCAGAGCCCGTCCCGCCCGTCGACGCCGCGTGCGTCGGTCAGCGAGGCCCACAGGCGGGAGGCGTCCCGGAGGCGGCGCGGCCGCAACTCGAGGCCGATGAGGGTGGCGAAGGTCTGCTCGGCGGGCCCACCGCTCGCGCGGCGGCGCCGGAGCGTCTCGCGCAGGGCGCCGGCCGAGGGCAGGTGCGGGGCGGCGGCGGAGTGGACGACGGCGTCGACCCAGCCCTCGACCAGGGCCAGTGCGGTCTCCAGGCGGGCCAGCGCGGCCTTCTGCTCAGGGGTGTCCTCGGGCTGGAACATGCCCTGCTGGAGGGCGTCCTGCAGAGCCTCGGGGTTGGTCGGGTCGAGCTGGCCGACCGCGTCCTCCAGCTTGGCGGTGTCGACCTTGATGCCGCGCGCATAGCCTTCGACGGCGCCGAAGAGGTGGGCCCGCAGCCACGGCACATGAGCGAAGAGCCGCTGGTGGGCGGCCTCGCGCAGCGCCAGGTAGAGCCGCACCTCCTCCTGCGGGATGCCGAGGCCCTTGCCGAAGGCGGCGACATTGGCGGGCAGCAGGGCCGCCTTGCCGGCCGGGCCGAGCGGCAGGCCGACGTCCGTGGAGCCGACGACCTCGCCGGCCAGGGTGCCGAGCGCCTGGCCGATCTGCGTACCGAACATGGCGCCGCCCATGGAGCGCATCATGCCGAGCAGCGGGCCGGCCATGGCCTGCATCTCCTCGGGCAGTACGTCGCCCATGGCGGCGCCCACGCGCTCCGCGACCGGGTCGACCAGGTCCTTCCACACCGGCAGGGTCGCCTCGACCCACTCCGCGCGGCTCCAGGCCACCGCCGAGCCGGCCCCGGAGGGCAGCGAGGTCGCGCCGTCCAGCCACAGGTCGGCCAGCCGCACGGCCTCCTGCACCCAGGCGCGGTCGGCGGGGCCGACACTGGCGTCCTTGGTGCCGTCCGGCGTGCCCTGGGAGACCGTCTGGCGGGCGATGTCCTTGGCCATCTCCCAGTTCACCGGGCCGCCCTCGTACGAGAGCATCTGCCCGAGCTGCTGGAAGGCGGCGCCGAGGTCGTTGGGGTTGAGGGATCCGAACATCGCGGCGAAGGGGTTGTCCCCCGCACCGCCCGCGCCGAAGCCGAACGGATTCCCGGGGCCGACCGGACCCTGCGAGCCATCGCCGGAACCGCTCGGCTTCTTGCCGTTGTCCCCGTCATCGGGCTCCTCCGGGGGGAGGCCGAATCCGAATGGATTGTCGCTCACGGGTTTCCTCGGCTCTGTGTGTTGTGGGCTGTACCTCCAGCCTAGACACCCGTCAGGCAGGATGGCTGCGTACTGAATGTGCGCACCTCGTACCAGAAACAACCGTGGGAGACACCCGGTGAGTTCCCCAGAATCGTCAGTTCGCCCAGAGCGGAGCAGCTCCAGGGCGGCGTCAGGGCCGGTCGTCGCCGTTACCGGCGCGGCCACCGGCGTCGGCCGGCTGCTCGCCCTGCGGCTCGTCGAGTCCGGCCAGGTCAAGAAGGTCGTGGCGATCGACGAGCGGCGCGGCGATGTGCCGGGCGCCACCTGGCGCGTCCTTGACGTACGCGACCCGGTGATCGCCGAGCGGCTGCGGGGCGTCGACGTCGTCGTCCACCTCGGACTCGACCTCGACCTGGAGTCGGACCCCAAGGCGCGCACCGCCTTCAACGTCCGGGGCACCCAGACCGTGCTCACGGCCGCCGCGGCGGCCGGTGTGCGGCGGGTCGTGCTCTGCACGTCCGCCATGGTCTACGGGGCCGAGCCCGACAACGACATCCCGCTCGCGGAGGACGCGCCGCTGCGCGCCACGGCGGAGGCCAGCTTCGTCGGGGACCTGCTGGAGATCGAGCGCCTCGGCAAGCGCGCGCCCCGCGCCCACCCCGGGCTGAACGTGACGATTCTGCGGCCCGCCGTCCTGGTCGGCGGCACGGACACCGCCCTGACCCGGTACTTCGAGTCGCCCAGGCTGCTGGTGGTGGCCGGCAGCCGGCCCTGTTGGCAGTTCTGCCATGTCGACGACCTGGTCACGGCGCTGGAGTACGCCGTGCTGGAGAAGGTCGACGGCGAGATGGCCGTCGGCTGCGACGGCTGGCTCGAGCAGGAGGAGGTCGAGGAGCTCAGCGGTATCCGCCGCATGGAACTGCCCCCCGCCATCGCTCTGGGCGCCGCCTCCCGGCTCCACCGGCTCGGCCTCACCCCGTCCCCGGCCGGCGATCTGACGTACACCATGCACCCCTGGGTCGTCAGCGGCAGCCGGCTGCACGAGGCCGGCTGGCGCCCGCACTGGACGAACGAGGAGGTCCTCGCCGAGCTCCTGGAGGAGGTCGCCGGCCGCAATTCCGTCGTCGGCCGCCGCCTCGGCCGCAAGGACGCCGCGACCCTCGGCGCCGCCGGTGCGACGGTCGCCCTGGTCGGCACGGCCGCGATGGTGCGGCGGGTCCGCAAGCGGCGCGGGCTGTAGGAGCGGGCGTAACCGACTCCTCCCCGGAAGGGGGTTTCCGCATCGCGGGCGGTTGCGGCAGCATGGGGCGTATGGAAGAGACGATCCGCCTGCTGGCCATACGTGATACCGACCTGTCCGTGGACGAGGTGTTCAGGGCCGTCGGGGACGACGCCGCCGGCGGGACCGCGCTGTTCGTGGGGACGGTTCGGGACCACGACGGCGGGTCGGGGGCCGAGGTGACCGGCCTGAGTTATTCGGCGCATCCGTCGGCGGAGGCGGAGCTGCGCCGGGTCGCGGAGAAGGTCGCGGCGGACTTCCCGGTACGGGCACTGGCGGCCGTACACCGTGTGGGTGATCTCCGTGTGGGTGATCTGGCGGTGGTCGTGGCGGTGTCCTGCCCGCACCGCGCGGAGGCGTTCGCCGCCTGCCGCCGACTGATCGACGACCTCAAGCGCGAGGTGCCGATCTGGAAGCATCAGCGCTTCGCGGACGGCGCCGAGGAATGGGTGGGCGCCTGCGCCCACTAGGCCGCGCCCACTGACCGCTCACCTCGCCTGCTCACCTGCGGTTGCGTAACTTCTGACCCGCCGCGAACGTTAGAGCACCGGGTGGTTAATCTGCTCATAGTTCATGATCGGTGCGTGGGGTCGGGAGGCCGCAATGGCAGCGCTCGCATGGTTGCTCGTTCCGGTGGTTGCCGCGATCGCGGCGGCGGTCTGGGGAAGTTGGGCCGCCCGTACGAGGAGCACCGGCGACGGTGCGTCGCTGGCGGACTACGAGCGCTTCCGTGAGGCCATGCGCGAGTCCGACGCCGGATCACGCTGAGGCCCTGTGGGGCGACTGTCGGACCCGTCCCGTACTGTCGTTCCATGCCACGCCGCACTGCGACGCTGCTCGCTTCGACCCTGACGCTGATAGCGCTGCTCTGCGCGGCGCTGTTGCTGCCGGTGCCGTACTCGGAGATGTCCCCGGGCCCGACCGTGAACACCCTGGGGGAGCACGGCGGGGAGCCGGTGCTGCAGATCTCGGGGCGGAAGACGTATCCGACGACCGGACACCTGAACATGACGACGGTGCGGGTCACGGGCGCGGACACCAAGATGAATCTCGTCGAGGTGGTCAGCGGCTGGCTGTTGCGCGACGAGAAGGTCGTCGAGCACGACACCCTCTACCCCAGCGGTCAGACGGCCCAGCAGGCCGACCAGGAGAACGCCGAGGAGTTCACCCAGTCCCAGGACAGCGCGAAGGTCGCGGCGCTGAAGGAGCTGGGCATCCCGGTGGGCTCGCGGGTCATCGTGTCGGCGGTGGTGAAGGGCGGCGCGTCCGAGGGCGTCCTGCACGCGGGTGATGTGATCAAGGCGGTGGACGGCACGCCGGTCAAGGCGGCCGCCGATGTCGCCGGGCTGGTCACCAAGCACCAGCCGGGAGAGAAGGTCGTCTTCACGGTCGTCCCGCAGAAGGACGCGGGCAAGAAGGACGCGGCGACCCAGGATCAGACGATCACGACCAGGAAGTCGACCGACGGCGGCAAGGCGCGCGCGGTCGTCGGCATCCAGGCCGGGGTCGAGCACACCTTCCCGTTCAAGATCGACATCAAGCTCGCGGACGTGGGCGGCCCCAGCGCGGGCCTGATGTTCGCCCTCGGCATCGTCGACAAGCTGACCCCGACCGACCTGACCGGCGGCAAGTTCGTGGCCGGCACCGGCACGATCGACGACACCGGCAAGGTCGGCCCGATCGGCGGCATAGACATGAAGACCATCGGCGCCCGCGACAAGGGTGCCCAGTACTTCCTGACTCCGTCGGACAACTGCGCGGAAGCGGCCAAGGACACCCCGTCCGGGCTCCGCTTGGTCAAGGTCAAGACCATAGACGACGCGATGGCCGCCCTCGAGAAGATACGTACCGGGGACACGGCAAGCCTGCCCAGCTGCACGCCTTCCTCGTGAGGGCTCGTTTCGCCTCCGTTGCGCTAAGCCACTGTGGGGGCACTCCCCCCAGCCAGCGGCAGCGCTGGGGGAGGTCGACCGTGCTCGACTGCTCGTACCTCACAGTCTCCGCGCGCTCTCTCTTTTGACGGCGGCCGCTCCTCTTCGGCTCACTCGCCGGCAGGCTGCCGGAGGAAGCGTTCAGGCCTCGAAGGTCGCCGCCAGCGCGTCCGCGAGGCCGGGGACGAGGTCGGCGCCGGTGAGGACTTCGGTGGGGGAGTCCTTCTCGCGGAGGCGGACGGCGGACTCGCGGGCGCCGTCGCGGAGCACGGCGACCGTCATGCGGACTTCCTGGCGCTCGGGGTGGGCGGCGACCCACTTGGCCAGGGCCGCGTCGTCCAGGCCCTCGGGGATGGACTGCTCGGCGGCGGGCGGGAGCATCAGCCGTTCGACGGTCATGGCGCAGCCGGCGATGACGTCGGGCCAGGCGATGGTCCCGAGGAACTCGTCGAGGGGGGTGCCGTCCGGCAGTTCGTCCTGCTCGATCGGGGTCAGGGCGCCGGCGTTCTCCTCGCCGAGGCCGAGTTGGTCGGCGAGACCGGGCTCCTGGGTGCGCAGCTGAGCGGTGTCGACGAGGGCGAAGAGCCGGGCGGGCTGGTCCCAGCCCAGGCCGGAGGCGTAGTCGTCGATCTCGAGTACGGCACGGGTGAGCGGGGTGGCGGCGAGTGGTGCACCATCGGACGCAATGTTGGACATGGTCAATATCCTGCCTCTTCTGTGACCAAATGCGGGAACCGAGTAAAGCCTGAGTAAGTTGCACCAGTGGGCGTCGGACCAGGCGCCCGCCGTTTTGCCCTGAAACGCCCTAATCGATACTTCGAGGTGCGCACCTTGGTATTCCAGATGCCGGACCGCGGCGGAGGTCCGCCGGGGCCGCGGATGAGAGTGGGCCGGCCGTCCCGACGTACCCGGACGCTGCTCATGACGGTGGGCGTACTGGCCGTGCTGGCCATCGCCTTCGTCATGTTCGCCGGCTTCTGGACCGACTGGCTGTGGTATCGCTCGGTCCACTACTCCTCGGTCTTCACGACGACGCTGTGGACCAAGATCGGGCTGTTCTTCGTCTTCGCGCTGCTGATGGCCGCCGCCATCGGCGTCAACATCTACTTCGCCCACCGGCTGCGGCCGCCGCTGAGTGCGATGTCCGTGGAGCAGCAGAGCCTCGACCGCTACCGGATGGGCATCGCCCCGTACAAGAAGTGGTCGCTGCTCGCCATCTGCTCCCTGGTCGGCCTGATCGCCGGCGCCTCGGCATCCAGCCAGTGGCGGACCTGGCTGTTGTGGGTCAACGCGACGCAGTTCGGCACCAAGGACCCGCAGTTCCACATGGACGTCGCGTTCTACGCCTTCGACCTCCCCTGGTACCGCTTCCTGCTGAGCTTCGGTTTCGCCGCCGTCGTGCTCTCGCTGTTCGCCGCCGCGCTGGTGCACTACCTGTACGGCGGGCTGCGGATCACCTCGCCGGGCAGCAGGGCGACGGCGGCCGCGACCGGCCATCTGTCCGTCCTGCTGGGCCTGTTCGTATCGCTCAAGGCGGTCGCGTACTGGCTCGACCGGTATTCGCTGGCGGTGAAGGCGGGCAACCTCAAATCCAGCAACTGGACCGGCCTTCGCTATGTGGACGCCAACGCCTATCTGCCGGCCAAGACGATCCTCTTCGCCATCGCGATCATCTGCGCGCTGCTGTTCTTCGCGACGCTGTGGCGGCGCACCTGGTCGCTGCCGCTCATCGGCTTCGGCCTGATGGTGCTCTCGGCGATCCTGATCGGCGGGCTGTACCCGGCCATCGTGCAGAAGTTCCAGGTGCAGCCCAACGAGGCCGCCAAGGAGACTCCGTACATCCAGAAGAACATCGACGCCACACGCAAGGCGTACGGCATCGACAACACCAAGGTGACGGAGTACTCCGGCACGAGCACGAGCGCGAAGCAGACTCTGCGGGACGACGCCGACACCACCGCCTCGGTACGGCTGCTCGACCCGAACGTGGTGTCGCCGACCTTCCAGCAGCTGCAGCAGACCAAGAGCTACTACGCCTTCCCGTCCACGCTGGACGTCGACCGCTACACGGTCGCCGGCCAGGAGCAGGACACCGTGGTGGGACTGCGCGAGCTGAACGTGAAGGGCATCCCGCAGCAGAACTGGATCAACGACCACTTCAAGTACACCCACGGCTATGGCGTGGTGGCGGCCAAGGGCACCTCGGTCCAGAGCAACGGCTCCCCGGACTTCACCGAGTCGGATCTGCCGGCCAAGGGCGAGCTGGGCGACTACGAGCAGCGGATCTACTACGGCGAGCAGACCAAGCAGTACTCGATCGTCGGTGACTCCTCCACCAAGGAGATCGACTACACCGACGACAACGGCGAGAAGTCCTTCACCTACACGGGCAACAGCGGTGTCGCGCTGAAGAATCCGGTCACCCGGGCCGCGTACGCCGTCGCCTTCGGCGAGCCGCAGATCTTCTACTCGGGCGCCATCGGCAGCGACTCCAAGATCCTCTACAACCGCACCCCCAAGGAGCGGGTCGAGGCGGTCGCTCCCTGGCTGACCATCGACGGCGACGTCTACCCGGCCGTGGTGAACCACCGGATCGTGTGGATCGTCGACGCCTACACGACGAGCAACGGCTATCCGTACTCCTCGCGTACGACGCTCGGCGACACCACCGCCGACTCGCTGACCAACGGTCAGCGTGCGGTCCTCGCCCAGCAGAACCAGGTCAACTACATCCGCAACTCGGTCAAGGCCACCGTGGACGCGTACACCGGCGAGGTGACGCTCTACCAGTGGGACAAGGCCGATCCGGTGCTGAAGACCTGGATGAAGGCGTTCCCGGGCACGGTGCAGCCGAAGAGCGCGATCAGCAGCGAGCTGATGGCCCATCTACGTTACCCGCAGGACCTGTTCAAGGTGCAGCGCCAGCTGCTGACGAAGTACCACGTCACCGAGGCGTCCACCTTCTACAGCGGCAGCGAGGTGTGGCAGGTTCCGGACGACCCGGCCGCCAAGACCGGCAAGTCAGTGCCGCCGTATTACCTGAGCCTGAAGATGCCGGGCCAGAGCAGTGAGGCCTTCTCGCTGACCACCACTTTCACGCCCAACAGGCGTGACAACCTGGGCGCCTTCATGGCGGTCGACGCCGACGCGACGAGTTCGGACTACGGCGCGATCAGACTGCTCAAGCTGCCGTCGAACACCACGGTGTCCGGTCCACAGCAGGTGCAGAGCCTGTTCAACTCCGATCCTGATGTCGCGGAGAAGATCAGACTCCTGAAGGGCGGCGACTCGACGGTTGAGTACGGCAATCTGCTCACCGTCCCGCTCGACGGCGGACTGCTCTACGTCGAACCGGTCTATGTGCGCGGCGCGGGCACCAACTACCCGCTGCTGAAGAAGGTCCTGGTGCACTACGGGGACAGCACCGCCTTCGAGAACACGCTCGGCCAGGCCCTCGACAAGGTCTTCGGCGTCAACGGCGGTACGAGTACGAGTCCACCGGCCGGCACCACGACACCACCGGCCAACTCCACCGTCGCCCAGGCCCTGGACGACGCCCAGAAGGCGTACGACGCCGGGCAGAAGGCCCTGAAGGCCGGCGACTGGCAGGCGTACGGCGTGGCGCAGAAGGACCTGGCGGACGCGCTGAAACGGGCGAAGGACGCCGAGAACCAAGCGCAGAAACAGGGCTGAGCAGGCACAGCTCGCGTCGTGGTACGGTTAGGACACAACGACGCGGGGTGGAGCAGCTCGGTAGCTCGCTGGGCTCATAACCCAGAGGTCGCAGGTTCAAATCCTGTCCCCGCTACTGCATGGAAGGGTCCGGAGTCAACAGACTCCGGACCTTTTCACTTGTACGGGGAAAGCACGGGGGAAGTGCGCGGTAAGCGAGCGGCTTGAGGTTTCGCCTGGCATCATGTCGGGAAGTCGACAAAGCGCTGTAGTGACCCTTTGGGTTGCGGCATACCAGGTGTAATGCGGGTACGGATGGTGCGACGATGGACCTTATGGGGGATGGTGCAAGGCTGCTGAATACTCGTCAGACCCATGACCAGGGGCCGGCGAGCGGGACTGTGGTGCCCACGCTCGCGCCGACGGTCGCCGAACTGCTGCCTGGGCCGCGCCCGGCCGACGCAGCGTACACCGCCGCGCACCCCGCTCCGTACACCGTCGCCGACGAGGACCGCCTCGTCGAGTCCGAACTCCCGGACGAGGAAAGCCTGGAGGCCCGCGAGGAAGCCGAGCTCGAGGCCCGCCACCGCCGGGCCGCCGACCACGGCGACCCCGTCGCCATGAGCATCCTGGGCACCATGCTGCTGCGCCGGGGCGACCTCGAAGGGGCCGAGCCCTACCTGCGCAGCGCCACCGCGAACGGCGACCGTGCCGCGGCCAACAACCTCGGCCTGCTGCTGCATCAGCGCGGTTACGCCGACGAGGCCGCCGCCTGGTGGCGGATCGCCGCCGTCGCCGGTTCCCCCGCGGCCGCGCACGCGCTCGGCCGTTACTTCCGCGAGCGCGGCGACGAGCCCGGTGCCGAGTACTGGCTGCGCCAGGCCGCCGAGTCCGGCCATGTGCTGGGCGCGTACGCGCTGGCCGACCTGCTGGACCACCGGCGCGACGTCGGCGCAGAGCGCTGGTTCCGCGCCGCCGCCGAGCACGGGCACCGCGAGGCCTCGTACCGCCTGGCCCGGATCTGCGCCGCCCGCGGCGAGGACCTGGAGGCCGAGCAGTGGTACCGGCAGGCGGCCGCCCGGCGGCACCGCCGCGCCGCGCTGCGGCTCGGCACGATCCTGGAGGAGCGCGGCGACAACCAAGAGGCGACCCGCTGGTACCTCACCGCCGCCCGCGACGGCGAGCCCCGCGCCGCCTGCGCGCTGGGCTTCCTGCTGCGCGACGCCGGTGACATCGACGGCGCCGCGACCTGGTGGCGCCGCGCCGCCCAGGCCGGCGACGGCAACGCCGCGAACGCGCTCGGCGCGCTGCACGCCCAGGAGGGCGAGACGCAGACCGCCGAGCGCTGGTACCGCGTCGCCCTCGACGCCGGTGACATCAACGGCGCGTTCAACCTCGGCCTGCTCTGCGCCGGCCAGGGCCGCACCGCCCAGGCCGAGCAGTGGTACCGCAAGGCGGCGTACGCGGGCCACCGCGAGGCCGCCAACGCGCTTGCCGTCCTGCTGCTGCAGCGCGGCGACGCGGCGGGCGCCGAGCCGTGGTTCTCCAAGGCGGCCGAGGCGGGCAGCGTCGACGCGGCGTTCAACCTCGGCATCCTGCACGCCAGTCGCGACGACCAGGCCACGGCACGGCGCTGGTACGAGCGGGCGGCCTCGGCGGGGCACAGTGAGGCCGCACTGCAGGTCGCCATCGCCCTGCAGCGCGACGGGGACTCCCACGGCGCCGAGCGGCACCTGCGCTGCGCGGCGGGCGGTGGCAGCCCCGAGGGTGCCTTCCGCCTCGGCGCGCTGCTGGACCGTAGCGGCAGCCCCGAGGAGGCCGAGGAGTGGTACCAGCGTGCCGCCGGCCAGGGCCACCGGCGCGCCCAGGTGCGGCTCGGCATGTGCGCCGCCAAGCGCGGTGACGTCGTCGACGCCGCGCACTGGTACCGGGAGGCCGCCGAGGCCGGCAGCAGCAACGGTGCGTTCAACCTCGGCCTGCTCCTCGCCCGCGAGGGCGCCGAGCCCGAGGCGGCCCTGTGGTGGACCCGCGCAGCCGACGCCGGCCACGGCCGCGCGGCCCTGCGGCTCGCCCTGCTGGCCGCACGGCACGGCCAGCTCGCCGACGCCCAGGCCTGGTGC
>NZ_RJVR01000371.1 GCF_003999195.1 Streptomyces soli
CATCGCCGATCGGGCAGCCGCCGAGGAAGTGCGCGGTGAGCGGGGTGCCCATCAACTCACCGACATTGCTGCCCGCGAAGCCGTTGATCTCCTCGGCGCAGCGTGCATGGCGACATGGTGGTCCGCGCCGATGGCCGCCGGCACATAGAAGACGCTCAAAAGCGGCGCAGCCGCTCCGCCCCAAGATTATGGGGAATTTTTCAGGCCCGAGAATTCCCGGGCGCTGCGCCCGGGAATAAGGGTGCGGCTTGTCAAAGTCACCAACGGTGTCGGCCCGGAGCAGCAACTCCGGCCGAACGCTTCACCAGCCGCCGCTCCATCTCAAGGAGCACTCCCAGGGTACGGCAGTCACGCCCAGGTTCGGCCAGCTGCCGCCGTTGCCGCCACGGCCCGCCAGCCGGGCCGCCACATCCACGGCCCAGCGCAGCGCCCGGTCGGCCTCCCCGCAGACCGCCGCCCAACCACACCACCCACCACACACCACCAACCCAGGCACAGAAGGGCAGGCAGACGAGGGGAAGTCAGCACGGCGCAAGCCCCGAACAGGGTTGCTGAGCAGGGAAAACGTCGACTCACCGTGAAAAGCGCCGCAAGCGATGGCGCAAGGAATGGTGCAAGGAATGCCGCAAGCAATGGTGCAGGTAATGGTGCCAGAGCGGTAAAGAGTACGATTATGAGTGCAGGAAAGAGCGAACGGCAAGCCTCTCGAATCGTCGGCCGGAGCGGCAACTCCGGCCGACGGCTCCAACCCACCAAGGAGTCACATTGGCAGTCACGAAGTCGCCCAGCCATCGCCGGACCAGCACCCCGGAGGAGCGCGCCGAGAAGCAAGCCGCCCAAGTCGCCGCGCTTAAGGGGCAGTTCGACGCGGCTGTCTCCCAGTTGTCTTGGCGCTCGAGGGTGTCCGCTCCCCCCAGCTGCTGGCAGCGCATGCAAGTGTCTTCTTCATGCACCCGGGCGGACAGCCAGTATGCGCCGGTAAGCCGGGCAGGAGGAGCCGAGCCCCCCGCACCAGCGGACACGCGCACCGCCGCGGGATTCGTGAAGGGGCTGCGCACTCGACGACGGCGCCCGCCGGCAGCAGCGTGGCGCGACCGGGCGACCGCCTGCGCAAGAGTTCCGCCGCCATTGCGCAGCGCGGCAGACGGCGATCGGACCGGAACCGCGGCCGTTGCGCAGTTCCCGTGTCGGGCTGCGCAGTCGGCCTGCGCAATCGGTCGCCGAGGATCACGGCGCGCGGCATTGCGCAGCACGTTGCAGGACCCGATCAGGACGGGGACCGGCGGCCGGGGATGGCCGTTGGCGGCCGCCGTGCGGGACGGTGAGCGGGCATCGGTGGAGTTCGCGGGGGCGGTCAGTTCGGCCGATCAGCCTGGTGAGTCTTTCCGGCGGCCGGACGGGCCGTGGTGAGTTCCGCCGCGAGCCGTGGTGAGTTTCTGCTGTAGGCGTGGTGTGTCGCTCCAAGGCTGTGGTGAGTGCGGAAATTTCTCGGATCCCGGCCCGGTCCGCATCCACCGCAGCTCCCTGGACGGGTGGGTGAAAAGGGCCTGTGACCAGGCATGGTGAGTGGCGGCGCCAACTCACCACGGGGGGGCGCGAACTCACCAAGGGCGCCGTGGCCGAACCGTGATCGCAAACGGGTTCTGGTGGTGAGCGAATCGGTGAGCAGTGCGGGGCTCCATAGGGGCAACAGCCGTTTTCGCCCCTCACCAGGAGCCCCTGCATGCCCACCCAGACCCACGAAGACAACACCCGGGGCCGCCTCTACCCCCCGGCCACTCCACACTCCGAGCGCTTCCCTCGGAACCCTGAAGACCGCACGCCGAAGGGTCTGTCTCGCCCGGATCGGCGTGTGGGCAGCCGTGGCCGCCGGCCCGCTGGCGCTGGCCGTCGCGTGCGCAATGCCCCGCACCGTCGTCTCCACTGCGCAGCCCAAGACCACCGCACCCTCCAGTTCGGGGGCTGCGCTACCCCAATCGCATGTGGTGGAGCATGAGCAGTGCGGCGGCTGCGTTGGATGCCCGGATCTCCCCACGCGCCACAAGATCGGGGATGTCCTTGAGCGAGACCCATTCGCGGCGCTCGGATTCGAAGTCGTCTTCCGGGTGGCCGACGTACTCGGCACCCTCGGACCAGTAGACGTGATGCCGGGCATCGGACAGACCGTTCGAGGGCTCGACGGTCAGCAGATGGCGAAGCGGGCCGGTGGGTCGCCACCCCGTCTCTTCGAGCATTTCGCGGGCGGCTGCTTCTTCGAGATCTTCGCCGTCCTCGACCATTCCGGCGGCGATCTCCCACCCCCATGAGTTCGGGATGAAGCGGTGCCTCCAGAGCAGCAGCACTTCGTTGTTCTCGTTGACGGCCGTGGCGAGGGCGACGGGCCGCTGCCGGATCAGGAAGTGGTCAAGGTGACGGCCGTCGGGCAGCTCCACGTCGGCGAGATTCACCCGCAGCCACGGGTTCTCGTACACGGTGTGCTCGCCCAGGTTCTTCCATACCGACACGTGCCTGCCGCCTTCCGCGCTTGGGTCTCGGCAGTATCCCAGCATGGACCGGCCTACAGCGGAACGCGAAGCGTCTCGTCGATCAGTTCGGCCGCGTCCCGTGTGACCACGCTGCCATGCCCGGTCAGCGCCTGCCGGACGGAGACAAGCCGGTCCCTTAGCCGCTGGGACTCCATCCCCTGCACCTGCTCCACCATGTCGACAGCCGTAGCGGCGGCCTGGTCCCCGTCGCCGCTGCGGAGCTGGACGTTGGTGAGCGTCGCAAGGCGGTGAACCCGGCCACGGGCATGAGCCTGGGTGGGTACCGCTTCGAGGGCGTATTCCTGCGCGGGGTTCATGTCGCCGAGACTCATCAGCGCTTCGGCAAGCTGCGCCTCGACAAGCCCCGACTGAACGTATCCGGTCTCGGCGGGCTCGTCGTCCCGGCGGATCTGTCCGGCGGCGGTCTCCGCGAGCAACATGCAGCGGTGAGCGCTGGCATGGTCGCCCATGCGGGCGGGTGTTTTGTCAAACCATCAACGAGAAATCGCAGCTCAGCGGGGCTGTCAGCCTTCGGCGCTCGGTAGCTCGTCCACCACGAACGAGCCTTGCCCCAGCACAGTCCTGAGCCTGCCCTCAGCGCGGAGCACCGCTACAGCCTTCTGAACCGTGGACGCTGCCACGTCGAATTCAGCGGCAAGGTCCACCACGGCGGGGAAGCGCTCACCGGGGGCGTACGTGCCCGCGTCGATCCGGCGGCGCAGCTCGTCGGCAACCTGAGGCCAAACAGGCTTGCCACGGTCAAGATCCATGATCCGAGCATGCGCGGATTTGCGTGATCCCGCGACCGCGAATGCGCGAATGCGCGTATCCTCAACGATGGAAAGACCCCCGCGACCGCGCTAACGGTCCGGGGGCGTGGCCAACGCTTTAAGGGAGCGTCAACGTGCGAAAGCTTATCGGGTGGCTTGTCGCCCTCCTCCTTCCCGGCACCGGCAACCGGCGGGGCAACGCCGCACCGCCGGTGACGCCGACCGCGCCGCCCAACGCACCGACTGCGCAGGGTAGTTGGGCATCCTCGAAGCTCCGAAGTGTGGACGTGCTCAGGGGTGAAGACGTCCAGCTCGTCCGGCCGTACCTGATCGCGTTCGAGCAACGGCGAGAAGCACAACGGCAGTTGGAGCGACGTACGGCGCTCGTCTTGGCTTCGTGCGGCATTGACTATCAGGCGGTGTCGGCATGAACCGGCAGCCGTGCGGAGTGTGCCTAGCGCTCATCGCCCAAATCAAGGACGCGAAAGCGGCAGGGTCCAAAGTTGGGGAAGCCGTTGCCCGCGCGGAACTGTCCAACTGCGCGCATCCGCGCCGATACCGGCGACGCGTTCGCCACAGCGGGTGAGAGCGTGGATCAGGACACGCCGCTATTGACGCTCCGCGTATCGCGGGACTCAGGCAAGTCATGGAGCCGGACAGCGGAGTTCACAGCGAAAAGCGACCTAGCGCCGTTGATCTCGTCAGCGTGGCCACCTTGCGAATGTCCCCGGTGCCTTCCCCGGCGGGCACGCGAGGATGCCGACACAAGGCGGATGCTCACTGAACGGCCGTAGACGGCCCTAGAACGACGAAGAGCCCCGTTCCTCCCAGCGAAGGGCGGATTCCAGGGATCGTCGCAACACTCTGCGTGTTGCGACGATCCTAGAGGCTGCTTGTCAGGGTACGGTCTGGTCGAGTCTCAGCTCGGTGAGGACCGCAGCGTGGTTGCGCCGCGCCGCCGTCGCCCGTCCCTCCACCTCCGTGATCGGCACCAGCACGGTCACGGCCGCCCCCTGGGCCGCGCTGTCGAGGACCTTCGCCCACTCCTCGGAGGAGAGGGTGATCACCTCCTGGTGATTGCGCGCCGGCCAGCCATCAACCGCGCCGAGCCGCACCGCGGTCAGCTGGGCCCGCAGGTGCAGCTCCCCGCCTGCGCGGGCCTTCTCCAGGCCCTGCAGCTGTGCGTCCGTGAGCGCCACCTCGAACTGGTAGGAGCGCCACTGGTCGTGCGCGCCGACCGGCCAGGGGTGCACCATCTGCCCAAGCCACCCCGACACCCCTGGTAGTTCAGCAGCCCACAGCTCACCCGTCAGGGCAAGCATTCAGGGGCTAATCGGAGCGTGATGGTGACGGCTGTGTGTGACGCTGTGTGAGGTTGCTGCTCTGGTGTGGTTGGATCAGGCCGTGCCTGA
>NZ_RJVR01000273.1 GCF_003999195.1 Streptomyces soli
CAGCACCCCGGCGCTTTACCGGTGGGCACCGCGCCGGGTGGCGACGGAGGCCGTACGCCGGCGACCGCACCGCTCGACGCCGGGCCGGACGCCGCCTCCGCCAGGCCTGTTGACGGTACGTCCGCGGACACCGGCACCCCCACGTCCCGCGCCCCGGGCGGCGGCGGTACGGCGACCACGGCGCCGCCCGCGACCCGGTCGGCGACCCCCACCACGGGGCCGACGGCCTCTGCTTCGGCCTCGCCGTCGGCGTCGGCGACGTCGAGCGGCGGCCTGTGCCTGGGCGTGATCATCATCAACGTCTGCATCGGCGGGTGACGCGGAACCGTATCGCGTGTTCCTCGCATCCCCTTGGGTAGGTCGGAAAGGCACCATTCTCGGCACTGGGGGACAGGAGGGTGGCAATGGCCCGTTGGCGGGCGCTGGGGGATGATCTGGACCCGCAGATCAGGGAGTTCACGGCCCTGCTGCGGCGCCGGATCGAGCGCAGCGGGGTGAGCATCACGCAGCTCGCCGAGGCGACCGGCTACAGCCGGAGTTCGTGGGAGCGCTATCTCAACGGCAGGCTCCTGCCGCCCAAGTACGCCGTCGTCGCTCTCGCCCAGGTGACCGACACCGAGCCCACCCACCTCACGACGCTCTGGGAACTGGCGGAGCGCGCCTGGAGCCGTGCGGAGGCCCGGCACGACACGACGATCCAGGCGCATCTGGTGGCCGAAGCGCGGGCCGCCCTGGGGGAGTTCGGGCCCCCGCCGGATGTCGGCGGGGGCGAGCCGCCGCGTAGGGGGCGGCGCCCGGGGCGCCGGCGGGCGCTGCTCTTCCTCACCGGGGTCGCCGTCGTCGTGCTCGCCGTCCTCGGCGCGACGTTCCTGCTCCGCAGCCCCTCCGCCCCCGAGCGGGCTGCCGCCACGCCCTCACCGTCCCTTTCGTCCTCCGTCTCGGCCCAGAGCCTCCCAGCCGGCGTCAAATGCGCCGGCGACCCCTGCACCGGCAAGGACCCCGAGGCCATGGGCTGCGGCGGCAAGCACGCCCGCACCGCCGCCGCCACCTGGGTCGGCGGCTCCTACGTCGAAATGCGCTACAGCCACACCTGCGGCGCCGTCTGGGCCCGCATCTCCGCCGCAGGCCCCGGCGACACCATCTCCGTCACCGCCGCCGGCGCCACCCAACGCACCCGCATCGGCGACTCCGCCGCCGCCTACACCCCCATGCTCGCCGTCTCCGCGCCCTCCGCGGCCCGGGCTTGCGCCACGCTCACCACGGGTGCCCACGGCTGCACGGCGCGCGGCGCCTGACCCCCACCCCCGACCCCCAACCCGCCCGCACCCGGCGACGGCGCGCACCACGACGGTGCCTGGCTTGGGTTGCGTCGGCGCCTGCGGGCCTGTGGCCGGGTTGCGCCAGCCCGTTCCTCCCCAGACTTCGTGCAGGGGACCCCCGGCGGAACGTTCTCCCACAACCCGGCGGGAAAGCGCCCGGCGCGAAGCGAGGGTGGCCGGGGCCACACATGGGTAGGGGAGCGGGGGTGCGGCGGGCGGGTATAGCCTGGCCTGGGTCTCTTGATGCCGAGAGATCCACGTTCCCGGGGCAGAGGGACGCTGCCGGGGCGGCCAGGGTTCCAGCAGGAGAAGGCCAGGAGAAGGCAATGACTCGCACCCCCGTCAACGTCACCGTCACCGGAGCGGCAGGCCAGATCGGCTACGCGCTGCTCTTCCGTATCGCTTCCGGCCAGCTGCTCGGCGCGGACGTGCCGGTGAAGCTGCGCCTGCTGGAGATCACGCCGGCGCTCAAGGCCGCCGAGGGCACCGCCATGGAGCTCGACGACTGTGCGTTCCCGCTCCTCCAGGGCATCGACATCAGCGACGACCCGAACGTGGCCTTCGACGGCGCGAACGTAGCCCTCCTCGTGGGCGCCCGCCCGCGCACCGCCGGTATGGAGCGCGGCGACCTGCTCTCCGCCAATGGCGGTATCTTCGGCCCGCAGGGCAAGGCCATCAATGACAACGCCGCGGACGACATCCGCGTCCTGGTCGTCGGCAACCCGGCCAACACCAACGCGCTGATCGCGCAGCACTCCGCGCCCGACGTCCCGGCCGACCGCTTCACCGCGATGACCCGCCTGGACCACAACCGCGCGATCTCGCAGCTGGCGAAGAAGACCGGCGTGCCGGTGAGCGAGATCCGCCGCCTGACCATCTGGGGCAACCACTCCGCCACCCAGTACCCCGATATCTTCCATGCCGAGGTCGCCGGCAAGAACGCCGCCGAGGTCGTCAACGACGAGAAGTGGCTCGCCGAGGACTTCATCCCGACCGTCGCCAAGCGCGGCGCCGCGATCATCGCGGCCCGTGGCGCGTCCTCGGCCGCGTCGGCCGCCAACGCCGCCATCGACCACGTCTTCACCTGGACCAACGGCACCGCCGACGGCGACTGGACCTCCGCCGGTGTCGTCTCCGACGGCTCCTACGGCGTCCCGGAAGGCCTCATCTCCTCCTTCCCGGTCACCGCCAAGGACGGCAAGTTCGAGATCGTCCAGGGCCTGGACATCAACGACTTCTCCCGCGCCCGCATCGACGCCTCCGTCAAGGAGCTCGAAGAGGAGCGCGCAGCGGTGCGCGAGCTCGGCCTGATCTGACGCCAGATCCGACCCGTAACACCCTGACGGCCCGTCAACGCACCTTCAAAAAGGTTGCGTCGGCGGGTCGTTGCGTTCCCTACAATGTGACCCACGCAACGGCAGTTCACATTCGGGGGACGAGTGGAACAGGGCAACGCAGAGTACGTACCGACGGTGGCCGCAACTCCACCGTCACCGCCACCGCTGCCCGCGCAGCGCGCCACGCCGCCTGCCGTGTCGCCGGCGCGGCATCCCGCGCACAGCGAGGCGACCCGGCTGCTCTGTGCCGGGGTGTACCTCGACTCGGGCTTCCGGAGCCGGGTCATAGAGGAACTGGTGGAGCACGAGGAGCGCCCGGTTGCGCCCTCCCTGGGGGTGGATGCCGTCCCGGTGCTGGCGCACGCGCTGCGGGCCAGGACCCAGGAGTGGCAGACGGCGGCGCTGCTGTTCGCGGTGTGGATCGGGTTCTTCTGGATGAACTTCGCCGCCTCGGACGCGTCGCTGAGCTCGACCTCGTACGACCGGTACACGGGGGCGCCGTCCTCGTCCCTGGACTGGACGGGTTTCGCCGGGCAGGCGCCCTGGGCGCTCGCGTACGCGTGGATCTGCCTGCAGCTCTTCCTCGCCCGGGTCATCGGCGGCCGCGGCACGGCGACGTACGTGGTGGAGCGCGACAAGTCGAGCCGGGCCGGGATTCCCCGGTGGCGCAGCTGGGTGGCCCGCTACTTCATCTTCTGGGGCTGGTTCTCCGCCGTCGTGTACTGGATTGCCGCGATCGTCGCGGTCAGCCAGGGAGACGCGCCCGAGGGGCTGCTCTTCCCGCTGCTGATCGCGGGTGTGATCGCATGGCACCGCTATCGCATCGCCGCCGTCTTCCGTCATGAGCTGAGCCCCGAGTCCTTCGAACGGCTGCCGCGTGCGCCGCTTCCGGCCGGCGAGCGCTATCAGCGGATCGGTGCGGCGATCGACCGGGAGCAGCACTCGGCGTTGATGATCTACGACCCCTTCCGGCCGTTCATCGGTGCGGGCGAGACGTACGAGCCGTGGTCCTTCGCCCTGGAGCTGAAGCGCAAGAAGCCCGAGGGCAGGTCCGACCGGCTCACCAGCCGCCAGGTGCTGGACCTGATCAGGCCGCAGCTGGAGCGGCTGCGGGACGCGTCCGCCGCCACCAGCCGGGACCGGCTGAAGGATCTGGAGCTGGAGGAGTGCGTCTTCCTGCCCGCAGGGCCCCCGCGCGGCCAGATCTCGTACGCTCCCGACGAGGTCGCCCGGCACATCGAGGGGTCGGTCGACGAGGGTGCCGAGGCCCGCCGCCTCTTCCTGCGGATCCGGGTCGGGGCGTGGGACGAGCAGGTCGTCACCACCATCCTGGTCCGGGTGCACACGCAGGGCGGAATGCTCGTCCTGGAGGTCGTTCCGCACGTCCTGAGCCCGATCCGCGCCGAGTACAAGCGTGGCGACGCCATTGCCGCCCAGAGCGGCGGCGGGGCGCTGCGCGAAGCCGTACGGGCGCTGTTCACCAGTCCCACCGCGAGCGTCGCGTCCGCCTTCTCGGCCGGGCGGACGATCGCCGGCACCTTCCGGCTGTGGCTGTCCGACCCGCGCCACGCCCTGCCGGACGCCCCGGCGGCATCGGTGCGGGAACTCGGCAGTGTGCCGGGCGTGTGGCTGTTCCAGGAGATGGACATCAGCCGGTACGTGAAGACGGTCCAGGACCGCATCGTCAACGGCGTGCGCGAGGCGCTGCGTTCGCAGGGTTACGAGACCGGCGAGTTCGAGCAGCAGGTCGTCAACGTGGCGGGCGGCGGCGTCTTCATCGGCGGATCGATGAGCGGCGGCGCGATCGCCAGCGGCGCGGCCGCGCAGGCCAACGCGGGGGGAAGCAGCAGCGCATGACGCAGCAGAATGATCACGAGAACGACGAGGACCAGGCGGGTGGCGGAGGGCTCTTCGTCGGCGGCTCGGTCACCGGCGGCGCCATCGCGACCGGCCGGGAATCCCGCGCGACCGACAGCAGCAAGAGCACCGGCGCCGCCCCGGTCGCCGACCTGCCCGCGCCCGTCGCGCCGCCGTCGGCCGTGCCAGGCGGCGGGGCCGTGGTCGGCGGCCATGTCACGGGCGGCGCGATCGCGGCCGGCCACGGCAGCAAGGCGGTGTACGACGCTCAGCGCGCGGACGGCCGCCACGAGGAGCTGCTGGCCGCCGTGACGCTGCTGCGCCAGCACCTCGGGCTGCTGACCCCCGGTCCCGAGATCGACGAGGTCGACGGCGAACTCGCCGGGGTCGAGGACGAGATCACCCGCACCGGACGCGCCGAGCCGACCAGGCTGGAGCGGCTGCGCGAGCGGCTGACCACCGGCAACACGGCCCTCGCCGGGCTCCAGTCGGCGGTGGCCGTCGCGGTGGCGATCCGGGGGCTGCTGTCATGACCGCCCGCTGGGACGCGGACCGCCAGCGCTGGGCGAGCCCGGACGCCTCCCCGTCCCCCGGACCCGTCCCTCCGCCCGTGCCACCTGCGCCGCCAAGCCCCTACGGCCCGTACGGTCCCGGTCCCTACCCCGAGCCGGTCGTGCCTCCGGGGCGGCGGCTGTCGCCCCCGCTGCTGGCGGCGCTGGCGGTGGCCGCCGTCGGCGTGCTGGTCGCGGGCGGCCTGTGGCTGGCCAAGGACGACCCGAAGCCGCAGCAGCCGCTGGCGGGCGGCTCGTCCAGCGCGTCCGGCTACGCCGAGCCCCCGGACACGTACACGTACACCGCTTCCTCGTCCCCGTACGAGAGCGGGAGCCAGAACCCGACCGAATCGGCGTACCCGACGCTCCCGGACGGCTACCAGGCCGTCACCGACGACAAGGGCTTCTCGCTGTATGTGCCGGTCGGCTGGAAGCGGGTCGTCGCCGGCGACCAGATCTACTACACCCCCGACAACAAGAAGAAGCATCTGATCCAGATCGGGAGCGACGCCGCCAACGGCAGGACCCCGTACGAAGCGCTCCAGGCGGTCGAGTCCGCGGACCTCTCCAAGCGCGCCGACTACCAGCAGATCAGCTTCCAGGTGACGGGCACGGACGCCAACACGGACGCCTCGGCGCCGGCAGAGCTCGAATACTCCTACACCAACACAAAGTCCGGGCCCCGCAGCGCGATCGACCACGCCTTCCTCAGCAGCGACGGCAGCACCATCTTCTACGTCCTGGTCGCCGGCCCGAGCGACGAGTGGACCGACACGCAGGCGGTCTTCGCCAACGTCATCGGCTCCTTCTGCGACGGCGTCGACCCCTGCTCGGGCCAGGACTGACAGGGGCTGATCAGCGGATCGCGGACAGCAGCCCGCACAGCGCTTCCAGCGCACCCGCGAAGGCGTGCTCGGGCGGGGTGCCGTAGCCGACGACGAGCGCCTGGCCGGCGGCGCCCTCCTCGCCGCCCAGCGCGTCGAGCCCCTGCAGGGCGAGGCCGCGCTGGGCCGCCCGTGACACCAGGTACGCCACCGGCGGGGCGCCGGGCGGCAGTTCGAGCACGGCGTGCAGTCCGGCGGCGATGCCCGACACGCGTACGCCCGGCGCCCGTTCGGCCAGGGCGGCGGTGAGGCGGTCGCGGCGGCGCCGGTAGTGCAGCCGCATCCGCCGCACATGGCGGTCGTACGCGCCCGAGGCGATCAGCTCGGCCAGCGTCAACTGGTCGATGACCGGCGAGACATGATCCGCCAGCCGCTTCTGCGCGACCACCGCGTCCAGCAGGGCCGGCGGCAGCGCCAGCCAGGCCAGCCGCAATCCGGGCGCGAGGCTCTTGCTCGCGGTCCCGGCGTACACGACGTGCTCCGGGGCGAGCCCTTGCAGGGCGCCCACCGGCTGCCGGTCGTACCGGAACTCCCCGTCGTAGTCGTCCTCGATCACCACGCCCCCGCCTGCCCGGGCCCAGGCCACGGCCGCCGTCCGCCGCGTCGGCGACAGCGGCACCCCCGCCGGGAACTGATGCGCCGGCGTCAGCAGCACCGCGTCCGCCCGGGCCTCCCTCAGACCCTCGACCCGCGCCCCGTCCCCGTCCACCGGCAGGGATACGGTCTCCAGCCCCGCCAACCGCAGGATGGTCCGCGTATCCGGATACCCCAGGGCCTCCACGGCGATCCGCCGCGCTCCGTGCTCTGCCCGCAGGGCCCGGCCCAGCAGCCCGGCGGCCTGCACGAACCCCGTGCACACCACCATCAGCGCCGGTTCCGTCCGCACCCCGCGCACCCGCGCCAGGTACTCCGCCAGCGCCCCCCGCAATTCCGGCCGCCCGCGCGGGTCCTGGTAACCGAACGCCTCGTTCGGCGCCGCCGCGAGCGCCCTGCGGGCCGCCGCCGCCCACGCAGCACGCGGAAACGCCGACAAGTCCGGCGACCCCGGCCGCAGGTCGTACGCGTACCGCTCACCCCCCGCCCGCTCCGGAACCGCCGCCGCTGCGCGCTGCGCCGCCGCCCCCGCTCCCGCCGCGACTCTCGTCCCCGAGCCCTGCCGCGCCGTCAGCCACCCCTCCGCGACCAGCTGCGCATAGGCGTCCGCCACCGTGTTCCGCGCCACCCCCAAGTCCGCCGCCAGCACCCGCGTCGCCGGCAACCGCGTCCCCGCCGCCAGCCGCCCATCCCGTACGGCCTCCCGCAGCGCGCCCTCCACAGCGACCCGCGTCCCGCCGCCCGCCGTCAGCTCCAGATGGAGGTCGACCCCTGAATTGGCCCAGTCGTTCACGCCCCAATTGGACCACGGCCCAGGGCCTTTACGGGCCTAGCTTGGACGCATGACGACATCCACCAGCCCCACCCGCATCAGCCTCTCCAAGGCCGCCCCCGACTTCTACAAGGCCATGATCGCTCTCGACGACGCCGCCTCCGCCGGCCTCGACCCCGCAGTCGCCGAACTCGTCAAGATCCGCTCCTCCCAGCTCAACGGCTGCGCCTACTGCCTCGACATGCACAGCGCCGACGCCCGCAAGCTCGGCCTCTCCGAGCAGAAGCTCTACGCCGTCGCCGTCTGGCGCGAAGCCCCCTTCTTCACCGACCGCGAACGCGCCGCCCTCGACCTCGCCGAAGCCGTCACCCTCCTCGGCGACCACGGCGTCCCCGACCCCACCTACGCCGAAGCCGCCCGCCTCTTCGGCGCCGACGAACTCCCCCGCCTCCTCGCCATGTGCATCACCATCAACGCCTGGAACCGCATCGGCGTCTCCACCCGCCTGACCCCGGCCCTGCGCTAGGGCTGCGCCCCGCCTTCCGGGTTGTGGGAGAGCGTTCTGGGGGGAGGAATCGGGAACCCCGGCCCCCAGCCCGAGGCCGCCGACGAAGCCGTCGCGGCTCCCAGCGGGGGCGTGGCGGTGCCCCGAACCCAGCCGTAGCGCTGCGGGGGCGGCGGAAAGACGGTGTGGGTGGGGGAGAGCCACCGCGCTAGGGCTGCGCCCCGCCTTCCGGGTTGTGGGAGAGCGTTCTGGGGGGAGGAATCGGGAACCCCGGCCCCCGGCCCCCAGCCGAGGCCGCCGACGAAGCCGTAGCGGCTCCCAGCGGGGGCGTGGCGGTGCCCCGAACCCTGCGGAAGCGCTGCGGGGGCGGCACAAAGGGGGGCGGGGGAGAACCACCGCCACTACGCGGGGGGCGGCTCGCCGAAGCGGGCGAGGGCGAGGGCGCCGAGGAGGGCGAAGGCGAAGCCGGCGGCGGCGAGGGGGGCGAGGCCGTCGCGGGTGCGGTCGCCGAGGGCGGCGATGCCGACGAGGGCGGGGCCGATCGTCTCGCCGATGACCATGCCGGCGGTGGCGGCGGTCACCGACCCCCGATGCAGTGCGGAGGTCAGCAGCAGGAAGGCCGCGCCGCCGCCGATGAGCAGGGCGTACGTCGCCGGGTTGGCCAGCACCGCGCTGGGGGCGAGGTCATCGATGAGCCGGACGGCGACCTCGACCACGCCGAAGCCGAACCCCGCGCCCAGCCCCAGCGCGGCGGCCCGCGCCCGCCCCGGGAGCCGCCCGGCCGCCCCGCCGACCGCCAGCACGGCGACCGCCGCGCAGAGCACACCCACACGCAGCGCGGTGTCCCCGGACCCCTTGCCCTCCGCCCCCGAGGCGAGCCCCAGCATCGCCAGGCCGCCGCAGACCGCCGCCACCGCGCCCCACTCGGCCCCCGACAGCCGCACCCGGAGCAGCCGCGACGCGGTCACCGCGGTGACGGCCAGGCTCGCCGCGAGGGCCGCCCCCACCGCGTAGATCGGAAGCCGCCGCAGCGCGATGATCTCCAGCACGAAGCCCACGGCATCGAGGCCGAGCCCGGCCACGTAACGCCACTGCCCCAGCGCCCGCACCAGCAGCCGCGCGTCGACCCCCGAGCCGCTCCCGGCCTCCGCCGCCCGCGAGGCGACCGCCTGCAGCACCGACGCCACGCCGAAGCAGACCGCCGCCCCGAGGGCGCACACCATCCCGATCAGCACGCGGCGAACCTAACCCGAGCGAGAGGGGCGCCAAGAAATCGGTCCATTCCGATCAGCACGTCGCGTCAAGCACCGCCCGCAGTTGGCCGAGCCCCCAGTCGAGGTCTTCCTTGGAGATGACGAGCGGCGGGGCGAGCCGGATGGTCGCGCCGTGGGTGTCCTTGACGAGGACGCGGCGGTCCATGAGGTGCTCGGAGATCTCCCGGCCGGTGCCGCGCTCCGGGGCGATGTCGACGCCGGCCCAGAGGCCCCGGCCCCGTACCGCAGTGACGGCGCCGGTCGCGGCAAGCAGGCCCAGCTCGTGGTGGAGGTGGTCGCCGAGCTCGGTGGCGCGTTGCTGGTACTCGCCGGTGCGGAGCATCGCGATGACCTCGAGCGCGACTGCGCACGCCAGCGGGTTCCCGCCGAACGTGGAGCCGTGCTCGCCGGGCCGGTAAACCCCCAGGACATCGGCCGAGGAGACAACGGCCGAGACCGGCACGACACCGCCGCCCAGGGCCTTGCCCAGCACGTACATGTCCGGCACGACGCCCTCGTGCTCGCACGCGAAGGTGCGCCCGGTGCGCCCGAGGCCGGACTGGATCTCGTCGGCGATGAAGAGCGTGCCGCGCGCGGCCGTGAGCGCCCGTACGCCCGCCAGGTACCCGAGCGGAGGCACGAGGACGCCGGCCTCGCCCTGGATGGGCTCGAGCAGTACGGCCACCGTACGGTCGTCGACCGCCGCCTCCAGCGCGGTGAGGTCGCCGTAGGGGACGACCTCGAAGCCGGGGGTGTAGGGACCGAAGTCGGCGCGGGCCTCGGGGTCCGTCGAGAAGCTGATGATGGTGGTGGTGCGGCCGTGGAAGTTGTCGGCGGCGACGACGATCTTCGCCTGGCCGTCGGGCACGCCCTTGACCCGGTAGCCCCACTTACGGGCCGTTTTGACGGCGGTCTCGACCGCCTCCGCGCCGGTGTTCATGGGGAGGACCATCTCCATGCCGCAGAGCGTGGCCAGCTCCGTACAGAATTCCGCGAAGCGGTCGTGGTGGAAGGCGCGCGAGGTGAGCGTGACGCGGTCCAGCTGGGCCTTGGCCGCGGTGATCAGCCGCTGGTTGCGGTGGCCGAAGTTGAGCGCCGAATATCCGGCGAGCATGTCCAGGTAGCGGCGGCCCTCGACGTCGGTCATCCACGCACCCTCGGCGGAGGCGACGACGACCGGGAGGGGGTGGTAGTTGTGCGCGCTGTGAGCCTCGGCCGCGGCGATGTGCGCGCCGGAACCATTCGTCACGTGGGGCACCTCGGTCACGTCGATTTCTCCGTTCGCGGTACGCAAGGAGTCATTTCTATCGTCGCTCACCCGGAATGTGCCGAACCCCTCCGGTGAAACCCGCTTGGTAAACTTCCCCCGAGCCGTGACTGGCGCGCTGGGATGGGGACAACCATCGGGGAGCGGCTCAGTACACAGAGCCGTGCGCCTGGGCCGTCCCGCTGCTGTCGAGGAGGTCCCATGCCCGCGAACCTGAACGACCCCAACGACCCGAGGGCGACGACGCCCACCCGGGAGACCGTCGCCTATCGCAACGCTCTGGACGTCATCCGTGGCGTCGAGCCGCGTGTCGCGGACGCCATCGGCCAGGAGCTCGAGGACCAGCGCTCCTCGCTCAAGCTGATCGCCAGCGAGAACTACGCGTCCCCGGCGACCCTGCTTGCGATGGGCAACTGGTTCAGCGACAAGTACGCCGAGGGCACGATCGGCCGCCGCTTCTACGCCGGCTGCCGCAATGTCGACACCGTCGAAGCGCTCGCCGCCGAGCACGCCCGCGCCCTCTTCGGCGCCGAGCACGCCTACGTTCAGCCGCACTCGGGCATCGACGCCAACCTGGTCGCCTTCTGGGCCGTGCTGTCCCAGCGTGTCGAGAGCCCCGCGCTCAAGCGTTCCGAGGTGCGGCAGGTCAATGACCTGACCGAGCAGGACTGGGCCACGCTGCGTGCCGAGTTCAACAACCAGCGGATGCTGGGCATGTCGCTGGACGCGGGCGGGCACCTCACCCACGGCTTCCGGCCCAACATCTCGGGCAAGATGTTCGACCAGCGCAGCTACGGCACGGACCCGGTGACCGGGCTGCTGGACTACGACGCGCTGCGCGAGACCGCCCGCGAGTTCCGGCCGCTCATCATCGTGGCCGGCTACTCCGCCTACCCGCGCCTGGTCAACTTCCGCATCATGCGCGAGATCGCCGACGAGGTCGGCGCGACCCTCATGGTCGACATGGCGCACTTCGCGGGTCTGGTCGCCGGCAAGGTGCTCACCGGCGACTTCGACCCTGTACCGCACGCCCAGATCGTCACCAGCACCACCCACAAGTCGCTGCGCGGCCCCCGGGGCGGCCTCGTGCTGTGCCAGGAGGAGCTGGCCGAGCACGTCGACCGGGGCTGCCCGATGGTGCTGGGCGGCCCGCTCCCGCACGTCATGGCCGCCAAGGCCGTGGCGCTGGCCGAGGCGCGGCAGCCGGACTTCCAGGACTACGCCCAGCGGATCGTCGACAACGCCGCCGCCCTCGCCGAGGGCCTGCTGCGCCGTGGCACCACGCTGGTCACCGGCGGCACCGACAACCACCTCGTGCTTGCCGACGTCCAGTCGTACGGCCTCACCGGCCGGCAGGCCGAGACGGCACTGCTGGACTCCGGGATCGTCACCAACCGCAACTCCGTCCCCCATGACCCCAACGGCGCCTGGTACACCTCCGGCATCCGCCTCGGCACGCCCGCGCTCACCACGCGCGGCCTCGGCGTGACGGAGATGGACGAGATCGCCGGGCTGATCGACACCGTCCTGCAGAACGCCGAGCCCGCCACGGCCGCCAGCGGCAAGTCCTCCAAGGCCCAGCACACCCTGGACGCCGCCGTCGCCGAGCAGGTCGCCAAGCGCGCCGCCGACCTGCTGGCCGGCTTCCCGCTCTACCCGGAGATCGACCTGAGCTGACGCACCGTACGCGGTGGATGCCGGAGCAGGACCCGGGACCTGAGAGAATGAATGCCATGACCTTCGATCGACCCCGTGTGCTCTCCGGCATCCAGCCCACCGCAGGTTCGTTCCACCTGGGGAACTACCTGGGTGCGGTCCGACAGTGGGTGGCGCTCCAGGAGACCCACGACGCGTTCTACATGGTCGTGGACCTGCACGCGATCACCGTCCCGCAGGACCCCGCCGAGCTGCGCGCCAGCACCCGGCTCGCCGCCGCCCAGCTACTCGCGGCCGGGCTCGACCCGGAGCGCTGCACGCTGTTCGTGCAGAGCCACGTCCCCGAGCACGCCCAGCTCGGCTGGGTGTTGAACTGCATCACCGGCTTCGGCGAGGCGTCCCGGATGACGCAGTTCAAGGACAAGTCGTCGAAGCAGGGCGCGGACCGGTCGACGGTCGGCCTGTTCACGTACCCGATCCTCATGGTCGCTGACATCCTGCTCTACCAGGCGAACGTCGTGCCCGTCGGCGAGGACCAGCGCCAGCACATCGAGCTGACCCGCGACCTCGCCGAGCGCTTCAACACCCGCTTCCGCGAGACCTTCCCCGTGCCGGCTCCGTACATCGTCAAGGAGACGGCGAAGATCTACGACCTGCAGGACCCGACCGCCAAGATGAGCAAGTCCGCGCCCTCGCCCAAGGGCCTGATCAACCTCCTCGACGATCCGAAGGTCTCCGCGAAGAAGATCAGGAGCGCGGTCACCGACACCGAGACCGTGATCCGCTTCGACGAGAAGAACAAGCCCGGCGTCAGCAACCTCCTCACGATCTACGCCACCCTCACCGGTACCGGAATCCCGGAACTGGAGCAGAAGTACGAGGGCAAGGGCTACGGTGCGCTGAAGAGCGACCTTGCGGAGGTGTACGTGGATTGGGTCACACCCTTCCGCGAGCGCACCCAGGAATACCTGGGCGACCCGGAGACGCTGGACTCGGTTCTGGCCAAGGGCGCGGAAAAGGCCCGCGCGGTGGCAGCCGAGACACTGGCCAAGGCATATGACGCGGTCGGCTTCCTGCCCGCCAAGCACTGACCCGAGCACTCAGCCGGGCTGAGCCGAGCACTCAGCCGGGCTGAGCCGAGCCGAACGGGGACCGGACAGAATTTACGTCCCGTGCGGGTGTGACGTACGACGCTCGTCCTTTCGCCGGTGCGAGAGTCACACTTGCAGCGGGTATTCGCGACGACCTAGGGAAGGGGTGAACGCGTGGGATACCGCACAATCGGCGTATCGATTGCGGTCCCGGAGCCCTACGGCAGCCTGCTCCAGCAGCGGCGCGCCGGCTTCGGGGATCCGCTGGCGCATTGCATCCCCACCCATGTGACGCTGCTGCCCCCCACCGAGGTTGCGTCCGAACGGATGCAGGTTGTCCGCGAGCACCTGGCGGCCGTCGCCGCCGCGGGCCGTGCTTTCCGGATGCGCCTCGAGGGCACCGCCACCTTCCGGCCGCTGTCGCCGGTCGTGTACGTGGGGCTGGCAGACGGCGTACGCGAGTGCAACGAGCTCCAGGAGCGGGTCCGCTACGGGCCGCTCCGGCGCGAGCTGCAGTTCCCGTACCACCCGCACGTCACCGTCGCCCACTGCGTCTCCGAGGAGGCGATGGACCGGGCGCAGCTTGAGCTCGCCGACTTCAGCGCCGCCTGGAGCGCGAACGGCTTCGCCCTTTACGAGCAGGACGACGCCGGCGTGTGGCGCAAGGTGTGCGAGTACCCCTTCGGCTCGGCCGGGCCCGCCGCCGGGCCGCGCACGGTCGTGCCGCAGCAGCACGGCGCGGCCGCCATGGACGCGGCGGGGGCGCCACCCGGCTGAGAGCCTGTCGGGTGACCTCTGATCGGGCGGCCACGCCTCCCCCAGCCTGGCGGCTGGGAGGTGCCCCCAGGCACGCACGCTTCCGGCGTTGCCGAAATGTCCTAGTAGCTCTCCCCCAGCCTTCGGCCGGGAGGTACCCCCACCCCCAAGCTCTCGGCTTCGCTCGAGCAGGGGGGACCCCCATCGAGGACATCCTCCCCCAGCCTGGCGGCTGGGAGGTGCCCCCAGCGCCTTGGAATCGCACGCACCAGACCGCGTCCGCTCTCCGATCGAAGGTCATCCGACAGGCTCTGGGCCGCCGGGGCAGTCGGTCGTGGACCGCCCGCGCCGCTAGGGCCTGTCCGGCCGGTCTTCGCGGCGTCGCGGGGCCTGGCACCAGCGCTCGCGGCGTTGTCGTCGGTCGACGACGTCCCCCAGCCTGGCGGCTGGGTGGGGGTCCTCCCCCTGGCTTCGCCGGGGGGAGGACCCCCACCGGCCGAAGGCTGGGGGAGTGCCCCCACCGCCTTGCGATCGCAGAGGCCATGCCCCGCTCCTTCTCCCACGGAGATCGGCCGGACAGACCCTAGAGTGCACGTCGTGACAGAGGGTAGGCGCGACGTATGGACTGGCTGACACGGCTCCCGGTGATCGGGCCCTGGGCGACGCGGCTCATGCGGACCCACGCCTGGCGCGCGTTCGAGCACCTGGACAGCGTGCACTGGACCCGGCTCGCCGCCGCCATCACCTTCACCAGCTTCGTCGCGCTCTTCCCGCTGCTCACCGTGGGCGCGGCGGTCGGCGCGGCCCTGCTGACCCCCGGGCAGCTGAAGCAACTGGAGTCCAAGCTCAGCGAGCAGGTCCCGGGCATCGCCAACCAGCTCGACATCAACGGCCTGGTGACCAACGCCGGCACGGTCGGCGTCATCGCCGGTGTCCTGCTCGTCGTCACCGGCATCGGCTGGGTCGGCTCCCTGCGCGACTGCCTCCGCGCCGTCTGGGCCAAGGACAACGAGCCCGCCAACCCCTTCCTCCAGAAGCTCGCCGACGCCGGCGTACTCATCGGCCTCGGCGCCGTCGCCCTCGTCTCCGCCGCCTGCTCGGCCTTCGCCACCTCCGCCGTAGGCTGGGCCGCCCGCCACCTCGGCCTCTCCGACCACGGCCCCGGGCGCGTCCTGCTCGCCGCCGTCGGCTTCTGCATCGCCGTCGTGGTCGACTTCGTCCTCATCACCTACCTCCTCACCTGGCTGCCCCGCGTCACCCCGGCCCGCCGCGCCGTCCTCATCGCCGGCCTCATCGGCGCCGTCGGCTTCGAGCTCCTCAAGATCCTGCTCAGCGGCTACATGCAGGGCGTCGCCACCAAGAGCATGTACGGCGCCTTCGGCGTCCCCATCGCCCTGCTCCTGTGGATCAACTTCATCGCCAAGCTGCTCCTGTACTGCGCCTCCTGGACGGCCACCCAGCACATCGGAGGGATCCAGGCGTACGAGCAGACACGCGAGCGCCGCCGGGCGCGCGAGAAGCCGGCGGCCGCCGAACTGCCCCTCACCGCGCCCGGGCGGTGATCAGCGGTAGAGCTCGGCGGGTCCGGGGCGGGTGGGTGATCTGCCACAGCGACTGCGCCAGGGCCATGGCCGTGGTGACGAGGTCGCGGGCGTCCTCGTAGCGGAGCTCCGGGAGCGCGGCGGTGATCGTCTCGGCGATGTCGTGCGCCGCCGAGGACAGGCGCTGGGCGCACGTGGCCCACTCCGTCGACTTCGGGCTCCAGGTGCCGGCGGGGGCGGCCGACCGGGCTACCGGGTGAAGGCGAGTGTGCCGAGGCCGCCTCGCGACCCGTAGGCCGTCAGTAGCTGCGGCCTCCGGGCAGCGGCCAGCGCCTCCGTACGAGCAAGCCGATGGCGGCGACGACGGCCATGGAGCCGACGGCGACGGCGAGGGCGATCCACATGCCGCCGGTGGTGGAGTCGGCGGAGACGGACGTAGCGGAGGCGGGATTGCCGGAGGCGGAGGGGGACGCGGCGGCGGAGGCGGAGGCGGCGGCCTGGGCGGACTTGGGGGCGACGAGCGTGCCGACGGGGGTGACCTTGCCGGAGGCGGAGGCATTGAAGCCCCAGTCGAGGAGCTGGGCGGCCTCGTCATAGACCTTGTCGTGTCCGGAGGCCGGATGCATGACCGTGACCAGGAGGGTCCGGTTGCCGCGCTGGGCCACGCCGGTGAAGGTGTTGCCGGCCTTGCTGGTGTAGCCGTTCTTGACGCCGGCGAGGCCCTTGTAGGGGGTGAGGGAGTAGTCGCCGACGAGGAGGCGGTCGGTGTTCTGTATCTCGAAGGTCGACCGGGTCCTCTTCTTCCCCTTCTTGGCCTTGTTCCAGTCGCCGGGGAACTGGGTGCGGACGGTGGAGCAGTACTCGCGGAAGTCGGCGTTCTGCAGGCCCTCGCGGGCGAAGAGCGACAGGTCGTACGCGGACGACTGCTGGCCCGGCATGTCGTAGCCGTCGGGGGAGATGACCGTGGTGTCGTTCGCCTGGAGGTCCTCGGCCTTGCGCTGCATCTCCTGGACGGTCTCGTCGACGCCGCCGTTCATTGCGGACAGGACGTGGACGGCGTCGTTGCCGGAGCGGAGGAAGACGCCGAGCCAGAGGTCCTTGACGGTGTAGGTCAGACCTTCCTTGATGCCGACGAGACTGCTGCCCTCTCCTATGCCGTCGAAGTCGGAGGTGACGACCTTGTGGGTCTGCGTCTTGTCGAACTTCGGCAGAACCGTGTCCGCGAACAGCATCTTGAGGGTGCTGGCAGGGGGGAGCTTCCAGTGGGCGTTGTGCGAGGCGAGCACCTCGCCGCTCTCGGCGTCGGAGATGATCCACGACCGGGCCGTGATCTTCTTCGGGAGGGCGGGGGCGCCGGGCTGGAGGATGGCCTGGGTGCCCGGTTTGCCGAGGGCCGCGCCGCCGACGGTCGACATGGAGGCCGGCGGAGTCGGCGTCGGGGAGGGGCTCTTCGCGTACGCGGCGGGGGCGGTGGCCAGAGCGGTCCCGCAGGTGAGTGCGAGGGCGGACAGGGCCAGGGCAGGACGGCGCGCGGCGCGAAGAGGTATGGGCACGGGGGAGAACGTACAGGGCCGAACTGAGAATCCGGCAGCGGTGGGGGCGGATCTTGGCCGTGAGCAGTCCCACGCCCCCCGGAACGCAACCATCCGCCCCCGTGGCTGTCGTGGAGACGGGCCTGCTCATACTGGAGGCATGAAGCTCAGCCGCCGCGTGTCCTGGTTCCTCGTCGCCTTCGGCGTGTGGAGCTGGGTGGTATGGACGACGTTCGTCAAGAACCTGTGGAAGGACACGAGCGGGCTGGCCTTCGCGCACGGCGACCACGGCTCGCCGACCGCGTACTTCTGGATCCATCTCACCCTCGCCATCGTCTCCTTCCTCCTCGGCACCGCGATCGGCGTGCTCGGGCTGCGCGGCCTGCGGGCGCTGCGTAGCGAGGCGGCGTGATCTTCGCGATCATCCCGGTCGTCCTCGCGGTCTTCGGCGGTGTGCACTGGTACGTATGGAAGCGACTGGTCCGTGACGTGTCCGCGCCGCGCGGCCGGTGGCGGCGCACGGGGACGGTGCTCACCGTCGTCCTGCCGCTGCTGAGCCTGGGCGCGCTGCTCGGCGGGCGGCTGCTGCCGCTGGCGGAGGAGCGGTGGCTTGCCTGGCCGGGGTATCTGTGGCTGGCGGCGCTGCTCTATCTGATCCTGGCGCTGGTGGTGGGCGAGGCCGTACGGCCGCTGCTGCGCCGGGCCTTGCCGACGAAGGAGCCGCAGGCAGAGTTGGAACCGGAGCCGTCCGCCGAGCCCAGCCGCCGGCTCTTCGTCGCTCGTACGGTCGCGATCGGCGCCGCCGCAGCCGCGACGGCGACCGTCGGCTACGGGACGTACGGCGTGCTGCGCGGGCCGCGGCTGAAGTACGTGTCCGTGCCGCTGGCGAAGTTGCCCGCCAAGGCCGACGGTTACCGGATCGCGGTGGTGAGCGACATCCACCTGGGCCCGATCCTGGGCCGGGCGCACACGCAGCGGATCGTGGACACGATCAACGGCGCCCGCCCCGACCTGGTGGCGATCGTCGGCGACCTGGTGGACGGCAGCGTGCCCGAACTCGGCCCGGCGGCGGAGCCGCTGGCACAGCTCAGGGCGCGCGACGGCTCGTACTTCGTCACCGGGAACCACGAGTACTTCTCGGGCGCCGACCAGTGGGTGGACTTCGTACGCGAACTGGGCGTGCACCCCCTGGAGAACGCCCGGGTCGAGATCGGCGCGGGCTTCGACCTCGCCGGGGTCAACGACATCGCCGGCGCGAGCCACGGCGAAGCCCCCGACTACGTCAAGGCGCTGGATGACCGGGACCGCACCCGCGCCGCCGTGCTGCTCGCCCACCAGCCGGTGATGATCCACGAGGCGGTCAAGCACGGCGTCGACCTCCAGCTGTCCGGGCACACCCACGGCGGCCAGCTCTGGCCCGGCAACTACGTTGCCGCGCTGGCCAATCCGACCGTCGCGGGCCTGGAGCGCTACGGCGACACCCAGCTCTACGTGACCCGGGGCGCCGGCGCCTGGGGACCGCCGGTCCGCGTGGGGGCGCCCTCGGACATCACGATCGTCACCCTCGGGTCCCTCAAAACCTGACCGGAAACCGCTCCCCGCGGACCGGGGGTGTGACATCCCGGGGGCGCGCCGCGCTGAAGGAGCGGTCGGTCATCCGCCGGAACGCTGCGTCATGGCGACGGCCGCGCAGGCCATGGACTGGATGCGCGCGTGCGTACGGAGCTTCGCGAGCGGCGGGGCCGAACACGAGCCGTTCATGGCGGCGTGGCACTGGCTCGCCGACGATTTGGGCCGCCGCGCCTGGGCGGTTCACCTGGTGCTGCCGCTGCTGCCGCTGCTGCCGCTGCTGCCGCTGCTGTCCCCGGAGGCGGAGGGCTGATCGCGGAAGTGGAGGAACTCCGCCAGCGCCCCCCTGACCTCGCGGGCGATGGGCCGCAGGATCCGGTAGCGGGACAGCGCGGTCAGCCGGGCGGCAAGCGGGGCGGTGCGGGCGACGAGGCGACGGGTGCGCTCGGAGCCGGGGGAGCGGTCGTAGACCCAGAAGAGGACCACGCCCATCTGGTACATCCACATCAACTCGGGGAGGATCCCAGCGAGTTCGGCGTCGACCTTCACGCCGGAGCCGGACAGCACCTCCTCGTGGACCGCGATGGCGGCGTCCCGGGCCCGGTGCGAGTCGGGTGAGAAGGGGCTGAGCGGGCTCTCGGGGTCGGCGGCGTTCTTGAAGAACTGGACGGCGAACCGGTGGTACGGCTCCGACACGTCGAGCCAGGCATTCATGACCCCGAGCAGCCGGGCGGCCAGATCGCGTTCGCCGTTGTCCAGGACTTCGCGGACCGCCGCCTGGTGCTCGGCGGCGAGACGGTCGTAGAAGCCCTGGACGAGGTGTTCCTTGCTGTCGAAGTAGTAGTACGCGTTGCCGACCGAGACCCCGGCCTCCTTGGCGATGGCGCGCATCGTCGTCTTGTCGTAGCCCCGCTCCTCGAAGAGCCGCATCGCGGTCTCCAGGATGAGGGTCCGGGTCTGCTCGCTCTTCTTGGCCGGCGTCGCGTCTTCCACGTCGTGAGCCTAACGGGGCGGTTCGCAGCCACCGGCGCAGGCCTGTGGCTTGCTCGCGGTGGTCTCCCGGTACTTCGCCGCCACCAGCACCGCCGCCCGGGCCAGCGGGGCACCGGCCTTGGTGCTGAGCCGGTGCGCCATGGGCCGGTACTCGGCCAGAGCCCAGAGGCAGACCAGCCAGGCCGCCTCGCCCCAGTAGACGTGCCCCGCGTCGCCGACCACCGTGATCTCGGCCTGCGTCGCTGCATGGTCCAGGCTCGGGAACCTGCGCCGGGCCTCCTCGGACCCGGCCGGGACCAGGTCGAGGGGGACCAGTTGGGGCTGCCGGGCGAGCCAGCCCCGTACGAAGGAGCAGAGCGAGCAGTTCTCGTCGTACAGCACGGTCAGCCGGTTGACCGGCGCTGCCGTGGTCATCGGGCGGGCTGGGCCGGCGGGGTCCAGCCCTGCGGCGCGACCGGCGGGATCTGCTCGCGGTCCATGACGCCCCGGCGGCGGATCTTGTTGAGGACGTAGACATTGGCGAGGTGCATCCCGCCGAGGACGAGCAGGACGACGCCGATCTTGACCGACAGCTCCTCGAAGAGGCCGCGCGAGTCCTCGACCACGTCCGCCGACTTCAGGTAGAGCGCGACGAAGCCGAGGTTGACGAGGTAGAAGCCGACCACCAGGAGGTGGTTGACGGCGTCGGCCAGCTTCTCGTTGCCGTGCATGACGTCGGCGAGGAAGACCTTGCCGCTCTGGCTGAGGGTGCGGGCCACCCAGATGGTCAGCGCGACGCTGATGACCAGGTAGATGACGTATGTGACGACCGTGAGGTCCATGGGTCCACCCCTGTCGGTGAAGTTGAACGTGTTCAAAACTCATTGCGGGACTGACTGTAGACCCATTTTTGAACATGTTCAAGGCCCCGTTCCGTGGACACGGAACGGGGCCTTGAGGGGGCTTCAGGAAATTCTCGGATCAGTCGCGCGAAGGGACCAACTCCTTGGCCGGGGGCTCGGCGGATTCGTCCTCGTCGGCGGGCTCGACCGCAAGGTGCGGCAGCCGCTTGTCGAGCCAGCCCGGCAGCCACCAGTTGGAGGAGCCGAACAGGTGCATCAGGGACGGGACCAGGACCGTACGCAGGATGAAGGCGTCGAGCGCGACCGCGCCCGCCAGGCCCACGCCGAACATGGCCGTCGCGCGCTGGCCCATGAGGACGAAGGCGCCGAAGACGCAGATCATGATGACGGCGGCCGAGTTGATCACCCGGCTGGTCTCGGCGAGGCCGACCCGCACGGCGCGGGCGTTGTCCCGGGTGTGCACCCACTCCTCGTGCATGCGGCTGACCAGGAAGACCTGGTAGTCCATCGAGAGCCCGAAGAGCAGCGACAGCATGATCACCGGGATGAAGGAGTCGATCGGCCCGGCCCGCCCCGCGCTGAGCGGATCGCCGCCCCAACCCCACTGGAAGGCCGCGACCAGGAGGCCGAAGGAGGCGGCCGCCGCGATCAGGTTCATCGCCGCCGCGGTGAGCGGGACGACGAGACTACGGAAGGCGAGCAGCAGCAGCACGAAGCCCAGGGCGATGATCACCCCGATGAAGAGCGGGAGTTTGCCGGTGATGACGTGGGCGAAGTCCTTGAAGATCGCCGTCTGCCCGCCGACGTACGCCTGCATGGTGCTGCCCTTTTCGGCAGCCGGGATCACCTCGCCGCGCAGCCGGTCGATCAGGTCGTCCGTGCCGACGGCCTGCGGTGAGGTGGTCGGTACGACCTGCACCACGGCGACCGTGGCGCCCTTCTGCAGCGGCATCGCGCTGACGGCGGCCACGCCCTTCTGCGTACGGATGTCGGCGACCAGGCCGTCCAGGGCCTTCACGTCGGCCGCGCCGTTGGGGACTTCGGCGAGGATCGTCAGCGGGCCGTTGAAGCCGGGGCCGAAGCCGGCGGCCAGCATGTCGTACGCCTTGCGGGTGGTCGTCGTCGACTGGTTGTTGCCCTGGTCGGACGAGCCGAGGCGCAGCGAGAGCGTCGGGATGGCGATCACTGCCATCACCGCGACCGCGACGACGGCGAGCACACGCGGGTGCCGCTGGACGAAGCCGGACCAGCGGGCGGCGGCGCCGGTCGCCTCCTCGCTCTCCGGGCCGTGTTGGGCGAGCCGGCGCCGCTGGCGACGGCTGAGCACCCGCGGCCCGAGGACGCCGAGCATCGCGGGCAGCAGGGTGACGGAGGCCGTGACGGTGACGATGACCGTCAGTGAGGCGCCGATCGCCAGACCGTTGAGGAAGGTCAAGCCCACCGCGAACATGCCGAGCAGCGCTATGCACACCGTTCCGCCCGCGAACAGCACCGCCCGCCCCGAGGTGTTGACCGCCTTGACGGCGGCCTCCTCCGGGGAAAGGCCGCGCAGGATGCCCTTGCGGTGCCGGGTGACGATGAACAGGGCGTAGTCGATGCCCACACCCAGTCCGACCAGCGAGGCCAGGGTCGGTGCGATGTCGCCGAGGTCGATGGCGTGGCTGAGCACCGCGATCGCGGACACCGACGTACCGACGCCGAAGATCGCGGTGAGGATCGGCAGCAGCATGCCGAAGAGCGAGCCGAAGGCCAGGTAGAGCACGAGCGCGGCGGCGGCGATGCCCACCAGCTCGCTCAGACCCATCGGCGGCTGCTCCGCCTGCTGCACCGCCTGGCCGCCGACCTCGACGTCGAGGCCCTTGCCGTCCGCTGCCTGCGCGGTGTCGATGAACTTGTTCACCTGATCGACGCTCAGCTCGTTGCCGAGCTTGCTCCAGGTGACGGTGGCGTACGCGGTGCGGCCGTCCTGGCTGATCTTGGTGGCGCCCGCAGGCGCGTACGGACTCGCGACCGAGCCGACGTCGGGGAGCTTGGCGATCTTCGCCAGCGTCGCCGTCATCTCGTCCTTGACCGCCGCGTCGTTCACCGAGCCGCTGTCGGTGTGCCAGACAACACTGTCGGCCTCACCGGAGCTCTTGGGGAACGCCTTGTCCATCAGGGTCAGCACCTTGGCGGACTCGGTGCCGGGCAGCTGGAAGACGTTGGCGTAGTTGCTGCCCATGGTGTTGCTGGCGGCACCGACCCCCACCAGGGCGACCACCCAGAGCAGTACCACCAACCATTTGTGCCGGTAGCACCATCGCGCCAAAGCGGCCACGGCCACAGCTCCTTCATCGATATCAGAGGTATGCCATCAGCCTCCGTGGACGGACAAGGTTCCGCCAAGCGGGTCGGGGATCTCTCAAGGAACTCCAAAGTTCCGGCGCCCGGCGCCCGGGACCGCGACGCCGATACTGGAGCCATGGAGAGCGCCACGGTCCTGATCGTCGAGGATGAGCCGAGCATCGCGGACATCCTCAGGATCACTCTGAAATTCCACGGATTCGCCGTCCACACCGCCGCCACCGGCCGCGAGGCCCTGGCCGCTGCACGCGAACACCGGCCCGATCTGGTGCTGCTCGACGTCATGCTGCCCGACGGCAACGGCTGGGAGGTCTGCCGCACTTTGCGGGCGGAGCGTACGTTTCCCGACGAGCTGGCCGTGATTTTCGTCACCGCGCGGGACGCCCCACGCGACGTCGTCGCCGGACTCGCGCTCGGCGGCGACGACTACATCACCAAGCCCTTCGGCGTCGACGAGGTGGTGGCCCGCGTCCAGGCCGTGCTGCGCCGCACCCGGCGGAACACCGTCCCCGACCCCGTACTGCGCCACGGCGACCTGGAGATGGACGAGGCCACGTACAGCGTCCGGCGCGGCGGCGAACCGGTGGACCTCACGCCGACCGAGTACAACCTGCTGCGGCAGCTGCTGCGCAACGCCGGGCGGATCGTCACCAAGGAGCAACTGCTGCAGGACGTGTGGAGCTACGACTTCGACGTCGAGTCGACCGTCCTGGAGACGTACATCAGCTACCTGCGGCGCAAACTCGACCACCTCGGCCCGCCGCTGATCGAGACCAAGCGCGGCATCGGCTACGGACTCCGCGCGGTGCGGGCGTGAGCCGGTGGCATCCGCGGACGCTGCGCGGGCGCATCACCCTCGCCAACGTGGCCCTGCTGGCGACCGGGCTGGTGCTGGCCGGGATCGCGAGCCTGGTCGGCATGTACACCCTGCTGGTCGGCGAGATCGACGACTCGCTGCACGCCTCGCAGGCCGGCCTCGAGCGGACCTCGCTCACCGCCGACAGCCTGCGGAGGCTGTGCACGACGGCCGGGCTCGTGGAGAGCTCCAGCACGAACCGTGACACGATCACGGCCTTCGACCAGGACCTTTTCGTCATCCTCGACCCGCACGGCCGGACCATCGACGCCTGCCTGGGCCAGGCCGTGCCGGCCACCGCAGAGCGCGCCCGGCTGACCGGGGCCATCTCGAACCCGGGCGCCCTCGCCACGTCCGGCGACGCCGCCACCGTGAGCACCGGCGGCGACTACTACCGGGTCGCCGTCGCGCGCCTCGACGACGGCAGCATGGTCGTCAAGGGCATGCGGCTCAACGGCGTGATCAGGGCGGTCTTCCACCTCTTCATCGTCGAGGCGGTGGTCGGCATCCTCCTGCTCGGGCTGCTGGCCACCGGATCCCTGCGGGCCGTACGGCGGCGGCTGCGGCCCCTGGAGCAGATGGTCGAAACCGCGAGCGCCATCGCCGGCGGCGAGCTGTCCCGGCGCGTCCCCGAGGCCGACAAGGCCAGCGCCGAGGTCGACCAGCTCAGCGTCGCCCTCAACACCATGCTCCACCAGATCGAACAGGCCCTCCTCACCAGCGAGGACGCCGCCGCCCGGCTCCGGCAGTTCGTCGCCGACGCCTCCCACGAACTGCGCACCCCGCTCGCCACGGTGCGCGGCTATCTGGAGCTCTACCAGAAGTGCATGCTCGACGCCGAGGAGAGCGAGCGCGCCCTGACGCGCGTCGCCGCCGAGTCCGAGCGGATGAGCCGCCTCGTCGACGAACTCCTATCCCTGGCCCGCATGGAGCACCGCCCCGCCCTGTGGCTGCGCGCCGTCGACCTCCGGGAACTCGTCCACGACGGAGTCGCCGACCTGCGCGCACAGCAGCCGCAGCGGCCGGTCAGCGTGACCTGCCCGGGCGACGGCCCGGTCGAGGTGCGCGGCGACGAGGCCAAGCTGCGCCAGGTCGTCGGCAATCTGCTCAGCAACGTACGTGTCCACACCCCCGCCGAATCCCCCGTCACGGTCGGCCTCCTGAGCCGGTCCGGCGACGCCGTGCTCAGCATCACCGACACCGGCCCCGGCATGCGTGAGGAGGACGCCTCCCGCGTCTTCGACCGCTTCTTCCGCGCCGACCCCGACCGCGCCCGCGCCACCGGCGGCAGCGGCCTCGGCATGTCCATCGTCGAAGCCGTCATCCACGCCCACGACGGCGCCGTCGCCGTCGAGACAGCGCCGGGCGCCGGGCTGACGGTGCGGGTGACGCTGCCTGTCGCCGCGAACAACGAGGTCCCGGATCACGAGGTCCCGGATCCGGGCAAAGCGCACACCTTGAACACTCAATCGTCATAGGATCCGCACACGCTGCCCCGCCGCACCCCCAGTGCGCGGGGCAGCGTCCTCGCGCCGGGCAAACTGTCCGAAACCTGTGTACGGGCCCCTGCTGACACGCGTAGATCCAGGGGCTACCTTTGCATTCTCTTTGATGCGAAATGCCGTCGCGGCAGCCGGGGCCAGGCTGTCCGCGAAATTGGCTATGCGTTTGAGTGTTCGACAAGTACGTACACCTGGGGGGCAGGATGTTCGATGAAGCGCGCTACACCGCGGTCATGGGCGTGGGGACGTACGCGCTCTCCCCGCGAGCGGGCCTGGCGACCCCGTCCGGGGAACTGCGCCGTCCGGTCGCCGTCTGGCTGCTCGGCGTCGCCACCCTCGGCCTCTACTGGCTCCTCTGGTACTACCGCGCCAACCAGGAGCTGCGCGACTTCGACCCCGAGATCAAGGTCCGGCCGGCCCTCGCGGTCCTGGCCGTGTCCGTCGGTGCGATCGTCGTGATCCCGGCCGTCGCCTCGCTCTACAACACCGGCTGCCGCATAGCCCAGGCCCAACGCCGCGCCGGGCTCCACGGCACCGCGTCCGGCCTCACCGGCGTCGGCCTGGGCCTGGCCGGGCTCACGCCCTGCTACTACCAGGCCCACCTCAACCAGGTCTGGGTCGCCCGCAACTGATCCCCTCCGCCCGCTACTTCCTGCGCCGTCCGCCGCCGTCCGCCGCCCGCCTTCCCCGCGCCGGCTTCGGATGCCGCCGCAGCGCCAGGGTGGCCCCGGCAACCAGCGTGACCAGGGCCGCCGTGGAGCCCGCCCCGAGCCACGAACGCCCGGCGCCGGCCGCCGATGCCGTCTTCGTGGCGCCTCCGGATCCGGGGTCCGCCGACGCGCTCGCCGACGGGCTCGCCTCGCTCAGCGGCGGCACCAGTTCGCCCACCGCCTCGACGTTCCCCGCCGCCCCGAAGCCCCAGTCGAGCAGGGCGGCCGCCTCCCGGTACACCTCGTCGTAGCCCGACGTCGGGTGCATGACGGTCACCAGCAGCGTCCGGCCGCCGCGCTCGGCAGCACCGGTGAAGGTGTTGCCGGCGTTCGTCGTATAGCCGTTCTTCACCCCGATCAGGCCGCGGTAGTTGCCCAGCAGCCGATCAGTGTTCTGGATCTGGAACGTCTTGCCGCCCCCGGCCGGGAAGTCCGCCACCTCGGTCGAGCAGTACTGGCGGAAGTCGTCGTTCTTGAGCCCCGCCCGCGCGAACAGCGTCAGGTCGTACGCCGACGACACCTGCCCCGCGGTGTCGTAACCGTCCGGGCTCACCACGTGCGTGTCGTTGGCCTGCAGCTCCGTGGCCCGGGTCCGCATCTCGCGCACCGTCCGGTCCACCCCGCCGTTCATCGCGCACAGCACATGTACCGCGTCATTGCCCGACCGCAGGAACACCCCGAGCCACAACTGCTCCACCGTGTACGTCATCCCGCGCTCAATCCCCACCAGGCTGCTGCCCGCCCCCATCCCGGCGAGGTCTGCGTCCACCACGGTGTGCTTCCGCGTCTTCCGGAACTTCGGCAGCACGGTATCCGCGAACAGCATCTTCAACGTGCTCGCCGGCGGCAGCTGCTCATGCGCGTTGTGCGCCGCCAGCACCTCTCCGCTGTCCGCGTCCGCCACCACCCACGCCGCCGAATTCGTCACCGGCAGCGCGGGCGCCCCGCTCTTCCTTCGGACCTGGGTGCCAGACCGGCCGAGCAACTCACCGCCGACCGTCGATCTCCCCGCCGCCGCCGCCGATCCGACAGGCAGCAATGCAGCGGCGAGCGCGACTCCGAGTACGGATCGTCGCGACATGGCAGGGGAGGTGGATGGTGTCTCGCGCATCGACAACAGAAACTACAAGCCGGAGCTATGTACGACCGACCCGGGTCACCCGCCCTCCGATCTCCACCGTCCCGTCCGCGTTCATCCGCGTCAGGATCTGCGACCCCACCCCCTGCCGAATATCCAGGCCGCGCCCCAGCTCCCCGGTCAGCACCAGCGCCGCCGCCCCCGTCGCCTCGTCCTCCGCGATCCCGTCCCCCCGCCCCGGAAACCCCCGCGCCCGCACCCGCCCCGCCTCCTCATCCGCCCATGCCCACGCATACCTCCACCGGCCCCCCTCCGGCACCCCCAGCCCCTCCACCTCCGCCACCGACCCATACCGCTCTGTCCGCTTTCCCGTCCCCCACTCCGGCCTCGCCCGGATCCACCGCACCTCCCCCTCCTGCCACGTCCGTACGACCCCCGCCTCCACCCGCAGCGCCTCCACCCCCAGCAACCACCCCACCCCCACCAGCGGATACCCCGCGAACCCCAGCCTCACGGACGGCGTATAGATGTCCACCGCCCCGTCCGCCGCGTCATCCACGAACACCGTCTCACTGAACCCGAGTTCAGCCGCCAACGCCTGCCGCCCCTCCCGTGACGGCACCGCCGCCCCGTCCCGTAGGACTCCCAGCTCGTTGCCGCCGCTGCCGTCCGGCCCGATGAACACCCGCAGCACTTCGTGAAGATCAGCCATATCGCCATCCAACCAGCGCTCTGGACTTCTCGGGGTCGGTACTCACCGGGGGTTGGTCGAATGGCCGTAGAGGACGCGATGACGAGGCAGTGGATTCCACTCACCGAAGGGGATGGACCCGAGGCGTACCTCGTCCTGCCGGAGGGGCGTGAGCCTGCCGGGGCGGTGACCGTGGGCGGAAAGATGTTCGGGGTCACCGCGCATGTGCGGGACATCGAAGTACCTCCTTCCCCAGTGTGGGGGCCCGTCAGACCAGCCACGAGCGACACCGGCGACCATACTGAGCTGGGGTTTCGTACGCATTCGAAGAAAGGTTCATCCGATCGGATTTCCTCCGAACGGGTGAGTGTCGGTGCCGCCCCCTAGGCTCCGCGGCCATGTACGACGTATCGCCTTGGGAAGACGAGGCCAGGATCGCCGCGATCGGCAGGCTCGCCGACGAGGGCGATGTCGGGCGGCTGGTCGACGTGCTGATGCTGAGGGCGCAGGACTGGCATGAGGGCTATGGGGTTGCGTCGCGGCTGCGGGCCATGCCGGAGGAGCCGCGCCGGGCGTTGGCGGATCGGTTGGTCGGCCACCACAACTCGCCGGGTGGTGGGCCGGATCAGCGTGAACGAGCCGTGGTGCTCCTCGCCCTGGTGGCGGACGGGTTCGTGGAGGAGGCCTGGTGCGACTACTGGGTCCGGATGTTGGAGGACCGGGCCAGGCACTGGTATTCGACGGGGACCAGCGACGAAGTGCCCGCCGTGGCGGAGGCCGTGCTCAATGCCGGGCGCGGACTGTCCTGGGAGGTGGTGGGGCTGTTGCGCAGATCGGCGGGGCAGGGGCTCGGTTGGGCCGGACTGCTGCTGGACCGGTTGGCGGAGCCGCTGTTGAACCCGGGTGAGCCCTGGGCGGACCGTATTCTCGCCGAGCTGCCCGTGCTGGGGGAGCGCTGGCGGGACCTGGTCGCGTATCTGGTGGCCCCCAAGGCGGGGCGACCGACGCGGCGGTGGGAGCGGGAGGCCGCGGGGCGCATCGACGGAATCGGCGCTGAGGCGGTCCGCCGCAGGGTCACGCCGTGGCTGGCGACGGCCGCGCAGGGCGGTGGGCAGTGCGATGGCGGGTACGACTCGTACAACGTCCACGTCATAATCGGCCTCGCCTGGCTGATGCCCCTGCTCCCGCCCCACGCGGAGACGGCCCGGGTGCTGGGCGCGCTGGTGGAGCATGCACCGGTCAAGGCCGGCGTGGCCGGCGCCGGAGTGCATGCGCTGGCCCGGCTGGAGGGGGGTGCGGGGCGAGTGGAGCTGGCCCGGCTGGCCGGGTGCGTGGACCACAAGGTGACGCTGAAGCAGGTCCGCCGCGCGCTGGAGGTGTGACGGACGAGGGCCCCGCCTCCCGTTGCCGGGAGGCGGGGCCCTCGTGGGTCCGACGGCATCAGCCACCACAGCCGGACAGAGTCCGGCGCAGCGCCTCGAAGCCTGAGTGGGGGTCCCCCCGGCCGAAGGCTGGGGGAGAGCCCCCTGGGGCCGAGCAGTGCGAGAGGCGCGTCAGAAATCAGAAGCGGCGCGTGATGAGGGCGCGCTTGACTTCCTGGATGGCCTTGGTGACCTCGATGCCGCGCGGGCAGGCGTCCGTGCAGTTGAAGGTCGTACGGCAGCGCCAGACGCCGTCCTTGTCGTTGAGGATCTCCAGCCGCTGCTCGCCGCCCTCGTCGCGGGAGTCGAAGATGAAGCGGTGGGCGTTGACGATCGCCGCCGGGCCGAAATACTGGCCGTCGTTCCAGAACACCGGGCACGAGGAGGTGCAGGCGGCGCAGAGGATGCACTTGGTGGTGTCGTCGAAGCGCTCGCGGTCCTCGGGGGACTGGAGGCGCTCGCGGGTGGGTTCGTTGCCCTTGGTGATGAGGAAGGGCATGACGTCGCGGTAGGCCTGGAAGAAGGGGTCCATGTCGACCACGAGGTCCTTGAGCACGGTCAGGCCCTTGATGGGCTCGACGGTGATGGGCTTCTCGGGGTTGATGTCCTTGATCAGGGTCTTGCACGCGAGGCGGTTGCGGCCGTTGATGCGCATGGCGTCGGAGCCGCAGATGCCATGGGCGCAGGAGCGACGGAAGGTCAGGGTGCCGTCGATCTCCCACTTGACCTTGTGGAGGGCGTCGAGGACACGCTCCTTGGGATCGATGTCGAGCTGGTAGTCGATCCAGTTCGCCTCGTCCGAGACCTCGGAGTTGAAGCGGCGGATCCGCAGCGTGACGGTGATCAGGTGGGAGGCGCCGGACTCGGCGGCGTCCAGTGCGTCGCTGTGCTTCTCAAGCGTCGGGGTGCTCATCAGTACTTACGCTCCATCGGCTGGTAGCGGGTCTGCACGACCGGCTTGTAGTCGAGTCGGATCGACTCGGTGCCGTCGGCTCCCACCTCGCGGTACGCCATGGTGTGCCGCATGAAGTTGATGTCGTCGCGGTTCGGGTAGTCCTCGCGGTAGTGACCGCCGCGGGACTCCTTGCGCGCCAGGGCGGAGATGGCCATGACCTCGGCAAGGTCGAGCAGGTTGCCCAGCTCGATGGCTTCGAGGAGGTCGGTGTTGAACCGCTTGCCCTTGTCCTGCACGGAGACGTTCTTGTAGCGCTCGCGCAGGTGGGCGATCTCCTCGACCGCTTCCTTGATGGTCTGCTCGGTGCGGAAGACCATCACGTTCTTGTCCATGCACTCCTGCAGCGCGTTGCGGATCTCGGAGACCCGCTCCTTGCCGGTGGAGTTGCGCAGACCCTCGACCTGCGCCACGACGACCGAGGCCGGGTCCTCCGGGAGCTGGACGTAGTCCGTCGTGGCGGAGTACTCGGCGGCGGCGATGCCGGCGCGACGCCCGAAGACGTTGATGTCGAGCAGCGAGTTGGTGCCGAGGCGGTTGGCGCCGTGCACGGACACGCACGCGACCTCGCCGGCGGCGTACAGGCCGGGGACGACGGTGGTGTTGTCGGACAGGACCTCACCCTCGACGTTGGTCGGGATGCCGCCCATGGCGTAGTGCGCGGTCGGCTGGATCGGGATCGGGTCCGTGTAGGGCTCGATGCCGAGGTACGTACGCGCGAACTCGGTGATGTCCGGGAGCTTGGCGTCGAGCTGCTCCGGCGGGAGGTGGGTGAGGTCGAGGTAGACGTGGTCGCCCTCGGGACCGCAGCCACGGCCCTCGCGGATCTCGGTGTAGATGGCGCGCGAGACGACGTCACGCGACGCGAGGTCCTTCATGACGGGCGCGTACTTCTCCATGAAGCGCTCGCCGTCCTTGTTGCGGAGGATGCCGCCCTCACCGCGGGCGCCCTCCGTCAGCAGGATGCCCATGCGCCAGATGCCCGTCGGGTGGAACTGGAAGAACTCCATGTCCTCCAGCGGCAGCCCGCGCCGGTACGCGACCGCCTGGCCGTCACCGGTCAGGGTGTGCGCGTTGGAGGTCACCTTGAAGAACTTGCCGGTGCCGCCGGAGGCGAAGATGACGGCCTTGGCCTGGAAGACGTGGATCTCGCCGGTGGCCAGTTCGTAGGCGACGACGCCGGCGGTCTTCTGGACCCCGTCGACCTCGGCCAGCAGCAGGTCAAGGACGTAGAACTCGTTGAAGAACTCCACGCCCTCCTTGACGCAGTTCTGGTACAGCGTCTGGAGGATCATGTGGCCGGTGCGGTCCGAGGCGTAGCACGAGCGGCGCACGGCGGCCTCGCCGTGGTTGCGGGTGTGCCCGCCGAAGCGGCGCTGGTCGATGGTGCCCTGCGGCGTCCGGTTGAACGGCAGGCCCATCTTCTCCAGGTCGAGGACCGCGTCGATGGCCTCCTTCGCGAGGATCTCGGCGGCGTCCTGGTCGACCAGGTAGTCACCGCCCTTGATCGTGTCGAAGGTGTGCCACTCCCAGTTGTCCTCCTCGACGTTCGCGAGGGCGGCGGCCATGCCGCCCTGGGCGGCGCCGGTGTGGGAGCGCGTGGGGTAGAGCTTCGTCAGCACGGCGGTGCGGCTGCGCTTGGTCGACTCGATGGCCGCGCGCATGCCGGCGCCGCCGGCGCCGACGATGACGGTGTCGTACTTGTGGATCTGCATGAGGGTCGCTTCCCTGTCCCAGCCCTGGCTTAGCGGATGTTCGGGTCGAAGGTGAAGATCACCAACGTGCCGAGCAGGATGGTGAACGCTGTCGCCGTGAACAGCAGCGTCTTGAGCCAGAACCGGGTGTTCGCCCGCTCGGCGTAGTCGTTGATCACGGTACGCAGGCCGTTGCCGCCGTGCAGCATGGCGAGCCACAGCATGATCAGGTCCCAGCCCTGCCAGAACGGCGAGGCCCAGCGGCCCGCCACGAAGGCGAAGCCGACCTTGGTCACGCCGCCGTCCAGCACGAGCTGGATCAGCAGGTGGCCCAGGACCAGCACGACGAGCACGATGCCGGACAGGCGCATGAACAGCCAGCCGTACAGCTCGAAGTTGGTCCGGGTGACGCGCGGGGTGCGCTTGGTGCGGGCACGCGGCGGCTCGATGACCGGAGCCGGGTTGTCAGGGCTGAAGGCGGCGCTCGACGCGCTCAGCTCCACGGAGTCGGTCGAAGACATGTGCTCAGCTCCCGAACAGGACTCGTGCGGCGTGGCCGAGGACGGGGTAGATCGCGCCGAGCATCAGCACGATCCAGACTCCCATCACGGTCCACAGCATCTGCTTCTGGTACTTCGGGCCCTTGGACCAGAAGTCGACAGCGATGACGCGCAGGCCGTTCAGGGCGTGGAACAGGATGGCCGCGACCAGTCCGTACTCCAGCAGGCTGACGATCGGCTGCTTGTAGGTGGCGACCACCTTGTCGTAATCCTCGGGGGAGACACGGACGAGTGCGGTGTCGAGGACGTGGACGAACAGGAAGAAGAAGATGAGGACACCGGTGACTCGATGAGCCACCCATGACCACATGCCTTCCCGGCCGCGGTAAAGCGTTCCAGCCGGCACGGAAAAAACCCTCCGGGAGCGGGGTGGGGGCCTGCCGGCTTCGGTGTCGGTCGCGACCCGGCCGGGTACGGTCCACCGGCCCTGACCATCCTAGCGACGGCTTGTCGGGTCCGTCCCGCTGGGTCCGTCAGGTGTGATCGATCCCGCACGGTTGGGTGCACGTATCAGGGAACCTGATGCCTACGTCCGGCTCGGGGCATGGGCTCCGGCCACCAGGCGGGTGAGCCGGCCCCGGGTGACGCGGCGCAGCTGGTCGGCCGCCGTGGCGAGCTCCTCGTCGGGCTCGTGGAGGAGCCGGGCGCGGATGCCGGCCAGGAGGTGGTCCAGCAGCTCGTCGGGGTGGACGCCGTCCAGGGCCATCACGAAGACATGGCCAAAGCGTGCCTCGTACGCGGCGTGGGCGGCCCGCAGCGCGGTGAGCGCCGCGAGCCCGCCCCGGGGCGGCAGCGGGGCGGTGGCGGCGGCCTCGGCGGCCAGCGCCTC
>NZ_RJVR01000372.1 GCF_003999195.1 Streptomyces soli
GCCTGCGCGTACAGGCCGATCGCGAACTCCTCGGCGCCCTTGGCGCTGGAGGGGTCCAGCCCGGCCTGGCGCGCCTGCTCGTCATCGAGGAGCACCGACACCGCGGCGGTACCGGCGTTGCCGGTGCATGAGCCGAGCGCGTCGACGTCCTTCGCCCCGGCGACGACCTGCGAGACGGCAATGCCCTGCGCGAGGAGGTCTTCCTGATCGAGGACCGGGATGCGCGGGGCGTGCGCGGCAGGCTTGAGGACGGCGCCACGGTGCTCGTGGAGCCACTCCAACGAGCGGGCGTCGAGGACCTGGTGGCGGCCCAGCTTGGTGTGGTGGGCGTAGCGGTGAGTGAGGATGCCGTGAGTCAAAGGCACGTCCGGTGCCGTTTCTCCCCCGCGCCGGACGAATAGGTGAAGCCGCGGTGCAGGCCGCTACGGGCTCGCGCCGATCTTGCTGGTAAGCCACAGCTCCACCAGCATCAGCAGCAGCGGGCCGACGAACGCCGACACCAGCCACCTGCGGGTGCTGGCGGCCTGCTGCTGGTCGCGCTCGCGGGTGCGAACCGCAACCTGCTGCGCTTCCTCCGTGGCCTGGATCCGCTGGTTCACCAGACGCTGGTCGGCCTGGTACACGTCCTTGGTGACCATCTGCTCGAAGCGGGTACTCATCGCCGCGAGGTCGCCACGCAGGTCGTCGCGGAGTTGATTGATGCCGGTGCTCTGGTCTTCGCGTAGCTGCTGCAGTGCGCGGTGCAGCTCCCACAGAGTGGGCTCGGCGCTCGGCGGCTGCGTCACCGCGCACTCCTCAAGTCGGCGTGCCCCGCGCCGCACACGATCTTACGGCCACGGGGCGACGCCACGTCAGCTCGCGGCCTGAGAGGGGTCAGGAGACCTCAGGCTGCGGGTCCAGCACCGTGGCCGACACGATGTCCATGCTGTGCTGGCACAGGCCGCACTGGACACCTGGCGTACCCCCGTTGGAGTACAGCTCGGGCACGTCGATGGGCTGGGAGTAGTTCGGGCAGGTCTCGGTGAGGCACTGCACCACCGCGGCGTAATACGTGGCCGGGACGAACGTGGTGACGCTCATGATGCGATCAGCATCCAGTCAACTCCAGTAGCGGTCGTATTGGTCCTGGTCACCCACACCGTCAGGCCGGTGGAGGAGATGGAGGAGATACCGACGCCGGTCACAGCGGTGCCGGGGGCGGTCGTACTCGCGGTGGCGAAGCCCCGGATGATGGTGCCCTGCACGTTCAGGCCGGTGACCACCACAGATGTCGGTGTATTGGCTGCCGATGGCGTGATGGTGACACGGCCGGTCACGATGGAGCCCGCCGTGAGCACGCCGGCCACGGACGCGCCGGTGTCGACGACCAGGCCGCCGAGCTCGGTGAAGTCCAGGTTCTTCGCGTTCGCATCAATGTGAAGTCCGGAGCCGCGCACTTCCACGTTGGTGAAGCCACCGCCACCGCCGGACCCGTTGGAGGCGTACGACACAACCCGCGAGGTGCCGTTGGTGTCCTTCGCGGCGTCCCAGAAGCTGTAGGCGGTGCCGTCCAGGGCGTCGGTGGCCTCGATTCTGACCGTGCCCCCGGACACGCCTTGCACGGGCGAGTTCATCCGGAGCGTGGCGGAGCCACGGGAGACATACGGGGCTTCGACGATCGTCTGCGGCTGGAGCTGGCCGCCGCCCAGGTCGAGGACGTCGGAGCTGATCTGCCCCGGGGTGACCTCGCTTGCATGGCCGCTGTAGATGAGCAGGGCACCGGAAGTCCCGGGGCCGCCGTTCGGGTCCATCACCAGGCGGCGGCCGGACGCTGCGGTGCGGACAATGGCGCCGGTGACGGTGGCACCGGTGATCGTGCCGCCGGTGATCGTCTTACCGGTGATCGCGTCCGCGGCAATCACGTCGCTCGTGATGGACAGGGCCTTGATCTGCGCCGCGGTGATGGACTGGCCGACAATCCGGTCAGCGTTCAGGGTGCCCGCAGAGATCCTGTCTCCATTGATGGTGCCCGCGACCATCTTCGGCGTGGTGATCGCCCCGTCCGCGATCTGGACTCCGCCGACGACCGGGCGGACCGCCGCGTTGTCCCACCAAACGGTTCCAGCGGTGGACTGGAAAGTCTCCACAGTGATGGAGGCCTTCGCGGTATTGGCCGGGGCGGTAACGGTGGTCGTGAGGCGCTGCCAGGTCGCCCCGAGCACCGGCGGTGATGCCTGCGCCACACCCCAGGCGAAGGTCGCCCCCGTGGCGTCCTGCCACGACGCGTAGAACTTGACGGCCTGGCCAGCCCAGTCCGAGGAGCACTGGTAGTCGACCGCCAGATACAGCTGCTCGCCCGGCAGGATCGAGAACGTCGTCAGATTCAAGCCTCGGGTGGTGGCACCTGCCGATACCGCGGAGACCTTCACGCTCTTCGGGGACCCGTTGCCCTTGGTGGCATCGACCGACCAGGAGGCGCCCGCTGCGGCCACCAACGCCGCGGTGTACGGGCCCTCAAAGCTCGGGTCACTCAAGAGGTTCGAGCCGCCGACGACGGTGAGCTTGTCGGTGGTGATCGACCCGGCGGCCAGGTTGGCCGCGGCGATCGTCCCCGCAGCGATCTCCGTGCCGGTGATCGAGCCGCCGAAGATCTGGGCGGCCGTGATCGACTTGCCGACGATCTTCGCGGCGTCGAGGGTGCCAGCGGTGATCCTGTCGCCGTTGATCGTGCCGGCGGTCATCTTCGCCGTGGTGATCGCACCACTGGCGATCATCGTGCCGGGCAGCACGGGCCGCACGGCCGCGTTGTCCCACATCACCGTTCCGGCAGTGCCCTGGAAGCTCTGGCAGACGATGCGGGCCTTGACCGCCAGGGCCGGGGCGGTGAGAGTGCCGGACAGACGCTGCCAGGTCGGCCCGAGGACCGGCGTGGTGGTCTCCACGGTGCTGTAGCTGATGTCCGCGCCAGAGGAGTCCAGCCAGGCCGCGTAGATCTTGAGCGCGGCCCCGGCCCAGTTGCTGGACGCCTGGTAGTCGTACGCCACGTACAGCTGGTCGCCGGGCAGGATCGGGACCGTGGTCAGCGGCATGTCCCGGGTCGATGCAGTGGCAGCAGTCGCATCGACCTTCAAGGACTTGGCTGAACCGTTGCCCGTGGCGGCGATCGACCACCACGGGCTGCCCGCTACGAGCGCCGCGGTGTACGGGCCCTCGAAGGACGGGTCACTCAACAGGTTGGCGCCACCGGAGACGGTCAGCTTGTCGGTGCTGATGGCCCCGGCGGCTATCTCGCTGGCGGTGACCGACCCGGCCAGGATCTCCCGGGCCGTGACCGCATCCGCCGCGATCTTCCCGGCCCCGACGGCGTTGTCCTGGATCTTCGCCAGGGACACGGCCAGGTCGTGCAACTTGTCCTCCAGCACCGCCCCGGTCTGGAGCGCGGTGGAGTCCACCGAGTTCGTGGCCAACTTGGCGGCCGTGACCGCGTCATCAGCCAACTTGAGGTCGGTCACGGCCCCGTTGGCGAGCTTGCCGACACTGACCGCGGCGTCGTGCAGGTGCTCCTCCAGGACGCCACCATCGGCCAGGGCGACGCTGCCCACCGCCCCCGCCTCGATCTTCGCGGCGGTGACCGCGCCGTCGGCGAGAGCCAGTTCGGTGACGATGCCGTCCAGCACGGACTGGGCGACCACCTCGGCGGGCCCGGCCGGGCCCGCCACAGCAGACGGCCCGGACGCCACACCGGAGGTCGACACGCACACCAGCCGCACCCACACCGGCCCGTCGACGGGCACGGTCATGCTGCTGCCAGAGGCGGAATGGAGCGCGGAGAACAAGGAGTCGGCGGCGAAGTCCGCCGAGGAGGAGAAGTGGACCTCGACAGAGGCGAAGTCGGCCGGGGCCTGGCTGCCGTCCGCGAACGTCCCGTCCCAGGACACGCCGACACCGCCGAGGACGGAGGTGACCGTGGGCGCGGACGGCACAGGCGGAGTGGGGCCGTTGACGGCCGCCAGCGCCACCGTGCCGTCCTGCTGCACGCCGATGCTGCCGCGCAGCGCCCCGGCGTCGTCGTAGACGGCGATGGCCCCGTTCTCGATCGAGGAGTTCGCCAGGCGGCTGGAGCGCGACAGGTCCCGCACCTGACGCTCCAGGGCGGCGATCCTGCCCGCCAGAAGAGTGAGGGTGTCAGCCAAAGGGTTCAGCCTCCGTAAGTGAAGGAGTCGGCGCGCGCCAGGCTCACCGTCATCCGTTCCTGCTGGTCCCCCTGCGCCGGCGTGAGCGACCATCCGGTCACCCGCGCCCAACCGTCATAGTCCGTCCACTCGTCGTGGATCTGCACCCACACGTCGTCGCCCACCGCGAACGACCCGAAGCGGGCCGCGGGGTGGTCGATGATGTCGACCTGCTGGACGTCGCCGCGTATCTGGCGGGCGATCCGCTCCGTGCGGGCCTTCGCCGCCAGCTGGTCGGTGCCCTTGACCGCGGGCAGGTCCAAAACCTCCTCCAGGCGTAGCCGCCCGTCACGCACCGCATCGACGGCGCGCAGCCGGGCCCGCCCGTCCCCCGAGCCGAGGGCGACGACGACCTGCGCGTAGGTGTCGCCGTCGTAGGTGACCGGCTCGGTCGAGGCGATGTTCACGCCGCTGGTGAAGGACACATCGGTGCGGCGGGTGCCCAGACGGGGCCAGCCGATACGGAACCTGCGCTGCGGCTGGCCGTTCACCCAGTCGACCTGCTCGGTCCACTCCGGGCCGCCGTCGGTGGCGACGGCGTCGGCGACGAGGTCGGCAAGGGTGCGGGTCTCCCACCAGTTGGAGGCGTACGGCTCGGCGGGGGTGCCGATCTTCGCCTTGGAGGTGGTGCCGTCGACGACCACACCCAGGTTCCCGTCGGGCTGCTCCTGGCAGTACGCCCACACGTCCCGGATCAGCTTGCACGGGTCGCCGTAGGTGTACGGGCCGCGCTTGTTGAGGTTGCCGTGGAGATCGTTGCGGCGCGCCAGATAGGACCCGAACCCGGCAGCCTCGATCGGATACTTGCCGCCCTCGGGCTCGGCCCGCCAGACCAGGCCGCCCCACATCAGCTTGGAGTCCCGCTCGGCGAAGATGAGCGTGTTGCCGGGGTCGACCATGCTGGGCAGCAGGTGCGGCAGGTGCGGCTCCAGCGTCGCCTGCAGCGCACCGGGCCCGCTCAGTTCCGGGCCGTAGGACACATCGGTCAGTGGCAGGTTCCACGCCAGGACGCTGCCACTGAGCACGTCACAGGTCAGGTAGCGGTAGGAGTGCACGTCAGAACACGCCCTCCTCGAACTCCACATCCGCGATCGCGGTCGTGGCGGCGTCCGCCTGGAGGTATCCGGCGGCGGCATTGTCCAGCGCCACCATCGACTGCAGCAGCTGCGGGGTGCCGCGCATCGCCGCAGGGATGTTGATCGTGTCGGCGGAGATGACGTTCATCCGCTGGGACCGGTCGCCGCTGACGAACGGGCCGGTGTCGAAGGTGATGCCCTGCCCCTGGACGGTGCCGAGCTTGAACGTGGCGTGCCCGAACACACTGCCGCTGATGACCTGCATCGCGGCCAGGTTGAACACGATCCGGGCGCGGACCGCCCACACGGGCACGGTGAACGTCCAGCGGGCCGCCGGCGGATACGACACGTACGTGCCCTTGGCGTTGCCCGCCCAGTTCTGATCGGCGGTCGGCGACGCGGTGTAGATCTGCCGGTCCCTGCGCGGGTTGGCGATGCCCCGCAGGTCGGTGATCATCGCGTCGGTGATGGTGGCGGTGTTCGGCGGGATCGCGATGCGGGCCAGCGGGATCGCGGTCATCCCCGCCGGCGGCTGCGTCGCCGTCGCCGCCACGTTGGACACGACGTAGAAGTAGCCGATGTTGTCGGAGGCCGGGTTCAGGCTGCCCTCGTACTCGGGGTCCAGGACACGCAGCACCACCATGTCGGTGCGGCCGGTCGCCCCGGTCGAGGCAATGTTCACCGCCGCCGTGCCGACGTTGTACTGGGTGTAGGAGCCCTGGCCCCAGGCGGCGCCGCGCACCACACCGGAGCCGTCGGCCACCTGTACGCCGGCGCCGGGCGTCGCCTGCTGGGTCACCTTGAGGTCGTTGTACTCGGTCACGCCCTGCGACCCGCGCGACAGGTCGCGGATCATCATGCGCATGGTGCGGGCGGGGTGGATACCGCCGTTGACCATCATCGGGGGCTGGATCAGCGTCATTGAAGGGTCCTCACAAGGCGGTGTAGGCGTCGCGCCACGACAGGGTCAGGCGGCAGGTGTTGGTGTAATCGGTGGCGGTCCACCGGATCTCGCTCTTGCCGGGTGGGATCTGGAACAGGTCCAGGCGGGAGCCGGACGTCAACGCCGGCGCCGCGTTTCCGCTGCCGTTCTTGAGCACCCAGCGGGTGCCGGGCCGGGTGTCGATGTCGATCCACTCCCCGGCGGCGAGGCTGATCTGCAGCTCCAGGTAGCGGCCGGTGTTGACCACCCACACCTTCGGGTTGGTGACCGGCCCGTCGATGCGCACCGTCGGCCACGCCGCCAGGTCCCCGCCGCCCAGGACCCACCCGGGCCGCTCGGCCGGGTTCGACACCCCCGTGGTGATCGGGGCTCGGACCGGCGCCGTAAACCCTTGCGAGTCGTTGGAGATGTCCAGCGGCATCGTCAGCGACTGCGAGTCATCGGCGTGCCAGCGCGGGTCCGTCGCGGCGAAGTCCAGCGTGAGCGGGATCCAGCCGTACACGGCCTGCGCCATCGTCACGGCCTCCACGCGCCGCCACCTGCCATACAGGCGCTTGACGTCCCGGCCGGGCCACTTGGCGCGCAGCACCGCCAGTGCCCCCGCCGTCTTGCGGACGGCATCAGCGCCGGTGGCCTGCTGCAGGCGGGCCAGCAGGTCGAGGGCGGCGCCCGGCTCGTCGGGGGTGCGGATACCGGCCTCGATCGTCACCGTCCGCGTCCCGAACAGGTCCACGCCCGGGAAGCCGCCATCGTCGGTCGGGTTGTCCACATCGGCGGTGCGCAGGTCGGGAGCGCCGAGCCCGGTGACCTCACCGACCGGCAGCAGCGTGCCCGAGCCGATCACCAGGCCCCCGCCGACGTCGAACTGGTAGTCCCCAAGGGCCGTCATCCGATCTTGCCTCCTCGCTGCGCGGCACGAAGACGCCGCATCACCTCCGCACCGATCTCCTGCGCCGTGCCAGCACCACCGGCACTGTCGGGGACGGTCACGGGCATCGCGCCGATCAGCGGCCCGGTCGCCTCCTTCACCACCACCACGTGCACGCCGCCGGCGGGCTTGGCGTCCACGGCCATCGGCCCCGACACGCCCTGGTTGGTGAGGGTGTATCCGAACCGCTGCGCGACGTCCTCGAGGACAGCCGTCGCCGAGCCCCGCTTGGACGCCCCGAGGGGGATGAACGCCTCGCCCCCCGTGGAGGGCTCCGCGAACCTGACCAGGCCATTGCTCGTCGCATACAGGCCGGGCGTCAGGATGCCGCCAGAGTCATACGACAGGCCCTTGTTGGCCTTGTTCAGATCGGACACGAACTTCGAGGCCCGCGACCCCAGCGCCTTCTTCAACTGGGACAGGCCCGCGTTGCCGACCTCGATGATGCGGTCCTCGCCGAGCTGCGTGGCGTCGGCGACCTGGTGGATGCCGGTCTTGCTCGACTTGACCGCCGCAATGACCGTCAGCAGGTCGGCCAGGTCCTGGTCCGACAGCGTCGCCGACGCCGCCTTGGAAGCCTTGTTGGCCTTGGACGCGGCCGACTTGGACTTCGCGGCCTGCGCGGCGAGGTCCTGCGCTGCCTGGTCGCCCTGCGCCGCCAGCCGCGCCGCCAAGTCCCCGTACCCTTCGGCGGCGAGCTTGGCCAGGTTCTTCTGGAACGCCGACGTCTGCTTGGCCGCGCCGGTGAGCTGGACGGTGTAGTCCGACAGCGACGCCTTCGCGGCCGCCGCCAGCTTCTCCAGGTCCTTGGCCATGCTGCTCACGTACTTCGAGGTGCCGGTGGCCATCTTGTGAGTCAGATCGATGCCGTCGGCGCCCATCGCCTCCAGCGCGGCAGCGACGTCCGTACCGGCCCGGGAAGCTACCTTGGCCAGGTCCTTGCGCCACCGCTGCGCCTCCGACACCGACGTGTGGAGGTTCTTGGAGAACTTCGCCAGGTCCAGGCCGGTGCCCTTGGAGTTCATCGAGTCCGACGCGATCGACGACAGCGAGTACAGGCCGTCCGTACCGCCCGCCGGCGTGTACGACCAGCTGGAAAGGCCGCCTTCGGCGTGGAAGTCGACGCTCGCCCCGAACCGGTGCGCGACCTCCACCAGGATCTCCTTGGAGCGGGCCCGCTTCGACGACCCCAGCGGAATGTACGCCTCGCCCTGAGTTTCCGGCTCCGCCCACACCCGCCACGCCCCCGCAGGCGCGATCTGCGCCACGTGCTGCTCGCGCATGCCGCCCCCCGCGTAGAACGACAGCAGCGACCCGTCGGCCTGCGGCTGCGGCTTGTTCGCCCACGGCACGCCCGAGCCGGGCGCGACACGTGGGATCACCGTCACCGACACCGGAGCCGGAGGGTTCACGCTGACAGAGATCGTCTTCGTACCGGGGATCTCCCGCACGCTCACGCCGATCGCATCCAGCTGCGCCTGCACCTGCGCCATGTCCCCGGACAGCAGCGCCGACGTCAGGGCCTGCGCGGCTTCGGTGCCCTTGGTCTTGGAGACCTGCTGGATCAGGTCCAGCATGCCGATCCACTCGTTCTTCGACTGGCCGCCGGCCGTCTTGAACGCGGAGACGACGCCCCGCAGGTCCTTGGAGCTGATCGGCATGTCCGCGCCCCAGATCGACCGCAGCTGGTCCATGGCGCCGGTCACATCCCCCGACAGCAGGGCGTGCTGCAGCGCGGTCGCCGCGTCCGCGCCCTTGGTCTTCGTGACCTGCGCCAGCAGGCTCATGCCGCGCTGCAGCTGCGTCTTGGCGGCCGCACTGCCCTTCTTCACGGCCGTGGTCATGTCGGTGACGGCCATGTCCTGCATGACCTTCGCGAACTTGCCCGCGTCGTTGGTCTGGGCGGCGTCCGCGAACTCCTGCGCGATCTTCTTGCCGTAGCGGGCGGAGATCGCGGGCAGCTCCTGCAGGCCCGCCTGGAACGCGTCCTGGGACCGCGACGCCGACTCGGTGATGATCGACTGCAGCTCGTCGGCGACCTTCGTCTTGCCCTTGCCGAGCTGCGTGACCAGCTCATCCAGGATCGGCGCCGACGACACACCAAGCTCGGCGAAGTGGCTGGTGAGGTCCCCGTACCCGGCCATGGCCAGCTTGGTCAGGTTGCCCTGGAAGTTGCGCTGCGCCTTGAGCTGGTCGTTCAGCTCCTTCATGTAGTCCTTGAGCGTCGCCTTGGCGTTCTTGTTGGACTTGGCGACCTTGTCCTGCGCGTCCTGCCACGCCTTGGCCGGGTTGACGATGTCGCCCAGGGCCTTCGCCATGGCCTTCATCTCGTCGGTGTACTTCGGCAGGCCGTCGTCGCCGGGCGGCACCAGCATGTCCAGCGTCCACGCACCGGCCGACACCTTTGCCTGCATCACCTTGGCGTTGATGATCTCCATCTGCGCCGCAATGTCGGCCTCCTGCTTGAGCGCGGTCGACCACCGGCCGTGCGCGTCGGTGAGGGCCTTCGCGGCGATGTCCCACTTCTGCGAGTACTCCGCGTTGCCCGGCGCCTGCCCGGCCTTGACCTTCGTGGCGTAGATGCTGCTCTGCGACTCCAGGTCCAGCAGCAGCCCCTGCATCTTGGAGCCGCCGGTCGCCACCGCGTCGACCGCGTCGGTGACGTCCACGCCGGCGGCCTTCATCTTCGCGGCGAAGTCACCGGAGGTGAGCTGCTCGGTCAGCTTCTGGATACCGGCCCCGGCCTGGCCCTGCTCCCGCTCCTTTTGCAGCGCCGCCACCAGGTCGTCGGTGGCCTGCTTCGCCTGCTCCTTCGACGCCGAATAGGCCGCGTATGCCAGCACACCGACCGTCAGCAGCGCCGTCAGGCCCGACACCGCCAGCCCCGCGCCCTTGAGCGCCGCCGGGAGCAGCGCCCCGCCCTCGCGGGCTGCGGTCTGCGCGAGACGGAACTCCGACAGCTGCGTGGTCACCTTCGTGATCGCCGCCAGCGCGATCATGCCACCAGCGGACACCGCGATGAGGCCCGCGCCGATGTCCTTGAGCGGCCCGGGTGCGTCCGCGATGGCGCCGGCGAACACCGACAGGGCGTTGCCGACGGTCTGCATCACCGGCAGCAGCGCCCGGCCCAGGTCGATACCCAGCGACTTGGCGCGGTTGACGAACATCGACCACTGGCCTGCGGTGGTGTTCATCTGCAGGTCGAACGCCTTCTGCGTGGCCCCGGCGCGCGTCACCTCGTTGGCGATGCCCTGGTAGGTGTCGGCGTAGTTCTGGCCGTCGTTGGCGGCCAGCGCCAGCACCGCGCGGGTGGCCCGCACGTCGACGAACAGCTTCTGCATCGCCTCGGACGAGCCGCCCGTGGCGTTCATCAGCTTGTTGACGACCACGTACAGGCCGTCCTGCTGCAGCGCGGACGCCGCCGACGCATAGCCGAGCTTGTGCATCTCGTTGCTCAGGTCGCGGGTCGGGGCCATCATCCGCGTCATCAGCTGGTTCAGCCCGGTCGCGGACTCCGCCGCCGGGACACCGGCCAGGGTGATCGCGGCGAACGCGGAGGACAGGTCAGCGAAGCCCACGCCGGCGGCGGCCGCCATCGGCACCACGTCACCAAGGTTCTGCGCCAGCTCCTCGAAGGAGATGACGCCCTTGTTGACGGTCTGGAACATGATGTCCATGACGCCTGCGGCGTCGCCCGCGCCCAGGCCGTACGCCTTCAGGACACCCAGCAGGGCCCGCGCGGACGTCTCGGTGGTCGTCAGGCCCGCGCTGGCGCCCTTCGCGGCCACGCTGAGGATCGTCATCGCGTCCGAGCCGTCGAAGCCCGTCGACACGATCTGGTACAGGCCCTCGGCGAGCTGGTTCGCGGACTGCGTCAGGCCCGTCGACATCTGCACGATCTGGTCGGTGTAGCCGCTCACCGAGCTGGCGTTGATCTGCTGGGAGATCGTCATGACGTTCGCCATGCGCTTCTCCAGCGCCACGGCCTGCAGCACGCCAACAGCGAGCACCCCCGACAGCACCACCCCGGCACGCAGGTAGCCGTCGATGCGGGCCTGGGTGGCGGCGCGGGTCTCGGCAGCAGCAGCCGCCTCGGCCTGCCGCACCGCGGCCGCGTTCGCCGCCGCACGCTGCGACGCCGCAGCCTCCACCTCCGACTGCGCGGCAACCGCCTGCAGGGCCCGCCCGTCAGCGGCCTGCCGTGCCGCCGTCGCCCGCGTGGCCACACCCGTAGCACGAGCCGACGCAGCAGCCGCGGCCGCCGCCCGCTCCTCCTGCACGACCTGCGCCTGCG
>NZ_RJVR01000349.1 GCF_003999195.1 Streptomyces soli
GGGTTGGCGGCCGCCGTCGGGGCCGGTGCCGGGGCGCCTTGGTGCGGCGGCGGGCGCAGGGCCGCCGCCCGGGCGCGGGTGAGGGGGCCGCTCTTGGCGTACCAGCCCTGGGCGTTGCCGTAGAAGACGTGCAGGAGGGAAAGTGCGCCGACCTCGACAATGGCAGGTCCTCTTGCGCAGGGACGCCTACCTGCTCCATCGTACGCACCACAATGCGACCGCCCGGGGGGTGGGTACGACGGAAATGACAGGGGAGCAGGCCCCCCAAGAACCACCGGCACCAGCGAACTGAGCGAACGGCTCGCGCGGCTCACGGCCGCGCAGGTCCGCCAGGGAAGCGAACTCGACGGCCTGAACGTCAAGGTGGCCGGCATCGGCGCCTGGGTCGGTGGCCTGCACAGCACAATGAGCGATCTGTCCGGCCGCCTGGCCGACGTGACCCGGACGGTGTCCGGGCTGGGCGAGGAAGTCGCCCGCAGCCGCGACGAGGGCGGCGTCCCTTACAGCGGGCGGTGCAGCCGGTCGCCGCCCGTCAGGATCGCCCCTGCCAGCGCCTGGGCGGCGTCCTGCGCGGCGGGCCGCCGCCGCCCGTGCAGCAGCACGAAGTCGACGTCGCCCAGCTCCGGCAGCCCCGCTCGACCGGCCGCCACCCGCGCCAGCCCCGGCGGGATGAGGCCCTGGGCGTGCGCCATGACGCCCAGCCCGGCCCGCGCTGCCGCGATCAGCCCGCTGAGCGAACCGCTCGTGCACGCCACCCGCCAGGCGCGCCCTTCCCGCTCCATCGCCTCCAGCGCCCGGGCCCGCGTGATCGCCGGCGGTGGATAGACGATCAGCGGCACCGGCCGCTCGGGGTCGATCCGCAGTCCCTCACTGCCGATCCACACCAGCTTGTCCCGCCACACCAGCTGTCCGTGGGTTGCCTCGCCGCCGCGCTTGCCGAGCATCAGGTCCAGCCGCCCGGCGGCCATCCGCTGATGCAGCGTCGCCGACAGCTCGACGGTCAGCTCCAGGTCGACTTCGGGGTGCTCCCGCCGAAACGCCTCAAGGATTTCCGGCAGCCGGGTGAGTACGAAGTCCTCCGATGTTCCGAAGCGCAGCTTGCCCCTCAGCCGCGTGCCCGCGAACCATCCCGCCGCCCGCTCGCTCGCCGCCAGGATCGTGCGGGCGAAGCCGAGCATCGCCTCGCCGTCCTCCGTCAGCTCCACGCTGTGGGTGTCGCGGGCGAAGAGCTGCCGCCCGGCCGCCTCCTCCAGCTTCCGTACGTGCTGGCTCACCGTCGACTGCCGCAGGCCGAGCCGCCGCGCGGCCTGCGTGAAGCTCAGGGTCTGCGCGACCGCCAGGAAGGTCCTCAACTGCACCGGATCGAACACGAGCGCAGTCTATCCACGGCTATCGCGATACGTGATGACAGTCAGCATGGTCACAGGGATTTACGATTGCCGTGCCAAGGAGGATCATGGAGAGAGCCCGTGCGGGCAAGAGCACGGACAGCGCGACGAGCACCGCCCCCAGCACGTAGAGGAAGAACATGCCCCGCCTGCGATTCCCGTCCCGGCTCCCCCTGGACCCGTACATCGCGGCGCTCCTCGGCACGGTTCTCCTCGCGGCCCTGCTGCCCGCCCGGGGCCCGGCCGCCACCGCCTCCGGCGGTGCTTCGACCGGTGCGGTCGCTCTCCTCTTCTTCCTCTACGGCGCCCGGCTCTCCACCCGCGAGGCAATGGACGGCCTCAAGCACTGGCGGCTCCACCTCACCGTGCTGGGCTGCACCTTCGTCCTCTTCCCCCTGCTCGGCGTCGCCGCCCGCGGCCTCGTTCCGTACGTCCTCACCCCGCAGCTCTACACCGGCCTGCTCTTCCTGTGCCTGCTGCCCTCCACCATCCAGTCCTCGATCGCCTTCACCTCGATCGCCCGGGGCAATGTGGCGGCGGCCATCTGCGCCGGCTCCTTCTCCAGCCTCATCGGGCTCCTGGTGACGCCGCTGCTCGCCGCGCTGCTCCTGGGCGGCAGCAATGGCGTCGGTTTCTCGGCGGGCTCGGTGCTCGGCATTGTGCTGCAGTTGCTGGTGCCCTTCCTCGCGGGGCAGGTGCTGCGCCCGCTGGTCGGCGGATTCATCGCCCGCAACAAGAAGGTGCTGGGCTACGTCGACCGGGGCTCGATCCTCGTCGTGGTCTACACCGCCTTCAGCGAAGGCATGGTCCAGGGCGTCTGGCACCAGGTCACGCCGCTGCGCCTCGTCGTTCTCCTCGCCATCGAGGGCCTGCTGCTCGCCACGATGCTCTCCATCACCTCGTACGGCGCCCGACGCCTCGGCTTCGGCCGCGCCGACAGCATCACCATCGTCTTCTGCGGCTCCAAGAAGAGCCTCGCCGCCGGACTCCCCATGGCCACCGTCCTCTTCGGCGGTCCCCATGCCGCGCTGGCCGTCCTCCCCCTCATGCTGTTCCACCAACTCCAGCTCATGGTCTGCGCCGTCATCGCCAAGCGCTGGAGCCGGACCCCGGCCCCGCCCCGCCGCCCGCAGCGGCCGTACGTCGAAGCCCCCGCCGAGGTGGCCTCGGCGAGGGCGTAGTGCCGTCATGCGCTACCGGCCGCGGTGGTTGCAGACCCAGTGTCCCGGGACCCAGACCTTGACCCAGTACCCGTGATGCGAGTGGTGGTGGCCCTTGGAACCGTGGTGCCAGACCCACTGCCAGTGACCACGTGTCTGGTGACAGTAACGGTTGTGGTTCTGATGGTGGTTCTGATTGTGGTTCTGATTGTGGTTCTGATTGTGACCAGAATCGTTGTGCGCAGGTCCAGGGGGCGGGGGTGCGGGAGCTGCGAATGCCGCGCCAGCGGTCGCGAACGCGGCTCCGCCGGCCAGCATCGTGGACGCCGCGCCTATACCGGCGGCTCGCATCAGTCGGTTGCGCATGGTTGTCCCTCCATGGCGGTTGTCCGTGGTTGCACGCCGGGTACGCAGGGATGGGCCGATCGTGAAGTTCCGAGCAGCGGAAGCCGGATCCTGATCGTCTGCGGCTCCATGGCGTTGCACCGTGGTGGCGTCAGCGGCTTCTTCCCTGAAAGAAGGGCCTGACCCCCACCCGCGCATATTAGCGTATATGCAAAGAACTGTTATGCAACAGAAAAATTATACAAAATCGGGCATTTTGTCAACGCAGCATGTCCACGACCAGCACAGACAGCGCCATCGTCAGAAACAGCGTGTAAGCCCCGAGCGTCCGCCCCCGGTCCCCCGATCGCAGCTGCATGGCCAGCACCCACGCGAAGACCAGCGCCTCGACCGTCGCGCCCGCGACCCCGAACGGCGGTGCCCAGAGACCAGCGATGACGGCGACCGTACCGAACAGGTGCAATGAGCCCAGCAGCGTCAGAACCCACAGATGGCGGCCCTGGAGTACCCCCAAACGGGTGAGTTCGTCGAGCCGAGTCAGCCCCGGCCGGGCACGGGCCAGCTGAACGACCGCCGACGGCAGCGATTCGAGGACGAGGAGCACGGTGAGGGCCACAGCCAGCGCGAACACGGCGGTCAGTCTGGCAGCCGCCTAGGCTGTTGGTGTGGGATCACCCGAATCTTTCATTCATCACATCGGCGTCTTTGCGTCGGACCTCGCCACCAGCAGAGGTTTCTACTCGGCCGCGCTCACCCCGCCCGGCATCCGTATCGGATGCGAGAGCGGCGTAGCCGCCGAATACTGGCACCCCGACCGCGACACACCCTCGCTCTCGGTGGAGAAGGCCGCCACCGAGCCGACCCGCGGCGTGCACGTCGCCTTTGCGGCGGATGACAGGAGCCAGGTGGACGACTTCCACGCGGCGGCCGTCGCGGCGGGCGGCAGCAGCCGCCACGCTCCCCGCCACTGGCCCGAGTACCGGGCGTACTGCGCGTTCGTCAGCGACCCGGACGGCAACAACATCGAAGCGGTCCACAAGGAGGAGTCCTGATGCCCCCGCGCCTCATCCTGGTCCGGCACGGCCAGACCGAGTGGTCCAAGAACGGCCGGCACACCGGCCGTACGGACATCCCGCTCACCGAGGAGGGCCGCGAGGCCGCCCGGCTGCTCGGCAAGCGGCTCCAGCGGCCGCCGTGGAACGGCTTCCCCGGCGCCCGGGTCCGTACGAGCCCGCTGGCCCGGGCGCGTGAGACGTGCGAGCTCGCCGGCTTCGGGGACCGAGCCGAGGAGTGGGACGCGCTCATGGAGTGGGACTACGGCCAGTACGAAGGCCGTACGTCGCCCGGCATCCGTGAAGAGCGCCCCGGTTGGGTGATCTGGCGCGACGGCGTCATCGGCGGCGAGACCTCCTGGCAGGTCGCCAACCGCGCCGACGAGGTCGTGGCGTGGGCCAAGAGCGAGGAGTCCGACTGCGTGATCTTCGCCCACGGCCACTTCCTGCGCACCCTCGCCGCCCGCTGGCTGCGCCTCGACCCCATGCGCGGCATGGTGCTCAGTCTCGCCCCGGCCTCGCTGTCCATCCTGGGCTGGGAGTACGGCGACCCGGCTCTCACCCTGTGGAACGACACCGCCCATCTGCAGTGAGCGGCAGCGCGGCCGTGTAGTACTCCCTGCCGAATGCCGAGACGAAGGCATGGCCACCTCCGGAATGAAGGGCTGACGTCCCAAGTCATGGTGTTCCTCACCTACCAGCGCGGCGCCCTGCACGACCTCCCCGACGACCCGGCCGCGTACGACGCCGTGCTGGAGCGCATCGCCGCCCAGGCCCTCGACCGCATCACCGCCGACGGCAACCTGGAGCGCCCCGGCTGCGGCGACGACATCAGCGACACCTCGCTCGGCATCACCTCCCTGCTGGCCCTGGCGTGGCAGCGTGCGGGCGGCACACTCGAGCACCTCGCCAAACCGGTCCGCCGCAGCCTGGACTTCCACCTCCGCGAGCGGGTCTACCGCACCGACAACCCCGGATTATCCGAATTTGTGCCTACGCAACTCCGGTGAGCCCTAGGCCCGTTACGTCCTCGACCAGTCCCTGTACGTCACCGACGGCGCGAGCCTGTGGCTGACCGTCGCCCTGGAACGTACGCCGGGCGCCCGACTGCTGGCCGGACTCCCGTACGCCACAGCCACCGACGGCCGCCTCGCCAAGCTCACCGGGGCCGCAGGCGTCAGCTTCGCCGACAAGGGCGCCCGGCTGGTCGCCGACGGCCCCCTGCTCGTCGGCGCCCTCGCCGTCACCTCCGCCGGCGAACTCGCCCTCACCACCCCTGACTTCCCCGGCACCGACGGCTCGGCCTACTTCAACAGCCCCGACACCATCGGCCTCACCCAGGAGCAGGCGGCCTTCGGTCTCGTTGCCGGCCCCCGCGGCTACGGCAACCCCGACTCCGGCTGGCGCGACATCATCGCCACCACCGCCCTCGAAGCCGCCCCCGCCCCTCACCCCCGGACGGCCTCACCGTCCTGACCGTCCGCTACGGCCCCGCCCACACCGCCGAAGTACCCCTCGCGCCCGACTTCGCCCTGGGCGCGGACGGCCTGACGGTCCGCACGGAAGCGTTCACGGCGGTCGTCGGGCATCCGGCCGGCGATGCGGCCGGGAACCCGACCCTGATGTTGGGCCCGGTCCCGGCAGCGTAAGGGTCACCGCGCCCAGGGAGGCGAAACGCGCGAGCCGTCGGGGAGGACGCCCTCCAGGCCGATGCTGGTGGTGACCCAGATGGTGGCCGCCGACTCCGTCAAGTTGTCGAACTTCAGGGTGGATCCGGCGGGCGCGATGGCCACGTCACCGGGGGAGAGGGGGTGCGGCTCGCCGTCGAGGGTGAGCCGGACCGAGCCGGTGAGCAGGAGGAAGACCTCCTCGCGGCTGATGGAGTGGGTGGGGGTCTCGGTGCCGGCGGGGATCTCGCTCCGCCAGGCGCAGAGTTCGGTGCTGCCAAGGGCGGATGCGGCGTACGAGACGAAGCGGGAGCCGTGCATCTCGTGGACGACGGCGTCGGAAGCGTGGACGACGGGCATGGCGGAAACCTCCGCATATAGGCAAGTAGCTTGCGTAAATTGCTTGCCTATATGTTCAAGCTGCTTGCGCAATGTGTCAAGCTTGACGGTGTGAGAGACGAAGAAGCCATGGCCCTCAGTGCCACCCTGCTCGCGGCCGCCGGCGCACTCGTCGCCCGTATCGACGCGGGCGTCACCGCCCGGGGCTTCGACGACCTCCGGCCCGCCCACGGCTTCGCCTTCGCGCGCATGTCCGCCGCCGGGGCCACCGTCAGCGAGCTGGCCGACCACCTCGGCGTCACCCGCCAGGCCGCCAGCCAGCTCGTCGACGAGCTCGTACGGAAGGGCTACGCCGAGCGCCGCCCCCACCCCGAGGACGCCCGCGCCCGCCTCGTCGTCCTGACCGAACGCGGCCGGGCCTGCACCCGCGCGGCGGAGGAGGCCGCCGCCGACGCCGTACGCCCCTGGGCCGCCGAACTCGGCGAGCGCCGGCTGCGGGCCCTGCGCGACGACCTGCTCCGGATCGCTCCGGGCGGTCCCATTCGGCCCACCTGGTAGGCATACTCGCGGGTGGGGCGCGCACGGCCAGGGGAATGCCGTGCCGATCAATTCGAGTTGGGGTGGGCATGACGGCAGCGGATCAGTTGCGGGTACGGGAGTGGGGCGACGGCGAGCGGGTGGCCGTGCTGGTGCACGGCATCACCAACGACTCCGGGAGCTGGTGGCGGTTCGGCCCTGCCCTGGCTGAGCGCGGATACCGCGTACTGGCGCCCGAACTGACCGGGCACGGGCTCAGCCCCCACACGGACACGTACACCCTGGACGCCTGGTCCGACGCCCTCACCGCCGCGGTGCCGGCCGAACCCGACCTGCTGCTCGGTCACTCCCTCGGCGCGCTGGTGGCCTCGCTCGCCGTCAGCCGCATCCGCCCGGCACGCGCGGTGTACGAGGACCCGGCCTGGTCGCCGTCCATCGATGCGGGGGTCCTGCGCGGCGTCCTCGCCGAGAAGTCCTGGACGCCCGCCGACATCCGCGCCGCCTACCCCGCCTGGCCCGCGGAGGCCCAACAGGCCAAATTCGACGCCATCCAGCGCTGGGACACCACCACCCTGCGGGCCTTCGAGGGCTTCCGCGGCCACGAGCCCGGCCTCCCCGACATCCGCTCCCTCGTCCTGACCGCGGACCCCAGCGACCTCATCCCCCAGGCGCGCGCCGCCGCCCTGACCGCCGACGGCTACGAGGTCCGGGTCGTACCCGGCACCGGGCACATCATCCACAACGACGACTTCAACGCCTTCCTCAAGGCACTGCAGGGCTGGATCTAGGCCGGTCTGGTCCACGGACTGTCCCGTAAGTGATCTTGCTGCGAGATGGTCTTCGACCACCTCGGGCTGAAACTCGCCCTGCAGTCGCGCCGGCGATTCGCGAAGGGCGCCGTGATCATCGTGGACGGCACCCTGGTGCCCACCCGCGACCACAAGGTCGCCGAGCAGTCGAAGAACTACCGGCCGTGGTCGGTCGTGGGGGTTGTTGTACTTCACTGCTGTACCGGGGGTGTCAGTTTCTGTTCGGCCCATACGGTTTTGCCGTCGGGTGTGTAGCGGGTGCCTCGTCGGTGGGAGAGCTGGGCGACGAGGAAGAGGCCGCGGCCGCTCTCGTCGGTGGTCCGGGCGTGGCGCAGGCGGGGGAGGCTGTTGCTGGTGTCGGAGACTTCGCAGGTCAGGACCTGGTGCCGGATCAGGCGCAGACGGACGGGGCCGGTGCCGTGGCGGATGGCGTTGGTGACCAGTTCGCTGACGATCAGCTCGGTGGTGGTGGCCAGGTCCTGCAGTCCCCATTGGGCCAGTTGGCGGAGGGTCAGGGACCGGGCGGTGCTGACGATGGCCGGGTCGGTGGGCAGGTCCCAGGAGACCACCTGGTCCGGGCTGAGTGTGCGGGTACGGGCGAGCAGCAGCGTGACGTCGTCAGAGGGTGCTGGGGCCGCCAGTGTGTCGACCGCGGCCGAGCAGAGGTCTTCCAGTGGGAGGCGCGGGTGGGCCAGGACGGTGGCCAGGCAGTGCATCCCGGCGTCGATGTCCTGGCCGCGGGTCTCGACCAGGCCGTCGGTGTAGAGGGCGAGCACGCTTCCCTCGGGAAGTTCCAGCTCGACGGACTCGAAGGGGACCATGCCGAGGCCGAGTGGGGTTCCGGCGGGGAGGTCGGGGAAGGTGACCTGGCCGTGCGGGTCGACGATCGCGGGCGGGGGGTGGCCGGCCCGTGCCATCGTGCAGCGCCGGGTGACCGGGTCGTAGACGGCGTACAGGCAGGTGGC
>NZ_RJVR01000269.1 GCF_003999195.1 Streptomyces soli
AGGTCCTTCGCGTCGGCGTCCTCCTCGGTGAGGCGGACGACCAGGTCGTCGAGGTGGGCCAGCAGTTCGTCGGGGGGCAGGTCCATGTCGGCGAGGGTGTGCACGGCGGTGCGGAGCCGGCCCATGGTCGCCGCGGCGTTGATGCCGTGCCCGACCACGTCGCCGACGACCAGGGCCACCCGGGCACCGGACAGCGGGAACACGTCGAACCAGTCACCGCCGGCGCCGTGGTGGATGTCGGCCGGCAGGTAGCGCGAGGCCACCTCGACCGCGCACCCGCCCGTCACACGGTGTGGGAGCAGGTTGCGCTGCAGGGCGAGGGCCGCGGTGTGTTCGCGGGTGTACCGGTTGGCGTTGTCCAGAGACAGCGCGGCCCGGGAGACGAGTTCCTCGGCCAGGAGCAGGTCGTCTTCGTCGAAAGGCACCGGGTCCTCGGTGCGGACGAAGACCGCCACGCCCAGCACCGCGCCGCGCGCGTGGATCGGCACGACCATCACAGAGTGCAACCCGTACTCGCGGATCTTCTCCAACCGTGCCGGGTCCCGGTCGAGCCATGTACCGGGGGAGGTGTCCAGGACCGGTTCCAGGTGGGACTTCCCGGTGGACAGGACGCGGATGTAGGGCGAGGCCGGTGGAACGAAGACCGCCTCCCCCCGTGCGCACACGGCATCCGGGGCCCCGGGGCGGATCGATGCCAGGCCCGCGCGGCGGCAGGCGGGGATGCGCTCGCCCATCGGCCCCAGCCGGGCCAGGGGCTCCTCGCCGAGCGGGACCGACTCCGCCAGGTCGACGGCGACGAGGTCGGCGAGGAGGGGCACCGCGAAATCGGCCAGCTCCTGGCCGGTCCGCATAACGTCCAGGGTGCTGCCGATACGTGTGCTGGCCTCGCTGAGGATCGCCAGGCGTTCGCGCGTCCGCTCCCTGTCCGTGACGTCCACCAACATCGCGCACACGCCGAGCGCGCGGCCCTCAGCGTCGTCGAGACGGAAGAAGGAGACCGCGAACGCGTGGTTCCGGCGCGCATTCTCTGGCAGCCATGCCGGGTACTCAACGTCGATCGCCGGGGTACCGCTCTCCAGCACCTGCCGCGTCACCGCCACCATCGCTTCAGCCGCGAGGCCGGGCACCGCCTCCGGCAGCCGCCGCCCCAGCCGCACTTCGGGAGGAATACCGTCCCGCAGCTCTGCGATGTCGTTCACCCAGGTGCAGCGCAGCTCCTGGTCGCGGACGACGATCCCGACGATCGGCGCGCGGGGCAGAAGTGACGATGGCCTCAATCCCTTCACTGCCGACGAGGAGACCGCGGCCATGTCGGTCGCCGAGACGAGCCAGTGGGCGCTGCCGTCCTCCCCGAACAACGGGGAGATCCGCAGGTTCACATCGAGCGTGTGGCCGTCGCGGTGGCGAACCGCCGCAAGGCCGGACCAGCCACCCCGGGCACGGCACCGCTCTGCGAAGGCGGATGCCTTCGTCCAGTCTTCGGCAGACGCCAGCATGACCCCGGCGGGTCGGCTCACTACCTCCGCGGGCGAGTAGCCGGCCAGCCGCTCGGCGGCCTGCGTCCACCCGACCACCGCCCCTTCGGCGTCGAGCAGAGCTATCGCCGCGCCGGCCGTCCCCACCGACCCCTGCACCGTGTCGGGCACCGCGAGCTCAGGGCTGTCCACCGCGGCCATCCCGCTTGCGAGGTGTGTTCCGGACCGCTCGGACGCATCGCTCGCGTCCGCCATGCGGTCAAGCCAATCGGCCGGCAGCGCGCGCTCAGAAAACATCGTTCGAAAATACATCGTTTATGGACATATGCCGTGTGGCGCAGATCACACACCGATCCGGACGATTCGGCCTCCCTCGCTGTCATCGTGAATCTGGGCTCCGGCTATTGGCCCAGCCCGCCCGTGCTGCGGAGCGAGCGTGCTCGAAGAGGGAGGGCCGCGCGGTGGGACCCGCGTCGATCCCGTGAGGGAGCGAGTTGGCCGGTCTGTTCTGGCATGGCCCCGCTGTCGTCGGCGCACTCGCGCTGTTCGTTCCGGACTCGCAGATTCCTTATCAGCGCTCCCGCGACCGTACGTAGTCGGGTTATCCCCCCTGACGATCAAGGGGGCTGCCGGATGGGCCCGGGCGCTCGGGGCCGGAAGGCTGAGACAGGTCGGCAGCGCAATCGGCTGCGCCGCCCATCGAGCCAGGGGGATCCACATGCTCACACGCCGCGCCGCCGTGCAGACCGCCGTCGCCGCGCTCGCCCTGTCCGCCGTGCCCGTGGGCGCGGCGTCGGCCGCCGAACGGCGCCGCGAGAACGGTCCCGTACGGCTGAGGCTGCCCGCGCCGACCGGGCCGTACGCTGTCGGTACGGTGTCGTGGCGGCTGGTCGACGACTCGCGGCCGGACCCGTGGGTCGACACGCAGCCGTACCGCGAGCTGATGGTCAGCGTCCGCTACCCGGCCGCCCGGGACGCCGAGGCTTACCCCAGGGCGCCGCAGATGCTGCCGGGCGAGGCAGCGGGATTCGACGCCCTGAACAACCTCACCGACGTGCCGAGCGGCAAGGTCGACTGGGCGGCCACCCGCACCCACGCCCACGAAGGCGCTCCCGTGGACCGCAGCGGCGGCCCGTGCCCCGTCGTGCTGTATTCGCCCGGCGCGGGCGACCCGCGCTCCCTGGGCAGCACGCTCGCCGACGACCTGGCCTCCCGGGGCTACGTGGTGGTGATGGTCGACCACACCTACGACGCCACGGCAGTTCAGTTCCCCGGCGGCCGGGTGGAAACCACGTGCCTGGTGGAGGAGTTCGGGAAGGCCTACCCGGACGAAGCCAAGATCAGCGCTCTCCTGAAGAAGACGGTCGACGTACGGGTGGCCGACACCCGCTTCGTCCTGGACGAGCTGTCCCGCGAGGCCCTGGCGCCGCACGGCCTGCGCGACGCGATGGACCTCGACCGGATCGGGATGTTCGGGCAGTCGGGCGGCGGCTTCACCGCGTTGCAGGCGATGCACGACGACCCCCGGATCAACGCCGGCGCCGACTTCGACGGCCTGCTCGGATACGTCCAGAACGACTCCGACGCCGCCAACCCCGCCTCCGTCGCGACCGACGGCCTGGACCGGCCCTTCCTGCTCATCGGCAGCGACGGCAACGACCTCTCCACGGTGCCGTCCTGGGCCCTCCTGTCGAGGAACAGCACCGGCTGGCACTGCGGCCTGAGCCTGCGGGGCGCGGCGCACGCGACGTACACCGACGCCGAGGTGATGATCCCCCAGATCGCCCGGCAACTGAGCCTGCCGCGCGAGACCGTCGTCAAGAACATCGGCACCATCACACCCGCCCGCGCGCTGGCCGCCGACCGCGCCTACCTCGCCGCCTTCTTCGACCGCTGGCTGCGTAGCCGCGACGACCACGGCCTGCTCGACGGACCGTCCGCCCGTTACCCCGAGGTGCGTTTCTTCTCGTAATCCCCGATCAGGGCCGGAGCACGACCTTGCCCAGGTTGGCGCGGTAATTCGCACCCCCGACCCAACGACCGCCGTAAGAACGCTCACGGCACCGCTGTCCGCCGCCGAGAGGGCTCAGCTCACCGCTCTGCTCACCCGGATCATCGAAGCGGATGCTTGAGATACGTGGCTGTCTCCTCGAACCCGAGTCGCAGGTAGTAGTCGCGGGCCCGGCGCGTCGGCACGGTGACCTCCACCGCGCCTTTCGCGCGGGCCCGTTCGAGGACGGCCGCCACAAGCCGCTCGCCGATGCCCCGGCCGCGCAGCTCCGGGTCGACCATCAGCTCCTGCAGTTCGCAGACGTAACCGTTCGCGTACAGCACCAGCAGGTCGCAGACCAGCGCATACCCGACCACCCGCCCCTCCGCCGTCTCCGCGACCAGCAGACCGTCCCCGAGCAGCGGGAAGTGCCGGTCGAAGGCCTCCCGGTCGGGCCGATAGCTTGTCACGAAGTCGCCGAGCAGCCCGAAGACCGCCTCGGCGTCGCCCTCCTTCGCCGCGCGGACCGTGACGTCGTCACTCACGCCTGGACCTCCTCCGTGGCCTCGACAAGAGCTGGCACCGTCGGCAGCCACGGCCGCGACGCCGGCCCGGTGAGCACCAGCCGCCGGTGGATACGCCGCCGCAGCGGTACGAGAATGAGATCCCCCGACAGCATGGGCCGGGCCAGCCCCGGCACGACGGAGACGCCGATGCCGGCGCGCACCATGCTGATGAGGGTGCCGAGTTCGCGGATGCGGTGCACCGGCGCGAAGCGGGCGCCCGCGCTGCGGAAGATCTCGCGGATCCGGCGCTCGCAGCCGCCCAGGGACAGCAGGAACGGGTCGTCCTCCAGATCGCGTACGTCGACCTCGGCCTCCCCGGCGAGGGGATGGTCCCGGCGCAGGACGGCGTGGAAGGCGTCGTGCGCCAGTAGCCGCGAGCCGGGCAGCGCGGGCTCAGGGTCGACCACGACGGCGGCGTCGGCCGTGCCGGACTCCAGCCAGGCGGCGATCTCGTCGTCCTCGCCCTCGAAGATCCGTACGCGGATTCGGGGATGGGCCGCCGCCCAGCGCGTGAGCAGGTCCGGCAGCAGCCCCTGGCAGACGGTCTGGGGCGCGGCGAGCCGCACCGTCCCGGTGGGGGCGCGGCCCAGCCGGGACGCGATGGCGGTGACGGCCTCGGCGGAGACGACGGCCGCGCGGGCGTGCGGCAGGATCTGGTCGCCCAGCGCGGTGGGGCGGACCGGGGCGTCGCGGTGGACGACCGGCGCGCCCAGCGCGCGCTCCAGGGCGGCGACGGCGTGCGAGACGGCCGACTGGCTGACGGCCAGCTCCTGCGCCGCCGTACTGAAGCCGCCGGTGTCGGCGACGGCGAGCAGGGCGCGCAGCTGGGCGAGGTTGACGGTCATGAGCAAGTCTCATCTCGCGGAGGGCCGGACTTGTTGGACTCATGCCTATCGCTGCCGACACGGTGATGTCCATGGGGACCTTGAAAACCTGGCTGCCGGGCTTCGCCGTGCTCTCCGCGATCTGGGGATCGAGCTTCGCGCTGATCACGGTCGCCGTCGACGCGGGCGTGCCACCGGCCTGGGTCGCCCTGTGGCGCTGCGCGCTCGGCGCGGCGGCCCTGTGGGCGATCCTGGCGGTACGCCGTGAGCGCCTGCCCCGCGACCTGCGGGCCTGGGGCCACGCGGCGGTCGTCGCGGTGCTGCTCAACGCGGCGCCGTTCGTGCTCTTCGCCTTCGGCGAGACGCGGATCAGCTCCGTGCGGGCCGGGGTGTGGAACGCGACGACCCCGCTGTTCACGATGTTGAGCGCCGTCGTCATGCTCCGGGCCGAGCGGCTCGGTCCGCGCCAACTCGGCGGACTGGCACTGGGCTTCGTGGGCGTCCTGGTGGTCCTCGGCGTGTGGCGCGACCCCGGCTCGGCGCAACTCATCGGCAGCCTCGCCTGCCTGGCCGCGGCCCTCTGCTACGGCGTCGGCTTCGCCTACACCCGGCGCCACCTCACCGCGCTGCCGCACTCGGTGACCGCCCTGGCCACCCTCCAGGTCACCTGCGGCACCGTCGAACTCGCCCTCGTCGTCCCGGCGTTGTGCGGTCCGCCCCGCTGGCCGGGCGCGGGCGCGGCTGCCGCGCTGCTTGCCCTCGGGGCGGTGGGCACCGGCGTGGCGTACATCCTCAACCTGCACCTCGTCCGCACCGCCGGCCCGACCGCCGCCTCGACGGTCACCTATGCGATCCCGCTGTGGTCCACCAGCCTGGGCGCTCTGCTGCTCGCGGAGCCGGTCGGCGCGCACACCGTCATCGGCGCTCTGCTGGTCGTCACGGCCGTGGCACTCGTACGCGCGCCAGCTGCCGCGACTGCGCCACCAGCCGGCCCGTCGAGTCCCACACCTCGGCGTCCTCTTCCATGTAGCCGTCGGCGAAGTTCCGGGTCGCGTGGCTGATCCGCAGCCAGCCAGGGGCGGGCTTGGCCCGGACGTGCGCGGTGAGTTCGAGGGTGGGCGCCCAGCCGTTGATGCCGAGGTCGAAGGTGACCGGGGGGAGGGTGTCGACGGCGAGGAGCAGCATCAGGGGGTCGGGTTCGCGGCCGTCGGGGAGGCGTAGCCAGCCCTGGATCCGCCCGCGGCCGGTGGGGGCGCCGACGGCCCAGCCGACGGTGTCGGGATCGAGCCGCAGCTCGATGCTGTCGAGCAGAGGGGCGTCCTTGAGGAATTCCGGCGGGGCCAGTTCCGTGCCCACGCAACTCTCCGGCGGCGGCATGTCCGGGGGAGTGGCCGAGGTGCGGACGTCGCCGTCGGCGTGGCCTTCCAGGTCGCCGTACGTGGCGATGGCCCGCAGCCGCTCCTCGCCGTCCTGTACGACCGACGCCGTGCCGGTGGAGACGGTACGCCCGCGCCGCAGCGTCTCGGTCCGTACGGTGACCGGGCCCGGCCGGGAGGTGGACAGGTAGTAGGCGCTGATCGAGAACGGGTCGCGGTGCCCTCCCCCTGGCTTCGTCGGTGGGGGTGCTCCCCCTGGCTTCGTCGGTGGGGGTGCTCCCCCTGGCTTCGCCGGGGGCACCCCCACCGGCGAAGCCAGGGGGAGGACCCGTCCCCTGACTTCGTCCAGGGGACCCCCAAATCTCGCTTCGCTCGCCCCGCCGCCCAGCTCGGCGGCGAGCGCCCGCCCGGCGAGGGCCAGCAGGAGGCCGCCGTTGATGCCCATGCCGATGCGCCAGCTCTCGTACAGCTCGGCGTCGTGGAAGCCGGGGGCGTCGGGGCGCGGTGTGACGGCGGTGTCGCGGTCGAATCCGTATATCTGGCTCATCGTCAATGTCCTTCTGGAGATACGTCGTTCAGGCCGAAGGCGCACAGCAGTGCCTCCAGCGCGTGGTCCACGTCCGCTGCCCCCGTTGCCAGCGGCAGGGAGCCCCACATCCACAGCTGCGCCAGCCCGTGCAGTCCCGACCACAGGGCGCCGGTCAGCAGTCGTGCGTCGTCGGCCGGGCGCCAGCCCGCCTTCTGGGCGGCGTCCACCAGCGTGATCAGGTCCTCGAAGCACGTCAGGCTGACCTTGCTCAGCTCCCGGTCATGGGGGTCGAGCAGGTCGTGCCGGAACATCAGCGTGAACATCGCCGGGTGCGCGAGTGCGTAGGAGACGTATCCCCGCGCCCTGGTGCGCAGCCGCTCGACCGCCCCGACCCCGCCCGGACACCCGGCCACGGCGTCGTCCGCGCGGCGCCGCATCTCCCGGAAGCCGATCGTCGCCACGGCGGACAGCAGTGCCGCCCGGTGCGGGAAGTGCTTCAGGGGTGCGCCGTGCGACACGTCCGCGCGGCGCGCGATAGCCCGCAGGGTCAAGCCCTCGACGCCTTCCTCGGCGAGCACGGCGAGTGCGGCGTCGAGGAGGCGACTGCGTGGGTCGGTGGTCATGGTAGACAGTGTCTACCGACGAGGTGGACACTGTCTACCCCGTTATCTCCCGACGGTCCGGAAGGACCGGTCGGCGCAGGGGGCGCTACCCCGCCGACCGGTCCCCGGCCCGCGCACGCAGGGCGATTCGCTGCTCGCCCGCGTACACGTTCATGGAGGTGCCACGGAGAAAACCGACAAGGGTGAGACCGGCCTCGTCCGCGAGGTCGACGGCCAGCGACGAGGGCGCGGAGACGGCGGCCAGGACCGGGATGCCCGCCATGACGGCCTTCTGGGCGAGCTCGAAGGAGGCGCGGCCGGAGACCATGAGGATCTTCCCGGCCAGCGGCAGCAGACCCTGCTGGAGGGCCCGCCCGACAAGCTTGTCGACGGCGTTGTGGCGGCCGACGTCCTCCCGTACGTCCAGCAGCTCGCCCTCGGCCGTGAAGAGCGCTGCGGCGTGCAGGCCCCCTGTCCGTTCGAAGACCTGCTGGTGTGCCCGGAGCCGGTCGGGGAGGGCGGACAGCAGCTCAGGTTCGAGGCGGACCGGGGGAGAATCGCTGATCGGCCAGCGGGCCTGCGTACGGACCGCGTCAAGGCTCGCCTTGCCGCACAGCCCGCACGAGGAGGTCGTGTAGACGTTCCGCTCGAGGGTGATGTCGGGGACCGCGACGCCGGGCGCGAGCCGCACGTCCACGATGTTGTACGTGTTCGAGCCGTCCACCGTCGCGCCCGCGCAGTAGACGATGTTCGCCAGCTCCTCCGCGCTGCCGAGCACGCCCTCGCTGACGAGAAAGCCCGCCGCCAGCGCGAAGTCGTCGCCCGGCGTGCGCATCGTGATGGCCAGCGGCTTGCCGTTCAGCCGGATCTCGAGCGGCTCCTCTGCGACCAGAGTGTCCGCGCGGTGGCTCTCGGCGCCGTCCCTGATACGCAGTACGCGGCGCCGCTCGGTGACCCGTCCCATAGTGATCAGTCCCGGTTCTGTACGTGCTGGAAGCCGAATCGGCCCTTGATACAGAGGTTGCCATGGGTGACCGGGTTGTCGTGCGGCGAGGTCACCTTGACGATCTCGTTGTCCTGGACGTGCAGCGTGAGATTGCAGCCCACACCGCAGTATGCGCAGATCGTCGTCGCCTCCGTCTGCGCGTCCTCGTCCCAGGTACCCGCTTCCCGCATGTCGAATTCCGTCTTGAAGGACAGTGCCCCGGTCGGGCAGACCTCGATGCAGTTGCCGCAGTATACGCAGGCCGAATCGGTCAGCGGTGCGTCGTGCTCGACGGAGATCGTGTTGTCGAAGCCGCGGCCGGCGACGGCGATGGCGAAGGTGTTCTGCCACTGGTCGCCACAGGCGTCGACGCACTTGTAGCACATGATGCACTTGCCGTAGTCGCGCACGTACAGGTCGTTGTCGACCTTCGGCGCCCGGTCGGCGACCGTCGCCGCGTCCGGGCCGAAGCGGTCCGGCTCGGCCCCGTACTCCCGGATCCAGCCCGCCACGTGCGGGGTCGTGGACAGGTCCACGGACGAGGCGAGCAGCTCCAGCACGATCTTGCGGCTGTGCCGGGCCCGCTCGGTGTCCGTACGGACCGTCATGCCCGGCTCCGCCTTGCGCGAGCAGGCCGGAGCGAGCGTGCGGGCGCCCTCGACCTCCACGACGCAGACGCGGCAGGCGTTCTTGGGGGTGAGAGTGTCCCCGTAGCAGAGCGTCGGGATGTCCTTGCCGACCGCCTCGCACGCATCGAGGATCGTCGACCCCTCCGGGACCCTGACCGGCTCGTCGTCGAGGGCGAATTCCACCAGCCGGCGCGGCAGGCCGAGCTGCACAGGCACAGGCACGGGCTTGGGCACGGTTGTCATTCGTACGCTCCCAGACGGTCGATCGCGGACTCCACGGCATTCCAAGCGGTCTGGCCGAGCCCGCAGATCGACGCATCCCGCATCGCCTGCCCGACCTCCCGCAGGAGCGCGATATCGGTGGCCGCCGCCGCCCCCGTACGGTCCGCGATCCGGTGCAGCGCCTCCTCCTGCCGTACGGTCCCCACCCGGCAGGGCACGCACTGACCGCAGGACTCGTCCCGGAAGAACTCGGCTATGCGAAGCAGGATGCGCGGCAACTCGACGCTGTCGTCCAGCGCGAGGACCACCCCCGAGCCCAGCGTCGTACCGGCGGCCCGCGTGCCCTCGAAGGTGAGCGGGATGTCCAGTTCGTCGGGGCGTACGAAACCGCCTGCCGCGCCGCCGAGCAGTACCGCGCGCAGCGACTCCGGCGGGCCGGCCAGGTCCATCAGCTCGCGCAGGGTCGCCCCGAACGGCAGCTCGTAGATGCCTGGGCGGCTCACCGTCCCCGAGACGCAGAACAGCTTGGTCCCGGTGGATCCCTCGGTGCCGGTCGCGGCGTAGGCGGCGGCGCCGCGCTCGAGGATCGGCAGCACATTGACGAGCGTCTCGACATTGTTGACCGCCGTCGGCTTGCCGAACAGGCCCTTCTCGACCGGGAACGGCGGCTTGCTGCGCGGCTCGCCGCGCTGGCCCTCGATCGAGTTGAAGATCGCGGTCTCCTCGCCGCAGATGTACGCCCCCGCCCCGCGCCGGATCTCGATGTCGAAGGCGTACCCCTGGCCCAGCACGTTCTCGCCCAGCAGCCCCCGGGCACGGGTCTGATTGATCGCGTGGTTCAGGCGGTGCAGGGCCCGCGGGTACTCGCCCCGGAGGTAGATGAAGCCCCTGTGCGCGCCGACCGCATACCCCGCGATCGTCATCGCCTCCACCAGCGCGTACGGGTCCCCCTCCATGAGCACGCGGTCCTTGAAGGTGCCGGGCTCGCTCTCGTCCGCATTGCAGACCAGATAGTGCGTACGCTCCGGCTGCCGCGCCGTCGCCTCCCACTTCCGGCCTGTCGGGAAGGCCGCCCCACCGCGTCCGACCAGCCCGGCGTCCAGCACCTCGCGGATCACCCCGGACGGGCCCAGGGCGAAGGCGTGGCGCAGCGCGGTGTAACCCCCGTTGGCCCGGTAGTCGTCGAGGTCGGCGGGGTCGACGATGCCGATCCGGCGGAGCAGGACCAGGCCCGGGTCTCCTGCCTGGGGCACCGCTTCGGCTGCCTGCGGCTCGGCCGGAGCGGCCTGCGGGGCGTGGGCTGCCGCGACGACGCCCTCGGCGGTGGCCGGGGCGACGACGGCGGTGGCGTATTCAGCCTGTCCGGCGTCCGAGGGCCCGGAGCCCGGAGCGGTACCCGCCTGGATGACCAGCGCGGCCGGTGCGCGCTCGCACAGGCCGAGGCAGGGGCTGGGCTGCCAGACCGCGCCGTCGCGGGCCGCGCCCGCGGGGCCGAGGCGGTCCTCGAGCGCAGCGACAAGCGCCCTGGAGCCACGGGCCGCGCACGCGAGGTCCGTGCAGACGTGGACGACCCGCGCCGGACGCGGATTCACCGAGAACATGGCGTAGAAGGTGGCGACGCCGTACCCCTCCGCCGGAGGGATGGTGAGCCGGCGGCAGACGTAGTCCAGCGCGCCCTCGCTGATCCAGCCGATGCGGTCGTTGACCGCGTGGAGCGCGGGAAGGAGCAGGTCCCGGCGGTCGCGGGCGGCATGGCCGCCGCGCGCCCAGCGCAGGTCCGCCTCGGTCCGCTCACCGCCCTCCCAACCGGACTCGGGAGGGCCGAGGTATCCGTCGACGGCGTCCCGCTCCTCGTCCGTCGGCTTGGCGTCAGCGAAATGCAGGTCCAAGGTGGTTCACCTCGCCATCTCGTGCCGGGACAGCACCTCGGCCTGGGCTTTTGGCGGAGGTACGGGGAGTCGCTCCCCGGGAGGATGCAGCATCAGACACTCACCGCCGGCTTGTCGATTCGTACCGCCGTCGCCTTGTACTCGGCCGTGCCCGCGATGGGGCACGTCGCCTCGATGGTCAGCTGGTTCGTGTCGACCTCGTCCGGGAAGTGCATGGTCATGAAGGCCAGCCCGGGCCGCAGCCCCGGGTCGATCCACACCGGCGCGGTGACGTCGCCCCGGCGGGAGGAGATGCGGACCTCCTCGCCGGCCTCGACGCCGTACGTCGCGGCGTCCTCGGGCGAGAGCTCGATGTACTCGCCGCGCCGCATCGGGGAGGCGAAGCCGCTGCTCTGCACGCCGGTGTTGTACGAGTCGAGTCGCCGTCCCGTGGTCATCCGGATCGGGAAGCGCTCGTCGAGCAGATCGACCGGCGGCGAGTGCTTGACCGGCCCGAAGGGCGCCGGCATGCCGCGCCGGGCGGGGTCCTTCTCCCACAACCGGCCGTGCAGATAGGTGGGTTCGATCCGGTCCTCGCTCGGGCAGGGCCACTGGATGCCCTGGTGTTCCTCAAGGCGGGCGTAGGTCATGCCGTAGTGATCAGGGGAGACGGCCCGCAGTTCGTTCCAGACCTCCTCCGAGTCCGCGTACTTCCAGTCGTCGTGGCCGAGCCGGGCGGCGAGGTCGCAGAGGATGGCGATGTCGTCGCGCGCCTCGCCGGGCGGGGAGATCGCCTTGCGGACCCGCTGCACGCGCCGTTCGCTGTTGGTGGCCGTGCCCTCCGTCTCGCACCAGGAGGCCGAGGCGGGCAGCACGACATCCGCGAGCTCGGCGGTCTTCGTCAGGAAGATGTCCTGGACGACGAGGTGGTCGAGCATCTCCAGGCGCTTGATGGTGTGCTCGCAGTCCGCCTCCGACTGCGCGGGGTTCTCGCCGATGCAGTAGACGGACCGCAGGACACCCCGCTCGATACCGTCGAGCATCTCGGTGAGGTTCATCCCGTACCGGGGCTGGATCACGGTGTTCCAGGCGGCCTCGAACTTCGTCCGGATCTCCGGCTCCAGGATGTCCTGGAAGCCGGGGAGCCGGTTGGGGATAGCGCCCATGTCGCCGCCGCCCTGGACGTTGTTCTGGCCGCGCAGCGGCTGCAGCCCGGAGCCGTACCGCCCGACGTGTCCGGTGAGCAGCGACAGATTGATCAGGGCGCGCACATTGTCCGTCGCGTTGTGGTGCTCGGTGATGCCCAGCGTCCAGCACATCTGCGCGCGCTCGGCGGTGGCGTACGCGTGCGCCAACTCCCGTATCGCGTCGGCCGGTACGCCCGTCACCTGCTCGGCGACCGAGAGGGTCCACGGCTCGACCTCGGCCGCGTACTCCTCGTAACCACTCGTCGCGCGCTCGATGAAGGCGGTGTTGGCGAGCCCGGCGTGGATGATCTCGCGGCCGACGGCGTGGGCGAGCGGGATGTCGGTTCCGACGTTCAGCCCGAGCCATCGGTCGGCCCATTCGGCGGTGCTGGTGCGGCGGGGGTCGACCGCGTACATCCGGGCACCGTTGTGGATGCCCTTCAGGACGTGCTGGAAGAAGATGGGGTGGGCGAAGCGGGCGTTGGAGCCCCACATGATGATGAGGTCGGTCTCCTCCACCTCCTGGTACGAGGAGGTGCCGCCGCCGGAGCCGAAGGCCGCGGACAGGCCGGCGACGCTGGGGGCGTGACAGGTGCGGTTGCAGGAGTCGACGTTGTTGGTCCCCATGACGACGCGCGTGAACTTCTGGGCGACGTAGTTCATCTCGTTGGTCGACCGGGCGCAGGAGAACATGCCGAAGGCGTCGGCGCCGTACTCCTGCGTCGTACGGGCGAAGCCGGCGGCGGCGCGGTCCAGGGCCTCCTCCCAGGTGGCGCGGCGCAGCTCGCCGTTGTCGCGCACCATGGGGTGGGTCAGCCGGGGGTACTGCTTGGGTTTGCGGTCGTTGCGCTTGCGGTCCCTCACGCGATGCTCCTGGTGGAGGAGGTCCGGTTGAGAAGATCGGCGACGGCGTTGATGGCACGCAGCGTCGGGACGGGCGTGCCGGTCAGCTCGGCGAGCTCGACCACCGCTGTCAGGAGGACGTCCAGCTCCATCGGCTTGCCGCGCTCCAGGTCCTGGAGGGTGGAGGTCTTGTGTTCGCCGACTTTTTCGGCGCCGGCGAGACGGCGCTCGATGGAGATCTTGGGATGGCTGCCGAGCCGGGCCGCGACCTCCAGGGTCTCACGCATCATCTCGGTGACCAGCTCGCGAGCTTCGGGGTGGCGGCAGATCTGGACCATGGTGGCGCGGGCGAGGGCGCTGATCGGGTTGAAGGAGATGTTGCCGAGCAGCTTGATCCAGATGTCGTTGCGCAGATCCGGCTCGACCGGGCACTTCAGCCCGCCGGCCTGCATGGCCTCGCTGAAGTCCAGACAGCGCCGGGACACGGTCATGTCGGGCTCGCCGATGGAGAACCGGGTGCCCTCCAGGTGGCGGATGACGCCCGGCGCCTCGATCTCGGTGGCGGCGTAGACCACGCAGCCGATCGCCCGCTCGGGCGCCAGCGTCGCGGAGACGGCGCCGCCCGGGTCGACGCTTTCCAGGCGGTGTCCGGTGTGTTGTCCGGGCAGCCCGTGGAAGTACCACCAAGGGATGCCGTTCTGGGCCGCGATGATCGCGGTGCGGTCGTGCAGCAGCGGATGGACCAGGGGCCCGCTGGCGGCATACGAGTTCGCCTTGAGACCCAGAAAGACATAGTCGGCCGGGCCGACTTCCGACGGGTCGTCGGTGGCGTTGGGATACGCGGTGAAGTCTCCGCGTGGGCTCAGGACCTGTACGCCGTCGCGGCGTAGCGCGTCCAAGTGGGCGCCCCGGGCGATGAGATGGACCTCGGCACCGGCGCGGTGAAGGGCGGCTCCTACGAAGGCGCCGATTGCCCCGGCGCCGACAACTGCGACTTTCACTGGACGGGCTCCCGTCTCGTAGTGTCGACAGAATATTGTCTACAGTATGCCTTTCGAAGTGGTCAAGAGTCCTGCACGCGTGCAACAGCACCGCAAAGAGGTTTGACGGCCGGCGCCGCCGGTCGGTACAACCGTGCGAATCTTCCGCGTTGTACAGGCATCTCCCGGAGCGCTGACCCACCCGTGACCACCACCGATGCCGACCAGGGCACCCAGCCCCCGGCCACCGTCTGCTACCGACACCCCAAGCGTGAGTCGTACGTCCGATGCACGCGCTGCGACCGCTACATATGTCCTGATTGCATGCGCGAGGCGGCGGTCGGCCACCACTGCGTGGAGTGCGTACGGGAAGGCAGTAAGAGCATCCGCCAGGCCCGTACGGTCTTCGGCGGACGGGCCACCGGCGCGGCCGTCCCCGTGGTGACGTACGTGCTCATCGCGCTCAACGGTCTGATGTATCTGGCCGAGCTGGTCCGCCCGGAGATCGTCGACCGGCTGTCGGCCCTGGGCCAGGGGCTGGTGGGTCCGGACGGCCAGTCGTATGTCTTCGACGGCCACACCTATCCGGGCGTCGAGACGGTGGGCATCGCCTACGGCGAGTGGTACCGCCTCATTACGTCGGCGTTTCTGCATGTGCTGCCGACGCAGGGCTTGTTCGGGATCACGCACATCCTGTTCAACATGTACTCGCTGCTGTTCCTCGGGCGCGTGATCGAGGGGCAGCTGGGCCGCGTTCGCTACCTCGCCCTCTACCTGATCTCCGCCCTCGGCGGCGGCGTCGCTGAGTACCTGATCGCGCCGACCGACAGTGCGGTCGGCGCCTCGGGCGCGATCTTCGGGCTGGCGGCGGCCTATTACGTCTTCAGCCGCCGCCTGCGGTACGACCCGCTGGGCGGCAGCCGGCTGATCGTCGGCTTCCTGCTGTGGATGGCAATCTCCGCCGGCATCACATCCTGGGAGGGCCACCTCGGCGGCCTGCTCACCGGCGGCGCCGTCGGCCTGGCCTTCGCGTACGCGCCGAGGAACCGGCAGGCGCTCGTCCAGGCGGCGGGGGCGGCCGTCATGGTGCTGGTGCTGGTGGCGCTCGTCGTACTGAAGACCCAGGAGCTGACCGGCTCCGCCTGAGCCTGCGCGAGCCCGGGCGGCCGCTGTCAGTGGGTGGGTCTACCGTGCGTGGAGACAGGAGTTCAGCGTGAATAAGGGGAGACCATGACCACCCTCGAGAACCGGCCGAACACCGCACTCCTTGTGGTCGACGTGCAGAACGGCGTCGTCGAGGGGGCTCACGAGCGCGACGCGGTCGTCGCGAAAATCGGCAGCCTTGTCGAGAAGGCGCGGCGGGAAGGGGCCCCCGTTGTCTGGGTCCAGCACTCCGACGAGGGCCTTGCGAGGGGAAGTGACGACTGGCGGATCGTCCCCGAGCTGATTCCTGTCGACGGGGAGCCGCTCATCGAGAAGAACTACGGCGACTCCTTCGAGGACACCACCCTGGAGACCGTGCTGTCGGGCCTCGGCGTCGGGCGACTCGTCGTCGTCGGCGCACAGACCGATGCGTGCATCCGCTCGACGCTCCACGGCGCGCTCGTCAGGGGATACGACGCGACCCTGGTCAGCGACGCCCACACGACGGAGGACCAGACGGCATGGGGGGCGCCGCGGCCGGACCAGGTCATCGCGCACACGAACCTGTACTGGACCTACCAGACGGCGCCCGGGCGGACGGCCGGGACGGTCGAGACCAAGGCCGTCGACTTCGGCTAGGAGGCCGCGCGAATAGGTGGGGTGGGTGAAGGAGCGTGTCGAGGGCCGAGTCTGGCAAGGCGGTGGAGGCACTCTCCCCCGGACTCCGTCCGGGGGGAGGACCACCAGCCTTCGGCCGGTGGGGGTCCCCCCGGCGAAGCCAGGGGGAGGACCACCTCCACCCAGTCGCCAGGCTGGGGGACGTCGTCGACCGACGACAACGCCGCCAGGCGCCGCCCATCGGCACGCGACACCGCCCCACCTATACATCGCTGTAGCCACGGGCCAGGACCACCTGCCCCTCCCCGAATCGCTCGCCGTACATCTCACGGCGGTCGCCGACCGGATCGCGGACCCAGGCGTGCAGGCCCGCGTCGAGGGCGGCCGCGCCCGCGCCCAGCCAGTGCGGCAGCGGGCCCAGCAGCGGATCCAGCGGGGTCGACACCTTCTCCGCGTCGGCCGGGACGCTGGCCCAGGCCGCGGCCACCGAGGCCAGGACGGCGTCGAGTTCGGCGAAGGACCCCGAGCCGAGGGCGTCCTCGGGCTGGAAGGGGTTCGACGTCGGCATTCCCTCGCCGGTGATGGCGGCGCCGTAGGCCTGCTGGTCGAGCCGCGCGTGGTTGAGGACCTGGCGGGCGGTCCACTCGCTGCACGGGCTGGGTTCGCCCCACCGTTCCTCGGGTACACCGAGAACCACGGTGCGCAGGTAACCGTGCGAGTCCGTCAGTAACTTGAGTCCGTCGAGTGAGGTCGCCCGAGCAGCATAGGCGGACACGCACTGTGCGTGGACCGTGACCTTCCGCCTATCGCCTATTGGGGTGGTGTGAAACGGGTCACCACGAGTCACTACATCTGGTCCCCATGCACTCAGTAGACTGTAGACGAAAGCCAATTGCTTTTCCCGTCGTCGAGCTGGGGGACACCGATGCTGTCCACAGGACTGCCGCAGGGTTCCGTGCCCAAGCTGGAGCGCCCCGGGCCGCTCCGGGAGCGGGTGTACGAAGCTCTGCTCGAACTGATCATCACCCGGTCCCTGCGCCCCGGCCAGCACCTGGTCGAGACCGAGCTGGCCGGTCACCTGGGCGTCTCACGGCAACCCGTGCGCGAAGCCCTCCAACGGCTCAGCACCGAGGGCTGGATCGACCTCCGCCCCGCCCAGGGCGCCTTCGTCCACGAGCCCACCGAGGAAGAGGCCGACCAACTCCTCGTCGTTCGTGCCCTCCTCGAGGCCGAGGCCGCCCGCCTCGCCGCCGCCAACGCCTCCGGCAAGGGCCTGAGCCGGCTCGACGCGCTGTGTACCACCGGCGAGCGCGCGGTCAAGGCCGACGACATCGACGCCGTGGTCGCCGCCAACGCCGCCTTGCACGCCTACGTCATGGAGCTGGCCGGCAACTCCGTACTCTCCGAACTGGCCGGACAGGTCGAGCGACGCGTCCGCTGGTACTACACCCCCATCGCCCGCCAGCGCGGCATGCAGTCCTGGAAAGAGCACCGCGAACTGATCAGCGCCATCGCCGACCGCGACGAGGCCCGCGCCCAGCGGGTCATGCGCATCCACACCGAGCACACCCGCACCTCGTACCACCAGCGCGAGAAGACCGCCGACTGACGCCCGCAGTGGCTCGTCGCGCAACCTCGACCGGCTCGCGGCGCGCCCCCAGCCTTCGGCCGGGTGGGGTCCTCCCCCAGCCTGGCGGCTGGGAGGTGCCCCCACCGGCCGAAGGCCGGGGGGAGTGCCCCACCGCTTGCAATCGCAGGCACCAACCCCTCCTTTCTCCACGGAGATCCGCCGGACAGGCCCTAGCCCTTCGGGTCGGCCAGCAGCGGGATGCCCTCGAACTGGCCGAGGTTCTCGCGGTAGAGCTCCAGGTTGAGGCCGTTCGGGTCGCGGACGTAGAGGCTGTTGTCGACGCCGCGGTCGGGGCCGAGGTAGTCGAAGCCGGCCGCGTCGAAGCGCTCCTTGGCGCGCGCGAACTGCTCGGCCGTCACCGAGAGCGCCATGTGCTGGAGGCCGCCGATGGTCTCGTGCTGCTCGGGGTGGTCATGCCCGGGGAAGTCGAAGAAGCCCAGCAGATTGTTGTTGCCGATGTCGAAGAAGAAGTGGCTGGAGCCGGCGTAGTCGCGGTTCTCGACCAGCTCGACCAGCGGGAAGCCCAGGAAGTCCTGGTAGAAGGCGATCGTCTCCTCGACGTCCTTGCAGATGAAGGCCGCGTGGTGGATGCCCGACGCGGTCGTCACCGGCCGCTCCTCGGGGGGCCGCAGATACTTCGTACGCAGTGCCTCCCGGCGCTCGCGCACCGCTTCCAGCTCTTTGCCCTGGGGCTCGGTCATGGTCGCCTCCTGAGATATCGCGATGCCGGTCGACACCTACCCGCTATATCTTCCCGGAATGGTGTCACTCGACCGACTCGCCGCGTTCGCCGCGATGTCGCTGCTCATCTGCGTGATTCCCGGGCCCAGCGTCCTCTTCGTGATCGGCCGGGCGCTGGCGCACGGGCGCAGGGTCGCCCTCACCTCCGTGGCCGGCAACACTCTTGGATCGTACGTCCTGGTGACGGCCGTCGCCCTGGGCGTCGGGCCGGTGGTGGGGCGCTCCGCGCTGCTGTTCGCCGCCCTGAAGCTGGCGGGCGCCGCGTACCTGGTCCACCTCGGGGTGAAGGCGCTGCGACAGCGCAAGGCCCTGCTCCTGACGGCAGGGGAGCTGCCGGCACCCCGGCGCGGTCCGCTGCGCACGCTGGGGGAGGGGTTCGTGGTCGGGGTCTCGAACCCGAAGACCATGGTGTTCTACGCGGCCGTGCTGCCGCAGTTCGTCGACCGTGCCGCCGGTCAGGTCACCGGGCAGATGCTGCTGCTCGGCCTGATCTTCAACGGCATCGCGCTGGTCTCCGACTCGGCGATGGGCCTGGCGGCGTCCGCGGCCCGCTCCTGGTTTGCACGCTCGCCGAAGCGGCTGTCCATGGTCGGCGGGGCGGGCGGGCTCGCGATGATCGGGCTGGGCGTCACGGTCGCGGCAACCGGTCGCGGCGACTGACCACGGTCGCGGCAACCGGTCGCGGCGACTGATCACAGCCACGTTAATGTGGCCGGATGAGTGACGAGCACGAGGTGCTGGAGCGCCTGCGGTATCTGCGTGGAAGTATCGACAACCTGGACGCGGCGCTCGTTCATCTGCTCGCCGAGCGGTTCAAGGCCACGCAGCAGGTGGGCGAGCTGAAGGCCGCGTACGATCTGCCGGCGGCCGACCCGACCCGGGAGGCCCAGCAGATCGAGCGGCTGCGGGCGATGGCCGAGGACGCGCATCTGGATCCGGCGTTCGCGGAGAAATTTCTCGCCTTCATTATCGAAGAGGTCATTCGCCACCACAAGGCGATCGCTGACCGGACAGGGTAACCGTGAGCCTCAGCCGCGAGGGATCGCGGCTGAGGCATCCCGTCACACCGTCACGCCGCCAGGGCGGCGCAGGAACAGGGACATCCCGGCGGCCAGCAGGCCCACGCAGCCGGCGGTCACGTACGCACCGTTGTAGCCCCATGCGGCGACCACAGTGGCGCCAAGGCCGCCGCCGATGATGCCGGAGACGAACTTGGAACTGTAGACCAGCCCATAGTTCGAGGCGTTGTTGTTCTCCCCGAAGTAGTCCGGTACGAGGGCGGCGAAAAGGGGGTAGAAGGCGCCGCCGCCGAAGCCGGAAAGGAAGGCGAAGAACAGGAAGAACGGCTCATTGCCTGAGTCGCCCGCCCACAGGATCCCGAACTGAGCGATGCCGAGCACCACGCACACATACGTGAGGGTGGGGCGTCGGCCCAGCGTGTCCGACAGCCAGCCGACCACGCCTCGCCCGGTGCCGTTCACCACCGCCATCACGCCCATGGAGGAGGCGGCGACCAGCGGCCCGAAGCCCATCTCCTTGGCGAAGCTCACCTGGAAGGAGATGCCGAAGATCGACACTCCAGCTGTGCACAGCAGGCAGGCCCACATCAGCGGGATCAAGCCGGTCCTGATGGCTTCGCCAGTGGTGAACTGCTTCGCGGAGGGCGGGTTCTTGGCCAGGGACTTGGCCGACTTGGGGTTGGACTGCCGGTCGAGCGGGTCGACGTCCGCGGGCCACCAGTTCTTCGGCGGGTCCTTGAAGAACATTCCGGCGATTGCCGTCAGCAGCAGCACGTAGAAGCCGACGAGGTCGAGCATCAGCTTGTAGTTGCTGGTGTTGAGGCCGTAGTTGAAGATGAAGATGAACGGCACTGATCCGTAGGCGAAGGCTCCGTTGACGAAGCCGGTCTTGCCGCCGCGCCGTTCGGGATACCACTTGCCGACCATGTTGATGCACGTCGCGTAGACCAGCCCGGAGCCGACGCCGCCCACCAAGCCGAAGCCCACGAGCGCCCAGAAGAGGTTCGGCGCGTGCGAGAGGCTGAGGAATCCCAGCAGCGCGCACCCCGATCCGGTCAGCATCGCGGCCCGGCTGGTCAGGATGCCCTTCTCGCGCAGCTTTCCGGCCGGGAAGGCGACCGCGGCCTGGAAGAACACCCAGATGCTGAGTACCCAGAAGGTGTTGGTGGAGGTCCAGTGATGGGCCTTGGAGAGCGTCTCCTCGGCCGATCCGAAGGCGTACTCGAAGATGCTGATGCCGAGCATCGCCAGCCAGGGCAGCCAGACCATCGTCGAGCGGGGGTAGCCCAGGATGTCACGGTCGGTCTCGCCGACCCGGTACACGCGGCCACGCTCGTCGGTTATGTTGCGGTAGTCGGTGATCTTGGTGGTTGCGGGTGCGGGCGGGTTTTCGGTGGTCACTTCACACCATCTCCCTACTGGTGGGCAGCGGGTTGGGCTTGATGTTCTTCAGTCGGGGCCTGCCGGGCTGGTGCAGCAGCAGCGACAGAGCGCCGGCGAACAGGCCGATCGAGCCGGCCAGCGCGAAAGCGCCGCCGTAGTCCCAGGCGTCGACGACCAATTTGCCGAGGCCTGCGCCGACCAGGCCGGAGACCAGCTTGGAGCTGTAGACCAGGCCGTAGTTGGAGGCGTTGTTGTTCTCGCCGAAGTAGTCCGCGGTCATCGCGGCGAACAGCGGGAAGATCGCACCGCCGCCGAAGCCCGAGACCATGGAGGCCAGCAGGAAGAGCGGCAGGCTGCCGATCGAACCGGAGAAGTACACCGCGAACTGCGCGAGCCCGAGGACCACGCAGACGAACGTCAGCGTCTGCCGCCGCCCGTAACGGTCCGATATCCAGCCGATCACGCCACGACCGGTGCCGTTGACGATCGCCTTCAGGCTCATGGCGAGGGCTACGATGCCGCCCGCGAAGCCCATCTCGTCGCCGAAGTCCACCTGCATGGCGATACCGAAGATGTTCACGCCCGCCGTGCACAGCAGACAGAACCACATCAGCGGCAGGATGCCGGTCTTGATGGCCTCCATCGGGGTGTACTGCTTGACCGCCGGCGGGTTCTTCGCCAGCGCCCGGCGTACCCGAGGGTCGTCGGACACCGCAAGCGGGTCGATGTGCGAGGGCCACCAGTTCTTCGGTGGGTCCTTGAAGAAGAAGCCGCTGACGCCGACAGCGGCCGCCAGGCCGATTCCCACCACGATCAGCAGGTTCTGATAGTTGCCGAGGTCCATGTAGGACTTGAACAGGAAGATGAAGGGCACCGACCCGTAGGCGAAACCGCCGTTGACGAAGCCGGTCTTGCCGCCCTTACGTTCCGGGTACCACTTGCCGACCATGTTCACGCAGGTCGCGTAAACGAGACCGGCCCCGGAGCCTCCGAAGAAGCCGAAGCCCAGGTACGCCCAGAAGACGGTGGGCGCGTGAGCCAGTGAGAGATAGCCCATGAAGGTGCCGGCCGCGCCGATCAGCATCGCCGCCCGGGCGGACAGGGTGCCGTTCTCGCGCATCTTGCCCGCGGGGAAGGCGACGGCGGCCTGGAAGAGGATCCAGACGCCGAGCAGCCAGAAGATGTGCGCGCCGTGCCAGTTGTGTGCCTCGGAGAGGGTGTCGTCGGCGGATGTGAACGCGTACTCCGAGGAGCTGATGCCCATCATGGCGACCCAGGGAAGGATCACCATCGTCCATCGTGGTCGTCCCATGATGTTCCGGTCGGTTTCGCCGACCCGGTACACCCGGCCGTTCCTGTCAGTGACCTCCTCGTACGCCGCTGGTGGCTGATCTGATGTCGATGACGCCATTGTCATTCCCCTTGCTTTCGACAGAGCCTGGCCAGCGCCCCCTGGCGATCTCCATTCGTGTTCTTGGGGCGGGTTAGGCCGCCCGCTCTCGCGGAGGCCGGACCCGTCACGCGCGTGCGTCAGGCGCTACGCGCTGTGCGGTGGCCGGTCCGGGGCTGTGCCCGGGTCGGTCGACCGCTTCGTTTGCGGGCCACGCTGGCCCGCCAGTGGTGGTGGTCGCGGCGGCGGCCGCGGATATCCCGGAACCTCACGGTCGGTGCTCATCGTGGAAGAAGCCCTGCGGCCCGTGCCCAGCGGTACTTCGCGCCGAGCGCCGCCACCGGCTGTTCTGTCGTGTACGGATACGCGACGACGCCGCGTCGGAAGAGATACGCGCTCGCTTGCTCCACCTCCGTGTCGCCTGCCAGTGAGGCCACCACCGGCTTGTTGATGCCCTTGGCCCGCGCCTCGGCGACCACGCGCGCGGTCAGCTCGGCGAAGACCATCGGCGGGGTGACGATCGTGTGCCAGTAGCCCAGGATCAGCGCGTGGACCCGGGGGTCCTCCATGCCGAGCCGGATCGTGGCCTCGTACGTGGACGGCGGCTCGCCGCCGGTGATGTCGATCGGGTTGCCGGCCGCGCCGAACGGCGGGATGTAGCGCATGAACGCCGCGTCCAGGTCGGGTGGGATCTCCATCAGCTTCAGGCCGTTGTCCACGCAGGCGTCGGACAGCAGCACGCCCGAGCCGCCCGCGCCGGTGATGATCACGACGTTGTCGCCCTGCGGGGTGGGGAGTACGGGCAGCGCCCGCGCGTACTCCAGCATGTCCTTCAGCCCCGGCGCCCGGATGACGCCGGCCTGCCGCAGGATGTCGTCGTACACCTTGTCGTCACCGGCCAGCGCGCCGGTGTGGGAGCCCGCGGCCTTGGCCCCGGCCGACGTACGGCCGGCCTTGAGGACGATGATCGGCTTCTTCTTGACGACCTCGCGGGCCGCCTCGACGAAGGCGCGGCCGTCCTTGAGGTCTTCCAGGTGCATGGCGATGCACTGGGTGTTGCGGTCCTCACCGAAGTACGTCAGCAGGTCGTCCTCGTCGACGTCCGACTTGTTGCCGAGTCCGACGATCGCTGAGACGCCGGTCTTGGTGGTTCGCGCGAATCCGAGGATCGCCATGCCGATGCCGCCGGACTGCGAGGTCAGCGCCACCGGGCCCTTGACGTCGTACGGGGTGCAGAAGGTGGCGCAGAGGTCCTGCCAGGTGGAGTAGTAGCCGTAGATGTTCGGGCCGAGGACGCGGACCTGGTACTCGGCTGCGATGGCCACGACCTTGTCCTGCAGGGCCTGGTCGCCGGTCTCGGCGAAGCCGGACGGGATCAGGACGGCTGCCGGGATCTGCTTGCGGCCGACTTCCTCCAGTGCGGCGGGCACGGCCTTCGCGGGGATCGCGAAGACCGCGACGTCGATCTCGCCGGGCACGTCCAGGACGGTGGCGTACGCCTTGAGCCCGAGGATGTCGTGCGCCCTGGGGTTGACGGGGTAGATGTCCCCGGCGAAGCCTCCGTCGACGAGGTTCCGCATGACGGAGTGGCCGATCTTCCCCTCCTCGTTGGACGCCCCGATGACCGCCACGGCACGCGGCTTCATCAGGCGGTTCATCGAAAAAAGGATCTCCTCGCGGGAGAACCGCGGGCGCTCCACCGGCGCGCCTTCGGAGAGGATTACACGGATATCCGCCGCGAGCGCCCCCTCGGACGTGGCGATTACCGGATTGAGGTCGACCTCGGCGATCTCCGGGAAGTCGGTCACGAGCTGGGACACCCGGCGGATCTGCTCGGCCACAGCCCAGCGGTCCACGGCCGCCTGACCTCGTACGCCGCGCAGGATCTCGGCGGCCTTGATGGAGTCCAGCATGGAGGCGGCCTCGTCGCCGGTGACGGGGGCGAGGCGGAAGGTGATGTCCTTGAGCACCTCGACCAGGACCCCGCCGAGGCCGAAGGCGACGACCTTGCCGAAGGTCGGGTCGGTGACGGCGCCGACGATGACCTCCTGACCCGGCGGCAGCATCTGCTGCACCTGGACGCCCTCGATGCGGGCGTCGGGCACGAAGGCCCTGGCGTTGGCGACGATTCTGTGGAACGCACTCCGCACCTCGGATGCGGTGTGCACTCCGACCACCACGCCGCCGGCATCCGTCTTGTGCAGGATGTCGGGGGAGACGATCTTCAACACGACCGGCCCGTCGAAGCGGTGGGCGAACGCCACCGCCTCGTCCACGTCCCTCGCCAGCGCCTCACCGGGGGTGGCGATGCCGTACAGGTCGGCGATGATCTTGCCTTCGGGGGCGGTGAGGGTCGTACGTCCGGAGGCGCGTACGGAATCCAGCAGGGCCCTTACGGCGGCGCGCTCATCCTCGTCGGCCATGGGTCAGATCACCCCGTTCGTCTGCAACTCGACCAGCTCCGCGGGGGAGAGGCCGAGTTCGGTGGCGTAGATGTCGTGGTTGTGCTCGCCGAGGAGCGGCGAGCGCCGGACATCGGCGGGGGAGTCCGACAGCTTCAGTGGATTGCCGACAGTGACGTACGAGCCGCGCTCGGGGTGCTCGACCTCGACGACGATCTCGTTGTCCTTGAGGCTGGCGTCCTCGATGATCTCCTTGGTGGAGAGGATCGGGCCGCAGGGGATGTTGTGGGCGTTGAGGGCTTCCAGCACTTCCCACTTGGCGAGAGTGCTGGTCCACTCCTCGATCAGCTGGAACATCTTGCCGAGCTTGGGCAGCCGGGCCTCCGGGGTCGCCCACTCCGGGTCCTCGGCCAGTTCGGGGCGGCCGATGAGTTCGGTGAGCGGCTGCCAGCCGACGGGCTGCACGATGACGTACACGTAGTCGTTGGGGCCGCCGGGCGCACACCTGACCGCCCAACCGGGCTGGCCGCCGCCGGAGGCGTTGCCGGAACGCGGCACCTCGTCGCCGAAGTTCTCGTTCGGGTACTCGGCGAGCCGGCCGTGCGTCAGGCGCTGCTGGTCGCGGAGCTTGACGCGGCAGAGGTTGAGCACCGCGTGCTGCATCGCGACCTGGACGCGCTGCCCGCGCCCGGTGTGGGTGCGCTGGAACAGCGCGGCGAGGATGCCGGCCACCGCGTGCATGCCGGTGCCGGAGTCGCCTATCTGGGCGCCGGTGGCGAGCGGTGGGCCCTCCTCGAAGCCGGTGGTCGCCATCGAGCCGCCCATGGCCTGGGCCACGACCTCGTACGCCTTGAAGTTGGTGTACGGGCCGTCGCCGAAGCCCTTGATGGAGGCGTAGATGATCCGGGGGTTGATCTCCTGGATCCGCTCCCAGGTGAAGCCCATGCGGTCGATCGCGCCGGGGCCGAAGTTCTCGACCATGATGTCGGAGCGGGCGATCAGCTCGGTGAGGATCTCCTTGCCGCGTGGAGTCTTGGTGTTGAGGGTGATGCTGCGCTTGTTGCCGTTGAGCATCGTGAAGTAGAGGCTGTCGACGTTCGGGAGGTCGCGCAGTTGCTTGCGGGTGATGTCGCCGGTCGGGGCTTCGAGCTTGACCACGTCCGCCCCGAGCCAGGCGAGTATCTGGGTCGCGGAGGGCCCGGACTGGACATGCGTCATGTCCAGGACGCGGATGCCTTCGAGTGCTTTGGCCACGGTGTGCCTCCTCACGTATGCATCGTCTGGTTCATGGTTCCGGGGGCGTACGCGTCCGGGTCGACCCAGACGTTGATCAGCGACGGTTTGCCCGACGCGCGGGCCCGCTGGAGCGCCGGGCCGATATCGGCCGGGTCGCGGACCTCCTCGCCGTAACCGCCGAGCATCTGGGCGAACTTGTCGTAGTGCACGTCGCCGAGGGTGTTGCCGACTCGTTCGCGCTCCGGGCCGTACTTGGCGCACTGGCCGTAACGGATCTGGTTCATCGAGGAGTTGTTGCCGACGATCCCGACGAAGGGGAGGTCGTAGCGGACCAGCGTCTCGAAGTCCCAGCCGGTCAGGGAGAACGCGCCGTCACCGAAGAGCGCCACGACCTCCTTGCCGGGCCGCGCCTGCTTGGCGGCCAGGACGAAGGGGATTCCGACGCCGAGGGTGCCGAGTGGGCCAGGCCCCATCCAGTGGCCGGGGGACTTGGGCTGCACGACCTGGCCGGAGAAGGTGACGATGTCGCCGCCGTCGCCGATGAAGATCGAGTCCTCGGTGAGGAAGTCGTTGATTTCGCTGACCAGGCGGTACGGGTGGATGGGCGACGCGTCGGACCTGAGGTGCGGCAGCCGCTTGTCCGTCGCCCTGGTCTCGACCACGCGCAGCTCGTCCAGCCAGTCCTTGCGGCCGGCAGCGCCGCCGTTGATCCGTTCCGACGCCGCCTGGGTCACGGCGGCCAGGACGCGTCCCGCGTCGCCGACGATGCCGAGGGCGATGTCGCGGTTCTTGCCGACCGTGCGGTAGTCCAGGTCGATCTGGACGACGGTGGCGGTGGGGGAGAGGCGCTTGCCGTAGCCCATCAGGCTGTCGAACGGCGTGCCGACGATGATGATCAGGTCGGCCTCGCTGAAGGCATAGCGCCGCGAGAGCTGGAAGTGGTGCGGGTCGCCGGGCGGGAGGGTGCCGCGCCCTGCGCCGGTCATGTACGCGGGCACGTTGAGGGTGCGTACGAGTTCGACGGCGGCGTCGGTCGCGCGGGTCGTCCAGACCTGGCTGCCGAGCAGGATGGCCGGCTTCCGGGCGTGGACCAGGAGGTCGGAGAGCTCCTCGATGGCCGCGGGGTCGCCGATGCTGCGGGTGGAGGCGCGGTAGGCGCCGGCTTTGGGGATGCGGGCCTTCTCGACCGGGACCCTGGCGTCGAGCACGTCGCGCGGGATCTCCAGGAACGAGGGCCCGGGGGCGCCGTTGTAACACTCGCGGAAGGCCATGGAGACCAGGTCGGCGACGCGGGCGGTGTCGGGCACGGTGGCCGCGAACTTGGTGATCGGGGTCATCATGTCGACGTGCGGGAGGTCCTGGAGGGACCCCATCTTGTGCTGGCTGTGGGAGCCTTGGCCGCCGATGAGCAGCATGGGGGACTCGGCCCGGAAGGCGTTGGCCACACCGGTGATCGCATCGGTGGTGCCGGGGCCGGCGGTGACGACCGCGACGCCCGGTTTGCCGGTGACGCGGGCGTAGCCGTCCGCCGCGTGTGCGGCCACCTGTTCATGCCGGACGTCGATCACGTCGATGCCCTCGTCGACGCAGCCGTCATAGATGTCGATGATGTGCCCGCCGCAAAGCGTGTAGATGACGTCGACCCCCTCGGCTTTGAGGGCCTTGGCGACGAGATGGCCGCCGGAGACGAGGTCTGAGGTGTCGAAAGTGCGGTCGGGCATGGCGCGTTCAACCCCTTCAGGTCCGTGGTCTGTACATTGCATACAGCCGACGAATACTGTATGCAGACGGTTATCCCTCATCGGCAAGTCGATGTCCAGGGGGCGTGCACCGGATTCTCATCGGGACCTCATCCAAGACCCAAGCAAGGGCAGGTGCGTTGACGATGGATCTGTTCGAGTACCAAGCACGAGAACTGTTCGCGAAGCACGGCGTCCCCGTGCTCGACTCCCACGTAGTGGACGAGGCCGAAGCCGCTGGCGAAGCGGCCCGCCTCCTCGGCGGCCGAGCCGTGGTGAAGGCCCAGGTCAAGACCGGCGGCCGGGGCAAGGCAGGCGGCGTGAAACTCGCCTCGGACCCGGCGGAAGCCGTGGCCCACGCCGCCCGCATCCTCGGCATGGACATCAAGGGCCACACCGTGGAAAAGGTCATGCTGACCCGGACCGCCGACATCGCGGAGGAGTACTACGTCTCCTTCCTCCTCGACCGCACCAACCGCACCTTCCTGGCCATGGCGTCCGTGGAGGGCGGCATGGACATCGAGGAGGTCGCCGCCACCCGGCCGGAGGCCCTGTCCCGGATCCCCATCGACCCGGACGAGGGCGTCACGGACGACAAGGCACGCGAGATCGTGGCCGCCGCCGGCCTGCCCGACGAAGCGGCGCCCGTACTGACCGCGCTGTGGCGGGTGTTCACCGAGGAGGACGCCCTCCTGGTCGAGGTCAACCCGCTCGTACGCACCGAGGATGGCCAGATCCTCGCCCTCGACGGCAAGGTCACTCTCGACGCCAACGCCCGCTTCCGGCACCCTGACCACACCGCATACGAAACCCCCGGCGAGGGCGACCCCCTGGAGGCCGCGGCCAAGACCAAGGGCCTGAACTACGTCAAGCTCGACGGCTCCGTCGGCATCATCGGCAACGGCGCGGGTCTGGTCATGTCCACCCTCGACGTGGTTGCCTACTCGGGTTCGGATCCCGCCAACTTCCTCGACATCGGCGGCGGCGCCTCCGCCCAGGTCATGGCCGACGGCCTCGGCGTCATCCTCGCCGACCCGGACGTACGGTCCGTCTTCGTCAACGTCTTCGGCGGCATCACCGCCTGCGACGCGGTCGCCGACGGCATCATCCAAGCCCTGGACCAGGTCGAGCTGACCAAGCCACTGGTCGTACGCCTCGACGGCAACAACGCCGAGCGCGGCCGGGCCATCCTGCGGGACGCGGCCGCTTCGCTGGGTCCCCTCGTACAGCAGCTGGACACCATGGACGGCGCGGCCTCGCGGGCCGCCGAGCTGGCAATCGCAGGGAGCTGATCCGCATGGCCATCTTCATCGACCGGAACAGCAAGGTCATCGTCCAGGGCATGACCGGCATCGAGGGCATGAAGCACACCCGCCGCATGCTCGCCGCCGGCACCGACGTCGTCGGCGGCGTCAACCCCCGCAAGGCCGGCACTTCCGTCACCGTCGAGGGCCGTACGGTCCCGGTCTTCGGCTCCGTGAAGGAGGCAATGGCCGCCACCGACGCCGACGTCACCGTGGTCTTCGTCCCGCCGCCCTTCGTGCGCGCCGCCGTGGACGAGGCCTCCGACGCCGGCATCGACGTCGCCGTCGTCATCACCGAGGGCGTGCCCGTCCACGACACCGTCGCCTTCCGTGCCCGCGCCGCCTCCTCCGGCACCCGGCTCATCGGCCCCAACTGCCCCGGCCTGATCAGCCCCGGCCAGTCCAACGCCGGCATCATCCCGGCCGACATCACCACCGCCGGGCGCATCGGCCTGGTCTCCAAGTCCGGCACCCTCACATACCAACTCATGTACGAGCTGCGCGACATCGGCTTCTCCACCGCCGTCGGCATCGGCGGCGACCCGGTCATCGGCACCACCCATATCGACTGCCTCCGCGCCTTCGAGCAGGACCCCGACACCGACCTCATCGTCATGATCGGCGAGATCGGCGGTGACGCCGAGGAGCGCGCCGCCGCCTACATCGCCGAGCACATCAGCAAACCCGTCGTCGGCTACGTCGCCGGGTTCACCGCCCCCGAGGGCAAGACCATGGGCCACGCCGGCGCCATCGTTTCCGGGTCCTCCGGCACCGCCCTCGCCAAGCAGCAGGCCCTCGAAGCCGCCGGCGTCGCTGTGGGACGTACGCCCTCGGCCGCCGCCCGTCTCGTACGGGAGCGGCTCGCATGACCGGCGCGGAGCACCTGCTGTCCCGCCGGCACCACGTGGGCGCCGCGCTCACGCCACTCGACCCGGAAAAGCGGCGCCCTCTGACCCGGGTCGCCATCGTCGCCTGTATGGACGCCCGGCTGGGCATCGAGACCATGTTCGGCCTCAGGGCAGGCGACGCCCATGTCATCCGCAACGCGGGTGGGTGTATCACCTCCGACACCCTCCGTTCGCTGCGGTTGAGTCAGATACGAGGCGGCACCCGCGAAATAGTGCTGGTGCATCACGAGGACTGCGCGGCGCTCAGCGACCCCGACGCGGACCTGCGGGAGTGCCTCGATCTACTGCGTACGAGCAATGAGCTGCCGCATACAGATGTGGTGCGGGGCTTCATCTACACGCGCGGTGGTGCGCTGCGCGAGATCCGCCCCGATCGACGAGCGGAGTAACCCTCATGACCCTCACGTCCCCCTCACCCCTCACCCCTCACCCCGTCCCCCGCAACTTCCCCGACTACCACCTCATGCCCGCCTGATCCGTCCGCCTGCGCATTCGCACGGCCCGCCACGCACAGTGGCGGGTCGTGCGCCCCCCGCCCACGCGGAATACGCAGGTGAAACGCACCCCGAATCCTTGGTATCCTTGTCCACGTCGCCGCGGGCAACCGCACGACACACACCTGGTCCGGGTGGCGGAATGGCAGACGCGCTAGCTTGAGGTGCTAGTGCCCTTTATCGGGCGTGGGGGTTCAAGTCCCCCCTCGGACACGATATTTTCACCAACGAAATGCTGGCTGGGAGCGATCCCGACCAGCATTTTGTGCTGTTGCGGTTGGTAGGTCATCCGCAGCCCGAGTGCGCGGTACAGCCGGTTCTTCTGCGTCCCTTGGGCGCTACGGAGCGCATCCGCGGCGTCTCCCGCCGCGTCCACGAGCTCGGCCAATTCTCTCGCGCGAGAGCACGCGGGGCTTGCGGGTGCGTAGCTGGGCCGCCGCGGTGGCTCGGCGGGCTTCGGTCTCGGCGATCCACTGGGCGACGGTCTCGGAGTCGGCGGCCCCGGAATCGATCAGGGCTCTGTAGCGGGTGAGTTTCCCGTCGCAGTCGCGGACGATGGCCGCGGTGGCTGCGTCGGCTGCGCCGGCACACACCGTCTGCGCTTCGTACATCTGGTTGATGGTGGCTGCCTTCCGGCATGGGGCGAACTGTAGGGAGATCCATTCGTCGAGTTTGGGGACGACATCGCGCTCGCGGAAGAGCACGTTGCGGGGGTGGTCGACCTTGTTCGCCAAGGCGTATTGCAGGGCAAAGCGGCACCGGTAGTAGGCCTCGTCGTGGGACCACTGGGTGCCAATCCGGCGTCGGCACAGGCCGCAGGTTACAAGGCCTTGGAGCTGGTAGTCGTGGTGGCGACTTTGGCGTTCCTTCATGCCGGTGCGTGCGGCGCGCGTGGACATCAGTTCCTGTGCGCGCCAGAAGCGCGCGATGTCGATGAGCGGTGGGTGGACGGTCTCCTTCGACCACACCCATGTATCGGAGCCGTTCCACTTCATTTGGGTCTGGTAGCCGAGCGCGACGTCTTCGACGTTGAGGAGGACTTCCTGCTTGCGTTGCTTGTTCCACACCTGGTGCCCGGTGTAGCGCGGAATTGCGGTCTGGATCGTGTGCGGATGGGCAGGGGATGCCGTCGGCGGTGAGGCCTTCGGCGACGGCGTAGAAGCCGCGCCCGTCCAGTGTGGGCGTACGCGTCGCGTAGTTCCGCGAGCAGGGTGACTACGGCAGCCTCGGCTACGACGGACACCACGACTGGCCGGTGCTGCAGGGCCGCTACACCCTGTGCGTGCTGTTCGAGTACGCGGCCACCCTCGGCCTCGTCGACGTCCAGTACATCGACCCGGACGGCGCCCGGGACGACTTCCGCCACATGTGGGGTGCCGACTGGCTGGAGCGGCTCAGCCGCTACGACGGGCTGCTCGCCATCCGGTTGAACCCGCTCGGGGCGTACGCGACGGGGCGCGCCGACGACTACCGGCCCCGTCCGGCGCCCGCCGTCGGGGCACGGAGCCCGGTCAGGGTCCTGCCGAACTTCGACATCGTGGCACTCGACGGCCTGGCCCCCGCCGAGGCGCTGCTGCTCGAGGCGTTCGCGACCCGGTCCGCCGACCACGTCTGGACGCTGTCCACCGCCTCCCTGCTGAAGGCCCTCCACGCAGGCCGCGGCCTGGACGAGCTGCGCCGCTTCCTTGCCAGGAGCGACACAGGAGAGGAACTGCCGCAGACCGTCACGGCTTTGCTGGCCGACGCCGCCTCCCGCACGGAGAAGGTACGGGATCTGGGCACGTGCCACCTGCTGGAGTGCGTGGACGAGGCACAGGCAGTGATGATCGCGAAGGACCGCAAGGCGGGCGCGCTGTGCTCCCGGATCGGTCGGGAACACCTCATGGTGGCCCCCAGCGATCTGCCGACTTTCCGCGCCGCGCTGCTGAGACTCGGCTGCGTACTGCCCGCCCGGACCTGAGCGGGATGTTCATGCCCAGGGCGCGGTCCGTGGGGCGCGGGCCCGTGCTCGGAGCGCGGTGAGGGCGGCAGCTTGGCCGGTGGGGGTGAGGGAGAGGGTGGAGCGGCGGCGATCTCGGTATGCCAGGAAGCCGAGGGCCTCGCCGGGACGCAGCCACTGCCACAGGAAGTGGCGGGTGTCGTCGGGGCGTGGCGGGGTGCCGTCGGCGAGGGTGAACGCCTCGGCGGCCAGGGTGTGCACGGCACCGGTGAGGTCGTCGAGCGTGAGCTCTCCGTCGAGCAGGGCCGCTGCGGCGGCTTCGGCGAGCTCGGCTCGGACACCGTCGCCGAACCACGCGCGGGCGGCGATGGCCTGCAACAGGGCCGGGTCGGCGAGGTGCTGCCGACCGCGGGCGGTCAGGGAAAGCTTCCGGTGCCGCTTGGCGAGCAGCCGCGCCTCGCGGGCCAGTTCGTGCAGTTCGACGAGGCGGACGACGTCGTACTCGGTGCGCGGCACCATGCCGGGCAGATACCAGTCGTAGCGTTCGGTGGCCTCGATGACCAGAGCCCGCGGCAGGTAGCCGGCCTGGGTCAGCGTCACCCCGTCGCCGACCGACTCCAGCAGCCAGCGTAGGGGTTCGGCCGTGTCGGCGGGCACCTGGGGCGCCGCGCTCAGCAGGTCCGCCAGGGCGCCGCGCAGACGGCGGCGGGCGGCGGGCGGGGCCTCGGCCCAGGTACGGCGGCGCTCGCTGTGGACGGCGTCCAGCGGGGTACGGCCGTCGTGCGCGGGGTGTGGGGTGGTGAGCCAGCGCTCCACGTGCTTGATACGCGCGGCGGCGTAGCCGCGGGCACCGGGCACCAGCACACCCTCGTCGAGTGCCTGCTCCAGCAGCCGGGAGGCGTTGCCGTGGGCAACGGCCTCGTCGATGCCCATCACCGGCCCCCATGTGAGCAGGGCGGTGTCCGGCGGCGTCACCGGGGAGGCGCCCACTGCCCGCTGGTAGGCGGCCCGCCCCTGATCGGGCGAGCGCCGCCATGCGTCGAGGATCTCGCGGGTGGCCTCCGACGTGCAGACGGCCGCGGCCCGGGAGCGGCCGGCGTCCTGAAGGAGTTCGGCCAGGGCGGTGAGGATGTGCGGGTACTCGGCGAGCTCGGCCATCCACTTGACCGGCAGCTCGTACCAGCAGAACCGCTCCACGTCCTCCTGGGCGAGCGAGTCGGCTGGGCCGCCGTCCGGCAGCAGCCAGCCGAGGAGCCGGTCCCGCATCTTGCTCGTGTCGTCGGCGCGCGTCATGCGTGTCCTTCCCCGCCTAGTTCCCGGTCGACTTCGATGGCCCGGCGTTGTACCCAGTCCCGATGGAACCCCGGCCGGTCCGCCGCCCGGAGCACGGCTCGGGCGGTCGCGGCGTCACCCTGCCGCAGGGCGCACGAGACCATGGCCTCCAGCGGTTGCCAGTCCTCCGAGCCCAGCACAGCCGCGGTGGCGGTGAACCGGTCCACCGCCCCGGCCGCGACCTGGGCGTAGGCGCGAAGCCCCAGGATCTCACGGGCTCGGAAGTCCCAGCGTGCCGAGGCGTACTCGCCGTGCAGCGCGCAGGCCAGAGTCTCCACCAGGTCCAGATCGCCCCGGACCCCGGCGTGAAGGAACAATTCGGCCTCCTGCCGAGACGTCCCGCCGAAATCGCCGACCTCACCCAGGAGTTCAAGGAAGTCCTGCCAGAACACGTCGGCAGGCATCGTCGTCTGCCGCCAGGGGACGACGGCGTACTCGGTCACCGCCTGGCGCAGCCACTCGCCCAATGTGCCGCACGAGTCGTCGCACACCCTCACCGCCCGCACCCCGCAGGTCAGCGCGGCCCGCCGGATGGCCAGCAGCCTTGCTGCGTCCCCGTCTGCTTCTCCCACCTGGGCGACTGTGGCTTCGGCCAGATCCTCCGCCACCGACATCGTCGCCCACTGGCCGTGATGCCGATCCAGATCCACAACCCCGGCGAATGCTTCGTACGGTCCCTGCGGCGACACTGGGAAGCGCGGCCACGCCCCGGTCAGAGCCCGCTCGGACAGCCGCCGACCCGGAGTCCACCACATGGGCGCCGTCTTCGCCCGCCCCTCCAGCGCCTGCTTCCACACCTTGGAACGGGCCCGGGCGAGGACCTTCGGATCTCGCACCGCGCCCCCGGCCAGCTCGGCCGCACCGAGCCCGTCCGCCGCAAGACGCTCCCGCAGATCCAGCAGATGACTCCACAACGGTTCCAGATACGCCCCGGGCATGACCCCGCCCGACCGCTCCCGCGTCAGGCGAACATCGAAGGCATCCCAGTCGCCGCCGCAGTCCACCACGCACGCCACGGCGAACCACACGTCCCAGTGCGACCACTCGCCCGACGGTGCCGTATGAGGCCACGGCTCCGGGCCGAACGTCGGCGGCCTGCGCCTGCTCGTGGCCTTGTCCGCTGTGCTCACCAGCGCATTGTCGCACCGGAGACGACGGCGCTCGTAGCGCGCCATGGGGGTCACCCTGTTCGAGCGCAGCCGAGAACTTGGGGGAGTAGCCTCGCGCGCATGACCGAGGCATGGACCGACCACGCGCTCAAGGCGCTCCGCGCCGCCTGCCACACCGCAGACGGCCCGTCCCTGCTCGCCCTGCTGCGTATGCACGACCGCGCCGTGAGTGACAGCGGGTGTCTCTGATGTCCTTCGCCAAGGGCTGGCGGGTCAGGTTGTGGCGTTTGTCAATGTGAGGGTGCAGAGGCTTCTGGTCCAGGTCGGCGACCTTGAGTGGAGACCGGCGCCCCACCAGCCGGGCTCTCTGCTGGCCGAGCACGTCCATGGCCGGGTTGTCCGCGGCAGAATGGGGTCCATGGTCGACCTGGAGACAACCCCGAAGATCCGTGCGCGGATGAGCAAGCAGCGCAGTCGCGACACGGACATCGAGATGACCCTCCGCAGGACCCTCCATGCCGTCGGGCTCCGCTACCGGGCCGCAGACCGCTCAAGGGTGTGGGCCGCGAGGCCGACGTTCTCTTCGGCCCGGCGCGCGTCGCGGTCTTCGTCGACGGCTGCTTCTGGCACGGCTGCCCTGAGCATGCGACATGGCCGAGGAACAACGCGGTGTTCTGGCGCGAGAAGATCGAGAAGGACCGTGCTCGCGACAGCGACACTGACGCCCGTCTCGCGGAGGCAGGCTGGGCATCGGTGCAGGTCTGGGAGCACGAGAACGCCGCCGAAGCCGCCGAGCGGATCGTCGCCCTGGTGCGGGAGCGTCGTGGGGCGTAGGCCAGGCCGAGCTCGGCCGTTGAGCCACAACCCTACGAATGGCTGGGGCAGGCGGTGGCCGGGGGTGCCTTCCAGCTGCATGGACCTCCACGGCACTGCTGCTCGCGGTCGCGGTGGCGGCCGCTCTGCTGCTGAAGCCCGCCCCGCAGAAGTGACGGCCGGGGCCCAATTCACGAAGGAGACGACCCCATGACGACATGGACGAGCGACGAACTCACCAGGATCGAGCGGGCGGAGGAGCTGCAGATCGCGTCCCTGCGGCGCGACGGCACGCTGGGAAGCCGGCGGACGATCTGGGTCGTCCGCCTGGGCGACGACATCTGCATCCGATCCGTGAACGGACCCACCTCCGCCTGGTATCGCGGCACCCGGGCCCGCCAGGAAGGCCGCGAAGCGTCAGCCGCAGCGCACGCCGAGCGTAGGAGCAGGCGTCAACTGAAGGCGCGCCGGTAGGCGTTGGGGCTGACGCCGGTGGTCCGTTTGAAGCGGTCGCGGAAGGCGGTGGGTGAGCCGAAGCCGACCTGGGCGCCGATGCGTTCGACGGGGTGGCGCGTGGTCTCGAGGAGGTGCTGGGCCTGGCGGATGCGGGCGCGGTGGAGCCACTGGAGCGGGGTGGTTCCGGTCTGTTCGCGGAAACGGCGGATCAGGGTCCGGGTGCTGGTTCCGGTGTAGGCGGCGATGTCGGCGAGGGTGAGGTCGCGGGCGAGGTTGTCCTGCAACCAGGTAAGGAGGGGTTCGAGCGCGGAGCCCTGGGGTGTGGGGTTGCGATTGTGGACGATGAACTGCGCTTGTCCGCCCTCGCGTTCCAGGGGCATGACGGACAGCCGGGCCGCGTCGGCGGCGACGGCCGAGCCGTAGTCGCGGCGGATCAGGTGCAGGCACAGGTCCAGGCCGGCGGCGGCGCCGGCGGAGGTGAGGATCTGGCCGTTGTCGACGTACAGGACGTCCGGGTTGACCTCGATGTCGGGGTGGATGGCGGCAAGTTGGGCGGCGGCGATCCAGTGGGTGGTGGCACGCAGGCCGTCGAGCAGGCCGGAGGCGGCCAGCGGAAAGGTGCCCGAGCAGATGGAGGCGATGCGCGTGCCGTCGTCGGCGGCTGCGCGCAGGGCATCGCGGACGGCGGGGGCGAGGGGGGCCGCCGGGTTGTCCGTACCGGGCACGATGATCGTGTCCGCGCCTTTGAGGCCCTCCAGTCCCCACGGCGCGCGCAGGGTGAAGGCACCTGTGTCGATCTCCGGCTTCTCCGCGCACACACGGATCTGGTAGCCGGGGCGCCCGTCCGGGAGGCGGGTGCGGGTGAAGACCTCGATCGGGGTGGACAGGTCGAACGGGATCACCCGGTCGAGCGCTAGGACGGCGACTGTGTGCATGGCCAGAAGATACCTGCCCGCCGAATGCTCGTTTCGGTCGCTGCGAAGACAAGAAGTGTCGTTTTCCCAGCTCATAGCCTCTCCTTGAAGGCTGTGGCGATATCCCGTTGGAAGCTGTCACTAATGCCACTGGGGACGCTTCGGTAGCCGGTTTAACGTCGGAAGCGTCCGGCGCAGAGACCGGCCCAACCGCACCGCATCCGAAGGAACGTCCATGCACGCCCAGATCGTCTTGTTCGACGGCTTCGATCCGCTCGACGTCATCGCCTCCTACGAGGTGCTGTACGCAGGTGGCACAGCCTCCGGCGGCGCGGTGAGCGTGGAACTGGTCTCCGCCGAGGGGCCACGCGAGGTGGTGAGCGGTACCGGTGGCCTCGCGCTACGCGCCACTGCCGGCCTCGACCCCGGGCGCGCGGGCCTGATCCTGGTTCCTGGCGCATCGGGCCGGGTCGGAGAGCCCGGCGAGGTCCCCGACCAGGACATGGGGGCGGGGGAGTGGAGGCAGGACGAGTTCGTCCCCGTGCTGCTGGGCCGCACCCTGACCACCGGGTTGCCCACGCTGTTGAAGGCGGCGGTGGCGAATCCGGAGGTGACGACCGCCGCGGTGTGCGGCGGTTCGCTCGTCCTGGCCATGGCGGGCCTGCTGGAGGGCCGTCACGCCACCACCCATCACCTGGGCCTGGACATGCTCGACGCCACCGGCGTCCACGCGGTCCACGCCCGCGTCGTCGACGACGGCGACCTCGTCACCGGCGCCGGCGTCACTTCCGGGCTCGACCTGAGCCTGTATCTGCTGGAGCGCGAGGTCGGCCCCCGGATCGCCCACGCTGTCGAGGAGCTGTTCGCCCACGAGCGCCGCGGCACGGTCTGGCGCCACCAGGGCCCGTCGCCCGCCGGTCTCTGACCGCCCGCGCGCCTCTCCCGTACGTCTCACTCTCGCCGCACCGTAAGGAAGAACAGCACCATGCCCGTCGAAGGCACCTGGGACCTGTCCATCGCCACCCCCATCGGCAAGATCAAGGCCGTCGTCGAACTCCGTCGGCAGGACGATGTCCTGACCGGCGTCGCCCACGGGGCCGGAGAGGAAGTCACGCTGGGCGACGTCGTCCTCGACGGTGACCGGCTCACCTGGAAGCAGGCCATCACCAAGCCCATGCGCCTGAATCTGGCCTTTGACGTGACGGTCGACGGCGACACCCTGACCGGAACCTCCAGGGCCGGACGTCTGCCGGCCTCCAAGGTCACCGGCCGGCGTCACACCGTCCGAGCCACCACGGAACTCCGACCGTGACGAAACTCTTCCTCTCCCTGCACGTCCTGGCCGCCGTGCTGGCCATCGGCCCGATCACCGTCGCAGCGAGCATGTTTCCCAAAGCCCTGCGCCGCGCCCACAGCGAGCCGGGTGACCACGAGGCGCTCACCACCCTTCGGTTGCTTCACCGGATCTGCCGGGTCTACGCGGTCATCGGCATCGCCGTACCCGTCTTCGGGTTCGCCACCGCCAGCAGCCTCGGCGTCCTCGGCAGCGGATGGCTGGTCACCTCGATCCTCCTGACCGCCGCAGCCGCCGCCATCCTGGCGCTGCTGATCCTGCCCGCCCAGGACAGTGCGCTCGCCACCGCGACGCAGGCGGCCCCCAGCTCCGGCGCCGACCCTCGATCAGCCGCCCGCCTGGCCATGCTCACCGGCATCTTCAACCTGCTGTGGGCCACCGTCACCGTACTGATGATCATCCGCCCCGGCTCCACCACAGGAGTATGACCGTGGACCTTCGCCACCTCCGTATCGCGGCACACGTCGAACTCGCCTCGCTCATCGCCATGCTGGCCAACCTCGCCACCGCTCACCTCAAACCCGTCTCCGCCCTGCTGGGCCCAACCCACGGCTGCGCCTACCTCTTCGTTCTGGCAGCGACCTGGCGCCTCGAACAAGCCACGACCACCACCAAGGCCACTGCCGTCATCCCCGGCATCGGCGGCCTCCTCGCACTCCGCCGGATCGAACGTCGGACGCTCCAGCGGGCCGGTCACCGCGAAGGTGGCGGGGCCCGGTAGCCCGGGAAGGGTCAACTGCCGTACCCGGCCACCCAGATCCAGTTCTGGCGTTCGTACAGCACCCGGAAACCGATGTTCGATGGTGACGGGTTCGGCTTTCTCCCCGGCCGTGTCCATGGCTTCGGCGGCGGACAGTAGCAGTGCGGGGATGTAACCCCGGTAGAGGGGGCGTTCGATGCGGGCCGGCAGGTCGATGCGGGCCACCAGTTCGTCCGGTACCAGGGCGTCCTCGACGAGGACATCGTGGCTCCCGGAGCTGCGCATGCCGCTGACGTTCCACGTGTCCCGGATGGACAGCTGATCCCGGGGGAGCACGAAGTGCCGGACGTCCGGCAGGCCCGCTTCCGTCGGGCGCGGGGCACCGTCCTGCATGACGACGGCGACCACGACGAACCAGTCCGGGCGCAGCCCCGGGGGCTGCCCGGACTGGGCTTCCAAGACTGCTTCAGAAGCGAGCCGCCCCAGCCTGTACAGCTCGCTACGCCCCACTGGCGCACGTGAGGCCCCCGAAAGAATCAGCTTCATTTGCGCTGGGGAATCGTATGCATCTAAGTCTTTCGGCCCAAATGGTGGGATGTACTGTCCCGTTATGCGCCTTTGGATAAGAAAAGTTCCGCGCGATTCACAGATTTGATCCAGGTCTTCCCTTCGCGACACACGAGTGTCATAGTGACGCGCTGTGTCATCCAAGAGCCTATGGATCTGATTCATTTGTCGAAGGGGACCCTCGACGTGGCAGGGCGCAGGGAGGGTAGGAACGGGCGTAATGTCCGACCGTTACCGTCCGGGTCGAATCGCGTATCTCGCCGACGCCTACCGCCTCCGCGCGGCGGTACATGGCTGACGCGCGAGCACCACGTGGACGCCGAGGGCTCGTCCACACCCCCACCTCACACACGCACCCGGAACGGTGACACGAAATGCCGTGCCGCCTCGGCAGACCTATCTCCAACCAACGACGTCTCGGAGAATCCATGCATCGACGTTCCTTGCGCTCGGCCGTATTCCGGATAGCCACCGGTGTACTGCCAACGCTCCTCGCAGCTGCTGCAGTTGGTGTGGGCGCGCCTCCCGCCTCAGCCGCAACCGCCCCCATCGTCTACTCCGTCTCTCCCAACGGACAGGGATCCACCTGCTCGACCCAGGCCCCATGTGCACTGCTGACGGCGCAGTCCATGGTCCGACAGGCGACAAGCGCGATGACCACGGACATCAACGTCGTGCTGGCCGACGGGACGTACCGGCTCGACGGCCCCCTCTCGTTCGGCTCCGCGGCGGGCGACTCGGCGACCGGCGGTCACACCGTCAGCTACCAGGCGGCCCCCGGCGCCCACCCGGTGCTCAGCGGCGGGCAGCAGGTCACCGGATGGACCCAGGGTTCCAACGGCGTGTGGAGCGCGAACGTCCCGGCCGGCACCGACACCCGGCAGCTCTACGTCGACGGCGTGCGCGCGAACCGCGCGTCCGGGCCGGCGCCGACCACCTTCACTCGTACCGCCACCGGCTACACGACCTCCAACACGACCCTGGCCGGCTGGCAGAACATCTCCAACGTCGAGTTCGTCTACGGCGTCGAGTGGACGCAGATGCGCTGCGGAGTCGCGTCGGTGTCGGGGACCACGGTGACGATGCAGCAGCCGTGCTTCGACAACTCCACGAAGAAGCAGTACGGCGTGAACGCCGACGTGCCGAGCTTCATCGAGAACGCGAAGGAACTGCTCAACGCCCCGGGCGAGTTCTACCTCGACAAGCCGGGCCACACCATCTACTACCTGCCGCGCGCGGGTCAGCAGATGAGCACCGCCGACGTCGAGATGGCGAGCCTGCAGAATCTGATCACCGGCAACGGCACCGCGTCGAATCCGCTGCGCGGCCTGGCCATCAGCGGTATCACTGTCGCGTACGGGGGCTGGACCACCCCGAACTCGTCCGACGGCTTCTCCGAGGTGCAGGCGAACATGCGCCTCACCGGTGCGAACGCCTGGCAGAAGCAGGGTTCGTGCGACCGCTTCTCCACCACTGATCCGGGCACCTGCCCGTACGGCAACTGGACGATGACTCCGGGCAATGTGACGTTCACCTACACCGACGGGCTGAAGCTCAGCGGCAACACGTTCCAGCATCTCGGCGCCGCCGGCCTCCAGTTGGGGCAGGGCGTCACCAACTCCTCGATCACCGGAAACGTCTTCACCGACATCTCCGGAAACGGCGTCGAGATCGGCAACGGCACCGACGCGAACCCCACCGACCTCTCCGTCCTGCCCACCGGCAACACCATCGCCGACAACTGGATCCACAACGTCGCCGTCGAGTACACCGGGGGTGTCGGCATCTTCCAGGGCTACACCCGCAACGACACCATCACGCACAACCAGGTCAACAACGTCCCCTACAGCGGCATCAGTTCGAACTGGGGCTGGGGACGCACCGCCACCAAAACCTCGGGCAACAAGATCACCAACAACCTCGTCTACGACTACATGCAGCAACGCTCCGACGGCGGCGGCATCTACGTCCTGGGCCAGGAAGGCACGTCCCTCGCCGACGGCCTGGTCATCAGCGGCAACGTCGTGCGCGGCGCCGGGGGCGGCGGGTTCGCCATCTACACCGACGGCGGCAGCCAGTACGTGACCATGACCGGCAACGCCGCCTACAACGCCAACAACGCCTCCATGGGCGGCTGCAAGGAGGGGACCACCACTCCCTACGGCGACTTCTCCTTCACCGGCAACTACTTCGAGAACCTCACACCCAACTGGGTCTGTGGCGACCCGAGCAACGTCAACGTCAGCGGCAACACCCAGGTCTCCGCTGCCGGCGTCGGCGTGCCGGCGACCGTGCTGGCCAACGCCGGCCTCGAATCGGCGTACGCGGGCATCGCGGCACCGCCGGCCGGCGTGGCACCGACCAACCTCGCGGCCCACAAGCCGGCCGTGGCGCAGTTCATCGACGGCAGCACCGCGCAACTGCAGCCGGAGTCGCAGCTGACCTACGCCACGGACGGTGACCCCGCCACGTATATCCAGGCCAGCGGGCAGTTCCGGTGGCAGCTCGTGGTCGACCTCCAGCAGGCGCAGGGCCTGGGGTACATCACGGTCGGCATGCCCCAGGCCCACTTCGCCACCGACTTCCACGTGGACGCCTCGACCGACGGCACCACCTGGACCACCGTCGGCACCGTCAACAACAGCGGGTGGGGGAGCATCCCGGTCGCGTTCAGCACGCCGGTGACGGCCAGGTACCTGCGCGTCGTCGCCGACAAGCCGGACAACTCGGGCCAGCGAGGCGACCAGATGGCGATCAGTGAGATCGGTGCGTACGCCCCCATCCAGGGAGGCAGCAACACCGCGCTGAAGACCCCGGCCCAGGCGCTGTTCATCGACGGAACCCAGGCCGACATGCAACCGGGCTCCACGCCGGCGCTCGGCAACGACGGCAACACGTCAACTTTCGCGCAGGCGTCGGGACGCTACCGGTGGTCGCTGCAGGTGGACCTCCAGCAACCGGAGTCGATCAGCGTGCTGTCCGTCCTGATGCCCACCGACAAGTACGCGACCGCCTTCCACGTCGACGTCTCCCTCGACAACTCGACATTCTGGACGGTCGCGCACCGCACTGACAGCGCCGGCGGTATCACCGGCATCCAGCTGGACGCACCCGTCACCGCTCGCTATGTGCGGGTCATAGCCGACCGCCCGAACTCCGGCGGCCAGACGGGCGGCCAGATGGCCATCAGCGAACTCGCCGTCTACGGCACCAAGTAGAGGAGAGCACCCGGATGCGCGGCCCAGCCCGGCCCCGCATCCGGGTGTGATCCCCAGGCCTACCGCTCGGGGTGGTGCTGAGCGAGGAGCTGCGCCAGGTGTAGGCCCCGCCGACCGGCGAGCTGGTCCAGCTGGGTGCGGCAGGAGAAGCCGTCGGCGAGCAGCTCCGTGCCCTCGTCCGCGGCGCGTACGGCGGGCAGCAATGAGGTCTCCGCCACCGCCGCGGAGACCTCGTAGTGGCCGCGCTCGGCGCCGAAATTCCCCGCCAGGCCGCAACAGCCGCCCACCGCCTCCACGGTGGCCCCCGCCTTCTCCAGCAGTGCTCGGTCGGTCGCCCATCCCATCACCGCGTGCTGGTGGCAGTGCGGCTGCGCCACTGCCCGTACGCCGGTCAGATCGGGCAGCGGGGCATCGCGCTCGGTCAGCAACTCGGCCAGGGTCCTGGTGGCCCCGGCCACCGCGGCCCGGTGCGGGTCGTCGGGCAGCAGGTGTTCCGCGTCGCCGCGGAAGACGGCTGTGCAGGACGGCTCCAGGCCGACGATCGGCACTCCGCGTTCGGCTTCGGGGGCGAGCGAGGCGACGCTGCGTCTGAGGATCCGCCGGGCCGCATCGAGCTGGCCGGTGGAGATCCAGGTCAGCCCGCAGCACAGCCGCCGAGGCGAGATACGTACCGAGAAGCCCGCGGCCTCCAGGACTCGCACCGCCGCGATGCCGACCTCGGGACTGAAGTGGTCGGTGAAGGTGTCCACCCACAGCACCACCGGATCCCCGGCGGCCGGCTCGTGGGTGGCGAACCAGCGCCGGAAGGTCTGCGCGGCGAAGAGCGGCAGCTCGCGCCGGTGATCGACGCCCGCCATGCGCTTGCCGACGGCTCCGAGCGGGCCGCGCATCACGCGGTTGGCAACTCCCGGCGCCCGCGCGGCCAGGGCGGCCCAGCGCGGCAGTCGGCCCAGTGCGTAGTGGCTGGCCGGACGCAGCCGGCGCCGGTACGCCTGGTAGAGCATCTCGGCCTTGTAGGTGGCCATGTCCACCCCGGTCGGGCAGTCCACTGAACAGCCCTTGCACGACAGGCACAGATC
>NZ_RJVR01000014.1 GCF_003999195.1 Streptomyces soli
AGCGGCTCAAGCCGAGCCCACTGGCCGCTCGTCATATCTCCACGCCCCACAGCGCTTGATCATCCACGACCTTGATCGACTTTCGCAACACGCCCTAGCCCGTCGGGCGGGCGTGACCCAACCCGGGATCTCGCGCATAGAACTGGGCGGCACTACCCCCGCACTGCCGCTGCTGTCGCGGCTGACTCGGGCGATGGAATCCGATCTGGATATCCACCTCGCCCCTGAGCGTGGCGAGATCGTCGTCCGCTTCACGCCGCGCCGTACGCAGGAAGCGGCCTGAACGAGCTGCAGCATCTGGCACGGATCTGGCACGAACGCTCGAAGAGGCGGATCGTCGCGGCCCGGCACCTGTTGCGTTGTCAGGCCCGGCCGACGTGCGCGGGTTCGGGCCGGTCGGGGGGCAGCACCAGGTCGATGGTCTGCTCGGTGATGGTGTCCAGTGACATGTCGTACGAGCGCGCGACCTGCTGCGCTCGCGCGACGGCCTTGCGTACGCCCGCGGTGTTTTCGGCGGCCCATTCGATGGTCATCCAGTCCCGCTACAGCACCTCGGCGGTCTCATCGATGTCCAGGCCGCGCAAAGCGGCGTGCCGGGCGGCGTCCAGGTCCGGGCTGTCGCCGTCGGTGTGCCAGGCGGCGAGTGTGTGGGCGACGTCGACGATGCGGGAGAGCATCTTCTGCTGGACGGAGTCCGCCCAGGGGCAGTCCTGGCCGTCGAACGGCTTGCCCCGCACCAGGCCGAGCGCGTTCTCCAGGTCAGGAATGCCGCCGCCGGGGCCGGCGGCCAGCCCCCGGGTGGCCAGGTGCTGGAAGACCTCCCAGTCCGAGCGCACCCCGGTGTGGAATTCCTACCTGCGGATTCGGGTCAGAGCGCCCCGGCGCGGTGGCCGGGGCGCTCTGTGGGGGTGCAGGTGCGGGGCTGGGGCCGGCACCCGCACCGGGATCAGCTACAGGTGTGGTCGGGTTTGAGGGTGAAGTCGGCCGTGGTCGTCTTCAGTTTGGCGATCTTGACCGATCTGGTCTGTGGCGCCCATCCTTCCTTGGCCGCGATCAGTGTGAGCGGGTTGTTCCGGGTGTCGAGCCAGAGCATGTACTGGCCGTTCTTGTCGGTTTTGAGGCTGTAGCTCGCTGCCGAGGTGTCGATCTGCACCGTCGCGCCTGTCAGCGGGCCGGGGGCTGCGGTGCAGCCGGCTCCGGTCACCGTTCCGGTGATCTTGCCCCAGGTCTTGGGCGGGTTCACCGTGAACGTCACCGGGATCGGTGCCACCGTGTACGGGGTCTTCGCGCTGATGGTGAGCTGCGCGGTGTAGGTTCCCGGCTGGGTGATCCCGGCGTTCGCGTTGAGTGTCGCCGTGATCGTGGCGCTGTCTCCGGGCTGGATCGTCACCTGGGTGTTGTCCTCCGACAGCCAGGTGACGTCGTTCGTGGCGCTGCACTGGTCGTAGCCGGGCAGCATCTCCGAGCTCTTCGACGGAGCGGAGGTGCCGGTCGCACCTCCGATCTTGTAGAAAGCGCAGGCGGAGCCGCCGCGGTAGAGGGTGTTGTTGGAGTTGGGCAGCGCCGTCCAGGCGTCGGAACGCGGGTTGTAGGCGAATCCCTGGTTGGTGATCGTGCTGAATCCGTTGGTCACGCCGCCGGAGACGAGCAGCTGGCCGTTGGCGGCCGAATAGCCCATCGCCCACAGATCGATCGGCAGGTCGGCGACGGGGCTCCAGCTGTCCGAGGACGGATCGTAGGCGTAGGTGTGCTTGGACGTGGCCGTGGTCGTCGAGCCGCCGGCGCAGTACACCTGGCCGTCGATGCCGCCGCAGCCGAGCCAAGAGGTGGGCTGCGGGTAGTCATGCGCCGAGCTCCAGGAGTTCGACACCGGGTCGTACACCTGCACGTCGGGAGTACCGGTGCACGTGGTGACGCAGCCGCCCACCAGGTAGATCTTGCCGTTGAGAACACTCACCCCGGCGCCGGCGTACGACCTGGGGTTGCTCGCCCCGGTCGACCAGGTGCCGGACGACGGGTCGTAGATCTCCGTCGTGGCCACCGGAGCCCCGTTGGAACCCCAGCCGCCGAAGACGTACAGCTGACCGTCGACGGCCGCCACCTGCGGAGCCTCACGTGCGGTGTTCATGTCGGCGATGGCGCTCCATGCCTGGGTGGCCGGGTCGTAGACGTAGGCCTTGGCGCTGATGGCCGCACCGGCGACGCCGCCGACCGAGTAGACCTTGCCGCCGATGGTCGCGACGCCGTTGTCCATGATCGCCGTGGGGTAGTCGGCCACCGTGGTCCATGGCGGTGCGTACGGTGTCGTGGCGGGCTGGGCGGCGGTGGTCGTCGCCGTCTTGCCCGGCTGGAACGGTTCGGGTGAGTAGTCTCCCTTCAGTTTCTGCAGTGGTGCGCCCTGCGTGGCCGGCTGGTAGGTGTCCGGCCGCTCGCCGATCCTGGCGGTCACCGGGGTGGTCCCGGTGTTCTTGACCGTCACGGTCTGGCTGGTCTGGCCCTGCCAGTTGACCGTCTTGCTGACCGAGCCTGGGGTCACCTCGATCCGGGGTGCGGGGAGGGAGAAGGCACCTTCTGTTGCTGTGTCCGCCGCGACGTCGACGGCGGCGTCCTGGGAGGTGTAGTTGCCCGCGGTGGCGGTGAAGGTGTGGCTTCCGGTGATCGAGGAGTACAGCCAGTAGAAGCCGTCGCCCAGGTTCGGGTCGTTCGGCGTCGCCGCCGAGGTCGTTTTCTCCGCGGGCTGGTCAGCCGAGGTGACTGTGGCGCCGTTGACGGCGGCTCCGGTGTTCTTGTCGAGCACCTGGCCGACGACCAGGCCGCCCGGCGTCGGGTCGCAGGTACGGTTGCCGAAGTAGACGTCGTCGACCTGCCACCATCCGCCGAAGCTGCCGGTGAAGTGGAACCGTACCTGGACGGCGCTCTTGCCGGCCGCCTGGGACAGGTCCACGACCTGGGTGTTCGTTCGGACGCTGTCATAGGTGTGGTGCCAGACGGTGTTCCACGTCTGGCCGCCGTCGACGCTGAGATCCACGTCGCCGACCTGGTTCAACTGACCCAAGTAGTCATTGCGGAAGGACGCGATCGGGTGGGCCCGCGTGCTGAAGTCCATGACCGGGCTGATCAGCGAGCTGTTCTGGCTGTTCCTGTAGCCGTACTTGTAACTGTCGATGATGGCGAAGCCACCCGAGCCGCCCGTCAGATTTCCACGGTTGCCGGGGTCGTTGAAGGCCCAGGTCTGGCCGTTGCCGATCTTGTCGTCGACGGTCCAGCCGGCGGGTGCGGTGGTGCCGTCGAACGTCTGGGTGTCGCCGGTGTACTTGTAGGCGTAGCCGGCCGCGCTGCAGGTCTGGTCGACGGAGGCGTTGACGTCGTGGGTCACGTCCGCCGAGCCGACCTGCACGTCGGCGGAGTCCTGCGTGTAGCCGGGGTAGAGCGCGTCGGTCTGCAGGGTGTAGGTGTCCCCGGCGGGCAGGCGCAGGCTGTAGCGCCCTGTCTTGGGGTCGGTGTAGGCGACCGCGGTCGGTTCGCCCTTGACCTGCACGGTCGCATACAGCGGCCAGCCGTGGCCGGAGCCGTCCCGGACGGTACCGGTGACGTTGACAGCCGGCTTCGCGGTGAGCGCGAGGTTCTCGGTCACCGTCTGGCCGTCAGCGATCGCGACGCCGGAGACGGTGTTGGAGTCGTACCCGAACTTGGACGCGGTGACGTCGTAGGTCCCGGGGGCCACGTTCAGGCTGTAGTGTCCCTGGCCGTCCGTCGTGGTGGTGCCGTCACCGATGCTGACCTTGGCCTGCGCCAGTGGGTTGGTGCCGTCGGTGACGGTGCCGGTCACGATCCCGTGCGGCCCGGAACGGAATGCTGCAACACCGTTCGGGGTGCCCAGACCGGTGGGTCCGTCGTAACCGGGCCCGGCCGTGCACAGGTATGAGGAATTGCAGCTGCCGTTGCTGCCCGAGGTGACGTCGTTGAGGTTGCCGGTGTTCTGGTAGGGCAGGGAGTTGGGCTGCGAGCCGGTCGCGGGGGTGCCGCCGAGGGCGTAGACCGACGCGATGACCGGCGAAGACACGCTGGTACCGCCGTAGACGTGCCAGCCGTTGTAGTAAACCGCGACGCCGGTGTTGGGGTCGGCGACCGCGGACACGTCGGCGTTCGCACGGCGGGCGCAGCCGGAGTCGGTCTGGAACGACGGCTTGGTCTCATAGCCCGAGCAGCCACTGCCGGCGCCGCTCCAGGCGGCCTCGGCCCAGCCGCGGGTGGTGGAGGTGTCCTTCACCAGCGAGGTGCCGCCGACCGCGGTGACGTACGGCGAGGCCGACGGGTAGCTGACCCCGTAGCCGGAGTCACCCGTGCTGGCGGTGACCACGACGCCTGGGTGGTTGAAGTAGGCGTCGTCGTACTGCGTCTCGTCGGAGCCCTCGGCGCCGCCGTAACTGTTGGAGACGAACTTGGCGCCCTGGGCGACGGCCTGGTTCACGGCCGCGCCGAGGTTATTCATATAACTGTCGTCGGACTCGACCAGCAGGATGTTGCAGCTGGGGCATATCGCGCTGACCGCATCGAGGTCCAGGGAGATCTCCCCGGACCAGCCGGAGTCCGCCGGCGGGTAGGTGGTGCCGCCGCGTTGGTCGATCTTCTTGAAGCAGCCGTTGGCGGTCGTGCACGCCGGCAGGCCGTACTGCTGCCGGTAGACGGCCAGGTCGCTCTCGGCGGTCGGGTCGTCGTAGGCGTCCACGAGCGCGACGGTCTGGCCGGCCCCGCCGGAGGGCAGGTTGTAGGCGCTTTGCAGGTCGGCCGGGCCGAACCCGGCGGGGGTGGCGTTCGGCTGCACGCCCTTCGGACCGCTGACGTCGTCCCGCTCCACCGACAGGCAGGACATCTCGCCGGCCTTGGAGGGCTTGGCGCAGACCTGGTGCGTCGGATGCTGGCCGAGCGAGGTCGGGCTGGTGGCGTGCGTCTGCGGGACCAGTGGTTTGGGGGTGTTGTCTGCGGCGTAGGAGGCGGCGGGCACGGCGATCACTGTGGCCACCGCGAGCGCCAGCGCCACCAGCGGGGCGGTCAGCCGAGCGGCACTGGTGGCCATGACTGCGAGAAGGACGGTACTGAGCCGCCTCCGCGGTCTATGGGCACGATTCATTGGGCACAACCTCCTGAAGATCGAGCCGACGCACGCAGAGCAAGCGGGGCCGCCCGAGTGATGTCTTTCGCAAGGCCAGTAGCCGCGCCGTCAGGCCATTAGCAGGCCGTGGCCATCAGGCCATTCGGAGGCGGCGGGCGTGACCGACGAGGAAGTAGCCGCGCCACCAGCCCGTCCGCCGGTGGGTAGCTGACGGGGCGTGACCGACGAGGTGGCTGCCTGGGCGGCGCCGGCGCCGGCGAGCGCCAAGGGGGGCTGCGATCGCGGCGACGGCCAGTCGGCGGACCCCGGGGTGTCTTGGCGAACTTCATGGGTGTCCTTCCACGGATGTTCAGGGTGGTCGGTGGACGTATGGGGCCAGCCGTGTGGTGTGCCGGTTTCCCGGTGGTGCCTGGCCCGCGGTGACTACGCCACCGGGTGAGATGATCGAGGATGAGGTTACGTCCAGTCAGCGGGCTGACCTGGCAACGCAGGTATACACCAGCAACTAAACGCGCGTAAAGTGAAAGTATGCGAACGCCGACAGCGCCCCGCCCGAAGCGTCAACCCACTGCAGGCGCCAAGCTGACGCGGGAACGCCTCATCGAGGCAGCCTTCGCCGTGCTCGACGAACAGAACACCATCGAGGCAGTGAGCTTGCGGGCCGTGGCACGCGCCGCGGGCGTGACGGCACCGGCGCTGTACGGCCACTTCACCGACGTGACCGAGTTGCATGCCGCCATGCGTGACCGCACGTTCCAGGATCTGATCGAACAGACCGACGCAGTGGCCGAAGCCGCGGCGAACTCCCTGGAACGACTTCTCGCCCGTTGTCAGGCCTATGTCGCTCTCGGCATCAAATGGCCAGCCAGGCGCCGACTGATGTTCACACCGCTGGAGGGAGCATCCAGACGCGCCGGCTATGACGCGCTCGACGCTCTGGTGGTCGCACTCGAAGCCTGTGTAGCAGAGGGATTCTCGACAAGTACGGATCCTCGTGCCGACGCAGCCAACCTCCTGGCGGCCCTCCACGGTGTGTCCCTAACGAGGATCAGCATGACCGAGTTCCCGTGGCCGCCCCTCGGCCAGAGCGTCACGACCGTCACGCGCCGGCTGGCATGCATCGACACCATGATCCGATGAACGCTCAGACATCGGCAGCCTGGTGGGCGTTCGCGGTGTCGTGCCGTCATGGGTCTCACGGGCCCAGCGATGCCGAGCTACTGCACTGCTCGCAGGGCCCTATGCTCCACAGCGAGCAGGTCCTCCGCGGCCGTCGGCCGGGAAGGGGCAGGCCCGTTCGGGGCGGAGGGGGTGACCGGTCGGAGCGGGCCGGGTGACCTGGACGGGCCGACCCGGGGCGGCAACGGTCATGGGCCTGCTGTGATCGTCCTGAGGTCCGTCATCGTTTCCTTGATCAGTTCCGTGAGGCTCCTGGTGTTCTCGTGGGCGACCCAGAGCGCGAAGGAGATCCTGAATACTGTGAGGCCCGTTTCGGCGGCCAGGCTTGCCGCGGGGTCGCCGACCCCGCGCTCGCGCAGGGTGCGGGCCAGCGCGGTGGCGATGGATGCCATCTTGGATCGCTCACGTTCCTGCAGTTCGGGGTTGGCGTCGATGACGGTCTGCCGTTGCCGGGCGATGGCCAGGCGGTCGGCGAACACCTCGGTCGCCGCCTGCTCGAGCGCCGCGATGATCGCGTCGAGCGGCCCGGCGGACGCGGGCGACTCGGCGACCGACCGAGTGAGGAAGCCCTCCAGGAAGTGGCCGCCGTCGAAGAGGACTTCCCGCTTGTCGGTGAAGTAGCGGTAGAAGGTCCGCTCGTTCAGCCCGGCGCGCGCCGCGATCTCCGCCACCGTGGTGCTGTCGTAGCCGCGCTCGCTGAACAGTGCGAGCGCCGCCGCCTCGAGGCGTTCGCGCGATCCCGGTTGCCAGCGTCCCATGCGCACATTCTATGTGATGGCAGACTCTGACATCACCCTGCTACAGTGATGTCATAACCTGACATCATCGGTTGTGAAGGGAAGATCCCATGCGTGTTTTCGTCACCGGAGCATCCGGGCACCTGGGTTCGGCGGTCGTTCCCGAACTCCTCGCGGCCGGCCACCAGGTCGTCGGCCTCGCCCGCTCGGACGTGTCGGCCGCCGCGCTTGCCAAGGCGGGTGCCGACGTACGGCGCGGCGACCTGGACGACCTCGACGGCCTCCGGGAAGCCGCCGCCGAGGCGGACGCGGTCGTCCACCTGGCCTTCAAGCACGACCTCATGCTGGCCGGCGACATGGCGACCGCCGCCGAGGCCGACCTCAAGGCGATCGACGCGTTCGCGGACGCGCTGACCTGCACCGGCAAGCCCCTGGTCGGTACGTCCGGCACGCTGCTGCTCGCCCTGGCGGCGCTCGGGCGGACGGGCACCGAAGCCGACACGGTTGCCGGGGGCTACCGCATCGACGCGGAGAACAAGGTCGTCGGTCTCGCGGAGCGAGGGATCCGGTCCTCGGTCATCCGGCTCACGCCCACCGTGCACAGTTCGCTCGACGGGTCCGGGGGGTTCGTCCCTGCCCTGATCGGCATCGCCCGGCAGAAGGGCGTCGCCGGATACGTCGGCGACGGGTCCAACCGCTGGCCGGCGGTGCACACCCTCGACGCGGCTCGCCTGTACCGGCTCGCCCTGGAGTCGGCGCCGGCCGGCACCCGGCTGCACGCCGTCGACGACGAAGGCGTCCCCTTCCGCCGGATCGCCGAGACGATCGGCCGGCACCTGAACGTGCCGACGGTCGGCGTCGAGCCCGACCAGGCGGCGGACCACTTCGGATTCCTCGCGGATCTCGTCCAGTTGGACAATCCCGTCTCGTCCGACCAGACCCGCGCGCTGCTGAACTGGAAGCCGACGCACCCGGGTCTGATCGACGACCTCGACGCGGGGCACTACTTCGCCACGACCGCCGCGTAACCCGTACCTGGCGATTACCGGCGCCTTTCGGGTCCGAGGCGCCGGGAGCGCGGACCTCCGCCGAGGCCCGCGCGGGCCGTACGAGGGCGGGTGCAGCCCACGAAGTCCACGACGGGCGGGACGACTTCACGTTACGGGGACAGCGTGCCAGGTGCGACGCCCGGTGTGCCGATGCTGTCCTCGGCCTGCGCGTGTTCGTGCGCCAGGAATCGGTGTTCCTGGGCGCGCCCGACACCTACCAAGCGCGCCCGGTCGAGTGACACCAGATGCGCCGCACCAGCTTCGGCGGTTCTCTCCCCCCCACAGCCGGAGCGCCGGGGGCCCGCGCCAACCCAACACGGCAGCGGAGCCCCGGTGTTGTAGCCGGAAATCCGTGATGCCCGGGGTTAGGTGGTGCGGGGCGCGATGACGGTGACCGCGATGTTGTCGGTGCCGTTGCGGCGGGCGCGGGCGGCTGCGATCAGGGCGCGGGTCATGTGGCGCGGGCGCAGGTCGGCGGTGAGGATGCGCGCGATGTCCTGGGCGGTCAGCACCTTCGGCACTTTGTCGGTGCAGAGCATCACCCCCTCGACCGGGCCGACGACGCGCGCGGAGTCGATGGGCTGGTCGCGCAGCACGCTGCGGGTCATGATGTGGTCGTAGCTGTCGGCGATCTTCGCCCAGTAGGGGTCGTTCCAGCCCCTCATCTTCTGGCCTTCGGTGTGGTCGTC
>NZ_RJVR01000270.1 GCF_003999195.1 Streptomyces soli
GAGCGCAGCCCCGGCCGCGCCGCCCAGCCGGTCTGCCGTACGGCCGTGCCCGGCCGGGCGCCGGTCACCAGGTGGACGCGCACCTCCACGGCCCCGCGCGCCACGACCAGGCTCACCACGTCGGCGTCGCCCGCCCGGGAGCTGGAGGCGGCCCAGCCGTCGCCGGCGCCGAGCGGCCGCAGGTCGGTGCGGTCGGTGTCGGGCAGCCCGAAGCGGTTGTCGGCCGGCCCGGGACCGGTGGCGGTGGAGTAGGCAAGCCGCGTGTAGTGCGGGTCGTAACGGGGGTCGCTGGAGCCGTGGTTGTGCAGCCGTACGATCCCGTCGGCGACAGTGCACTGGATCAGCCAGTTCGGGGCCCGCACGGCGGTAACCGCGTCGGCGACCTCGGCGGGGCCGGGCTCCTCCACCGCCGTCCACACCTCGTGCTCCGGCGGGAGCAGCAGGCCGACGAAGCCCTTGCTGGCCCAGTAGGGCGACGCCGGGCCCGAATAGCGCTGCAGCACGCCTTCGTACGGGCCGTGCCAGCCCAGCGACAGCAGCCCGTCGGGCCCGGCGGCGCCCCGGTCGAGGAAGTAGCGAAGCGCGCCGGAGGCGAGGCGCCGGGTGGTGCCGGGGCTGAGCGGGGTGTGGCCGGTGAGGGCGCCCAGCCAGAGGGGCGCCACGGCGGCCATGCGGTAGGTGAGCGATCGGCCCTGGTGGACGGGGGCGCCGTCGGCGCCGAAGAGGCGGGCGTAGTCGGCGAGATGGAGCCGCAGCCGCTCGCCGTAGAGGGCGAGGCGGTCGGGGTCGGCGGAGAGCCAGGCCTCCAGATTCGGGTAGAGGTGCATGGCCCAGCCGTTGTAGTAGTCGTAGGCGGGGCCGTCGCCGTCGGTGTACCAGCCGTCGCCCTGGTACCAGCGTTCGATGCCGTCCAAGCCCTTGGTCACGGTCACGCGGTCGCCGAGGAACCCGGCGACGGTGACCGGGAACAGTTCCCAGTTGCAGGGTGGGGCCTCGGCGGTGACGGCCGGTCGGAGCCAGGCGGTGGCCCGTTCGCGTACGGAGTCGTCGAGCCGGTCCCAGAGCCAGGGCCTCGTCAGCCGCAGGCACAGCGCGATCGAGGCCGCCTCGACCAGCGGCTGGCTGCGGTCGGCGATCACCGGCCAGTCCTCGGGTGCGTCGCCCCCGGGGTTGACGGTCCCTGCGGCGAGCCCGTCCGCGTACCGCTGCATCAACCCTGACGGGTCGTCACCTCCCGCTCCCGCCACCCGGAAGGCGGCGAGCAGGAAGGTGCGGGCGTACCCCTCCAGCCCGTCCGACCGGGCACCCGACGAGCTGTGGCGGCCGCCGGGCAGGTGGTACAGGGCCCGTCCGGGCGTCGCATGCGGTTCGACGGCGGCCAGCAGCCCGTCGGCGACGGCCTCCCAGTGGGCGCGGGTCCAGCCGGTGCGGGGGCTGAGCGCCCGGTCGTCGGGCGGCATGGGGAAGGGGTTCACGATTGCCGTACGGCCTTTCCCGGGATGAGGTGCGTGCTGGGTGACGTGGGTGTCGTCGCGCGGATGATCGGTCCGCGGGGACCATACCCTCAGGGAGCAAGCGCTTTCTAGAGTCCGTCGGCAAGGTTTCGAAACAGCTCACCCCAGGCCGGGTTCCGTCTCCCGCCCCAGATAGGTCAGCGGCCCCGCATCGGCCACCGCGATCTCATGGAACCCGACCCGGTCATAGAACGCGCGAGCCGCGGTGTTCGCCGTCGCCATCCCGAGGTGGACCGCCCCGACACCCTTCGCCGCGAGCGCCGCCAGAAGCACCCGCATCAACTCGCGCCCGAGCCCCGCCCGCTGATACTCCGGCAACAGATCAATGTGCAGATGCGCCGGATACCCAGCCAACTCCGGCACGATCATCCGCTCCGGGTTCCGCAACAGCCCGATCATCCCCTCCGCCGGCGTCCGCGGCACCCCCACCACCGCGGCGTACCGGTCCTCCACGTTCGGCAGCCACTCCTCCCGGAACCGCTTCGCGAACCCCGCCGTGTCCGCGGTCCCCACGATGTACCCCACCGCCCGGCCGGCCTCATCGGCGGCCACGAACGCCAACTCCGGCTCCAGCTCGGCGTACGGCCCCGCGAAGATGTCCGGCAACAGCTCCGGATCCTCCGGGTACAGGTGCCGCGCGTCGCCCCCCAGCTCCCCGGTACGTACACAGATGTCGTACAGCGCGGCCCGGTCCCTGGGGGCGTACGGGCGAATGACGGCTCGTTTGGTCATGGGTCCAGCGTGAGTCCCGCGGGACCGCTCCCACAAGCCATGTGCATACGGGCGGTGCCGCCTGCGCCGGGGCGCGTTCGCTTCGTCTTTGGGGCGGGGCGCCGCCGGGGAGGTAGCGCGGCGGCCCCGACCCAGCCACGAACAGAACGCGAACCCGGCGCAGGCGGCAGCCGCTACGCGTACAGGCCGTCGAGCCAGGACTGCCAGGCGTGCAGGGTCTTTTCGGCGTCGACGTCGTCCCGGAAGAGGTGGAGCGCGACCCCGACGGGGGCCCCGAAGGCGTTGCGGCCGAAGAAGCGGTACAGGCGTCCTCCGTGCGCAGGCCGACGAAGTCGGGGTTGAGGTAGTCCACCACTGCGTCCTGCGGCTCGGTGCCGGGGAGGGCGACGCGCAGCGTGTCGTCCTGGGACGTGCCGTCGCCGATGCCGAGCTCACGGCGGAGCGTGGAAAAGCCGTCAGGGGCGGCCGAAGCCGCGGGCGCGTCCGTGGAGACGTACGTGACCGGGCGCCGGCTGAAGTGGGTGAGGTATTGGCCGAGGGTGTGCAGGTAGAAGTCGGTGTGCTTGCTGGCGCCGTCGTACTGGTTGTCCCAGTCGTCGGTGAAGATCCCGCTGTGGACGTAGCGGAACCACGTGGTGCCGCCGTCGCGGCCCTCGATGACGTGCTCCAGCTGGTTGAAGAAGCCGCCCTCGCCCGCGACGCGGGTGACGAAGTGGTTCGGCGGGTCCCAGACGGTCACCTTGCCGCCGAAGGCGGCGTCGCCGCCGACGCGCGGCTCGAACTCCATGGGCCAGAGCCAGCCGCCGGTGCCGGTGGTGATCGCGTCCCAGTACTCCTGCGGAGTGGTGGGGACTTCACCTTCGCGGCTGATCTCGAATTCCTTGGGCATGGCTAGGACTCCTCGTTGTTCGTCTTGGGACTCTTGAGACTGGGGTGCAGCGCGACAACAAGACGGTGCTTGCGGCCGCTCTCCGCGCTCCCGTCGTGGTACTTGGCGACCAGGCCGCTGACGGCGTCGGTCAGGTCCGCCGCGAACGCGGCACGGTCCGCGGCGGAGGCGAAGCGGACCTCGCTGTCGATGGCGTACGTCGCGAGCTTCCGCTTGGCGGCAGTCGCGCCGACGATCAACTGGCCGACCTCCTGGACCAGGCGGGCGGCGAGTGACAGCAGCCAGCGCGCGGACAGCTGGTCCGGGGAGCGGGAGGGATCGGGCGCGACCTGGGGCAGGGCGGCCGGGGAGATGACGTACGAGGCGGCGGTCGCCCGCAGGACGCGCTCGGTGCAGTTGCCCTTGCGGCGTTCCTCGACGAGTTCGACCAGGCCGTGCCGCTCCAGGGCCTTGAGGTGGTAGTTCGCCTTCTGACGGGACAGGCCGGACGTCGCGGCCAGCGTGCTGGCGGACCCCGGCTGGGCCAGGGCGGCCAGCAGGCGGGCCCGTATCGGGTCCAGGCTCGCCTCGGCGGCAGCCGGGTCGTCGATCACTGTCACATCAAGCATGGGACCACCGTGCCACCGACAACTTTTTTTGTCAAGGAAGTCCAAACTGTCGGAGCTGGGCAGAGGAGGAAGGCGTCAGTCGCCGGGTTCCACGGCCGCCGGAGCGACCGCCGTCTCGGCGGCGCCCTGCAGGCGCTCCAGGTCGGAGGGCCGGACCTGGATCACGACGAGCGCGATCAGCGCCGCCACGATCGTGAAGGCCGCGGCGACCAGGAACGCCGTGGTGATCCCGCTGGTGAGCACCTGGTCGCCCCATGGCGGAGGGAGCTGTCTGGTGCGCTGGAACACCAGCCGCTGGCCCGGCGTCGCCTGGGCCAGGAAGGAGGGCAGCTGATGCATGGCCTCATTCCGGCTGGCCGTGCCGAAGACCGTGACCAGGATGGACAGCCCGAGCGAACCGCCGACCTGCTGGGTGGCGTTGAGCAGCCCGGACGCCGCGCCGGCCTCGTGCGGGGCGACGCCGGAGACGGCCGTCAGCGTCAGCGCCACGTACTGCAGGCCCATGCCGAGGCCGAACAGCAGCATCGGGCCGAGGATGCTGCCCGCGTACGTGCTGTTGATGTTGGTGAACGTCAGCCAGATCAGACCGCCCGCGGCGCTCAGCGCACCGCAGACCATGAGCGGCTTCGGGCCGAACCTGGGCAACTGCCGGGAGGAGATCCCGGCGCCCACCACGATGACCGCGCTCACGGGGAGAAATGCCAGCCCCGCTTCGAGCGGGCTGAAATGCAGAACGTCCTGCACGAAGAGTGTGAGGAAGAAGAACATGCCGAAGATCGCGGCGGCGAAGCTCAGCATGATTCCGTACGTTCCCGCCCGGTTGCGGTCGGCGAACATGTGCATCGGCGTGATCGGCCGACTCGTACGCCTTTCAATCGCGATGAAGGCGGCGAGCAGCACCACGGCCATCGCGAATGCGCCGATGGTCAGCGGATTACGCCAGCCCTCCTGGGCGGCGCGGATGAATCCGTAGACGAGCGAGGCCATGCCGAGTGTCGAGGTGAATGCTCCGGCGATGTCGAAGCGGCCCGGGTGGCGGGCGGACTCCTTGATGGCGCGGGGCGCGGCGAGGGCGATGATGATGGCGATCGGCGCATTGACGAAGAAGACCCAGCGCCAGTTGAGCCATTCGACGAGGATCCCGCCCGCCAGCAGCCCGATCGCGCCACCGCCGGCCGACACGGCGGAGAAGACCCCGAACGCGCGGTTGCGGGCCGGGCCTTCGGTGAAGGTCGTGGTGATCAGCGCGAGCGCGGTGGGGGACGCGATGGCACCGCCAACGCCCTGCAGGGCGCGGGCAGCGAGGAGTTCGCCGGAATTCTGGGCGAAGCCGCCGATCAGTGACGCCAGGGCGAAGAGCAGGACGCCGAAGATGAAGACCCGCCTGCGGCCCAGGATGTCGCCGGCGCGGCCTCCGAGGAGGAGCAGGCCGCCGAAAGTCAGTGTGTAGGCGTTGAGTACCCAGGACAGGCCGGTGGTGGAGAAATTCAGTGCGGTCTGGATGTGCGGCAGCGCGATGTTCACGATGGTGATGTCGAGCACCACCATCAGCTGACAGGAGGCGATGACGGCGAGTGCGGCGCCATTACGTCCCGTGCGTTCTGTTGTCTTCTGCGTCGAGGTCGTCATGGCGACCCTCTGCCTGTTGCCGGCTCCAGTGAACGGTGGCGTTCACTTGCCCAACGCTAGAACCCCGCTCCCCTGATCGCAATTTCTCACCCGTATGGGTCCTTGGGCTCGGCGATGCGTGTGACGTCCGACGCGTCCAGCGCGGCGCGGGCCGCGTCGGTGCCGACCTTTCCGGTGGGCCGCCACCGGCCGGTCGCGGTGACCCACGCGTCGGCGGGCGGGGCCGTGGCGCCGTGCATCTCGACCTTGAGCACTTGTGCGTCGGCCGCGCAGCAGGTGACGACCAGGCGGCTGAGGTACCAGGTGCCGCCGCTGCCGGGGGTGACGAAGCCGGTGAGCCGGACCGTACGGCCCTTCATGGACTGGCCGGTGTCCCAGATCGCGCGGGAGGTGAACTCGCTGAGGGACAGGTCGACGGTGCCGCCGCTCTTGAGGGCCGGGAAGCCGCCGGCGCCTGCTGTGCTGCTGCGGGCTTGGGTGTTGTCGTCGCGGGAGGCGGTGTACGAGCCGAGGGCGGGCGGCGCGAAGAACAGCAGGGTCAGGGCGGGGACGTAGAGCAGCCAGGCGACGCGCGGGCCCTTGGAGTGGTCGTGGCCGTGGGCCTCGGACTCGCCGTGGTGTTCGTGCTCGGGCTCGGGCCGGCTGAAGGGGAAGCCGTCGCGGGCGGCGCCGATGATGCCGAGCACCACCAGCACCACGCCGGAGGCGATGAGCGGGATCCGCAGCCCGGGCTGGACATAACGCAGATACACCTCGGTGAACAGCGAGATGTGCAGCATGCCGGCGCCTGCCAGCAGCAGCAGAAGGACCTGCAGATTGCGCCTCACAGCAACCACCACCCCACGAGCGAGCTGCACGCCAACGCCATGAACCACGTCGCCGTGGAGAACCGCATCGCGAAGGCGCGCCCGAAGGTGCCCGACTGCAATGCGATCAGTTTCAGGTCCACCATCGGCCCGACCACCATGAAGGCCAGCCGCGCGGTCGGCGAGAAGCCGGTCAGCGAGGCGGCCACGAAGGCGTCGGCCTCCGAGCACACGGCGAGGATCACGGCCAGCAGTGCCAGGGCGGGGACCGCCAGCCAGGGCGCGTCGGTGAAGAGCCGCAGCACGGAGTGCGGGACGGTGACGTTGAAGGTCGCGGCACCCGCGGCCCCCAGCACCAGGAAGCCCCCTGCATGCAGGAAGTCGTGCTGCAGGCTCTGCCGGAACTCCTCGCCCCGCCTGGCGCCGGCCGTGTGCCCGGTCGGCCCCTTCGGCAGCCGCAGCCACTCCTCGCGCCCCGCCCGCACCCACAGCCAGCCCATCGCGACCGACGTGGCGAGCGAAGCCACCAGCCGGGCCAGCACCATCTCCGGACTCTTGGGGAACGCGATTCCCGTCGCCACCAGCACCACCGGGTTGATCGCCGGCGCCGACAACAAAAACGCCAGCGCCGCCGCCGGGGCCACCCCCCGCCGCATCAGACTCCCCGCCACCGGCACCGACGCGCACTCACACCCCGGCAGCACCACCCCGGCCAGGCCCGCCACCGGCACCGCCAGCGCCTGATTGCGCGGCAGCGCCTTGGCGAACACCGACGCCGGTACGAAAGTCGCGATCGCCGCAGACACCAGCGTCCCCAGCAGCAGGAAGGGCACCCCCTGCACCACGATCGCCGTGAACACCGTCCGCCAGGCCCGGACCGCCCCGCCGTCCGCCCACAGCACCGCCTCCGGCCCCAGCACCATCACCACGGTGCCGATGACGGCCAGGCACACCAGCCCGACCCCGGCCAGCACCACCCCCCGCACGGCCGTCCCCACGCCTCCGGCCATCTCACGCCGAGCCGCGGGGAGTTCGTCCTCTGCCACGTCGCTCATTTCCCGTACGTCCATCAGGCCCCACAGGCTAGCGGGCACACCGCAGCGACATGCAGAGGTCCGGCGCCTGTGCGGTGGGGCCGGCTGGGGGCGGGCGATCAGGTGGTCGCCAGACGGAGCGTGAGCGCGGCGATGGCGAGGACGAGAGGGATCGCCGCGTTCGTCGCGGGATCGCGGACGCGCAGGTGGGAGCCGACCGCGCCGATGAAGTAGAGGATGACGCCGATGGCGGCGCGACACCGAGCGGCCACCAGAACAGGCCGATGAGGAGGCCGACGGCGCCGGCGGCCTCGGCGGTGGCCAGGAGCCAGAGTTTGTCGAGGGGGAAGCCAACGGTTCGCATGACCTTGAACTGGGCGGGGTTCTTGCGGAGTTTGCCGGTGGCCGAGAGCAGCAGGAACGCGGCGAGCAGGGCGGAGACGATGGCGGTGGCGGTGAACGCCGGGCTGGGCGCGCAGGATCAACGACCGGCGGGCGAGCGCCGACTTCGACTGGTTCGAGCTGCGCGGCCTGACACCGTGAGAGAGCGCCGCCGGGCCCGGGCAGGGGGGCGGCGGCGCTCCGTCACGCTGAGGCCTGCGGTCAGGCGGCGGCGCCGGCCATCGCGCGGCACATCTCGGCGCAGCGTCGACAGGCGTCGGCGCAGCGCTTCATCTGGGGATCACCGGGCATGGACATACACGCCTCGGCGCACATGTCACATGCCCGCGCGCACATCGCGCACATCTCGGCCGCCAGCGGCGACCTGCGCATCATCATGTCGGCGCACATGCGAGTCATCTCGGTGCAGTCCATGAGCGCGCGCATGATTTGCATGCTGTCCTGGCCACCGCCCATGGACAGGCAGGAGCTCATCGTCTCCTCGCACATGGTGTGGCACGCCATGCAGGCCTCGACGCACGCCTGCATGTCCTTGCTCATCGGGGTCATCTTCGCCGCGGACTGGGTCATGGTGCCTCCTCGGGGACGGGAACGACCGCCACGGCCGCTCCTACGCTTCCGTACTACGCCCGACCGACGCCGCGCGCCATCGCTCAGACCCTTCCGGTCCACTTCACGCCCGGTCGAGCTCCGCCTCGAAGACCTCGTAGGCCGTCTGGTCGAACAGCACGAACCGCACCTCGTCGACCTGGCTTCCCTCCCCCGCCGCTGCCTGCGTCACCTCCCGCACCGTACGCAGGGCGATGGCGGCTCCGTCGTCCAGCGGCCAGCCGTAGATGCCGGTGGAGATGGCGGGGAAGGCGACCGTACGGGCCCCCAACTCGTCGGCGACGCGCAGGGACTCGCGGTAGCAGGAGGCCAGCAGGGCGGAGCGGTCCTCCTCGCGGGACCAGACAGGGCCAACCGTGTGGATCACCCAGCGGGCCGGCAGCCGGCCGGCGGTGGTGGCCACGGCCCGGCCGGTCGGCAGGCCGCGTCCGTAGCGGGAGTCGCGGAGCCTGCGGCATTCGGCGAGGATCTGCGGTCCGCCGCGGCGGTGGATGGCGCCGTCGACGCCGCCTCCTCCGAGGAGGGAGGAGTTGGCGGCGTTCACGACGGCGTCGACGGCCTGCTCGGTGATGTCGCCGCGGACCAGCGTGATGTGTGCCATGCCCGCGATCCTGCCACTCCGGCGCTACCAGTCGCAGGGCAGGGACAGGTCCCAGAGCGAGTCGCAGAGGACCGCGGGCGTCTGCGGCCAGCCGTGCCGGTACCAGTGCGCGATGCGCCAGGCGAGGCGCTTCGGCCAGATCGGCAGGCCGGGCAGCTCCGCGACCGGGACCCAGACCAGTCCGGCCTCCTCCGCACCGAGGTCGAGCGAGGACCGGGGGCCGGTCTCGCCGTGGGCCTCCACCAGGAAGTAGTGGCCGGGGTGGGAGCCGCCCCGGATGTTCCGGTCGACCTGGGCGATCTCCCGGAGGATGGTGCCGGTCAGCCCGGTCTCCTCGGTCAGCTCGCGCAGCACGGCGTCCTGCGGGGTCTCCCCCGGCTCGATGCCGCCGCCGGGGACCTCGTAGACGTCCTCAGGGCCGTCCCAGTACTTGATCAGCAGCATCCGGCCGTCCCTGATCACCACCGCGCCGGCCCGCGACCGCTTCGGCGGCCGTCCATAGGGCTCGTCCACCACCAGCCGGCCGCGCCACCACGGCTCGCCCGTCCAGGAGCGCAGGGTCGCCTCGCTCGCGCTCCAGGGCGTGAGCGGCAGGTGCACGGCCTCCTCGCGGGTGAGCAGGCGGGCCCGGCCGGCGTCTTCGGCCGTGGCACGGAAGTAGAGGTGCGTGCCGGTGACGGCACGCACCTCCAGGTTCGGTTCGGGCTCGACCTTGACCTCGCAGCCGAGGGCGGTGCGGGCCGCCTCAACCGCCGCTGTCGCGGGGGCACCGCCGGGCGGTACGGGGCCGCCGGGGAGGGTGTAGTCGTCCTGGACGGCGAGCCGCCCGTCGTGGAAGAGGATCACTCCGGAGTGAGTTAAGGACATCCTGCGGACGCTAACGGTTGCACCCGGGCCGCTGCCAGGGGTTTCCGGGGCGCGCGGTGGCATGCCCCGGCGCTACGCCATGGCGGGTTCGGCGGCCTGGGCGGTGACGACGAAGGAGTAGGCCAGGACGGCAAGGCGCCGACGGCCTGCTGGCCGGGGAGCTTGAACCCGCCGCCGTAGAGCAGGCCGGTACGGCCGCTGGGGGCGTCGGCGGTGCCGAGGATGCCGACGAGGAGGGTGCAGGTGAGTCCGCGGGCTCAGCCGAACTTGACGGTGGCGTCCATCTCCCACAGCAGGACTTCCGCACCCGCCGCGCCCGAGGTGACGCGCTGACCGTCGGCGGCCGTGACGCGGACCGCGTCGCCGGCGCCGAGGAGGCCGACGCCTTCGAGGGCGGCCTCACCCTTGGCGACATAGACGTGGACGAAGGGTGCCGTCGGAATGGCGAGGGTCTCGTTCGCACCCATGCGGGCGGCCTGCAGAGCGGCGTGCTTCTGCCGGATGGAGATGGCGCGGTCGTCGGCGTGCTTGGGCATACCGGAGGCCACGGTGACCCAACCGCCGCTCGCGAGCTGGTCGTTGATGTCGAGCTGTTCGTAGCCGGGCTTGATGCCCTGCTCGTCGGGGAAGACCCACATCTGCACGAAGTGCACGGGCTCCCGGTGCTCCGGCTCGCCGGTGAGCGTCCAGGAGTCGTTCTTCTCGCTGTGGAGGATGCCCTTGCCGGCGCTCATGCGCTGGGCGAGACCGGGATAGATGACGCCGTTGTGGCCCTCGGAGTCCTGGTGGACGAGTCCGCCGTCGAGAACCCAGGTGACGATCTCCATGTCGCGGTGCGGGTGGGTGTCGAAGCCGGTGCCGGGCGCGACGACGTCGTCGTTGGAGACGAGGAGCAGCCCGAAGTGGGTGTTGGCGGGGTCGTAGTGCTGGCTGAAGGAGAAGCAGTGGTGGGAGTCGAGCCAGCCGGCGCGGGTGTGGAAGCGGTCGTCCGCCCGGCGGATGTCCAGCTGGGTGTTCATGGCTCTCCTTGCCTGTGAGGGTTCCGTACGCCAACGTAACATGTTGAATCCCGAACTATATTCCGTAGCTCCGCAGCTTCCGGTAGACCGTGGCACGGGCGATGCCCAGCGCCTGTGCGGCCCTGGCCGGCGTCCGGGCGCCGAGCCGGTCGGCGCCGGGGTCGCCCGGGGCGTCGTCGTGGACCAGGCCGGCGGCGTGCCGTTCCAGGAGGGCGAGGGCGTCGTCGGAGACCGTTCGCGCGGCTTCGGCACTGACGAGCCGGGTGCGGCCGTCCGTCACGACCACGGGACGGTGCTCCGGGTCCTCTCCCAGGTAGGCGTCAAGGAGCAGCTCTTCGATTACCTTCACCGGGTCCGTCCCAACCGTGTCTCGTATTGAGACACCACAGCCGACGCGTGATCATCCAAGATCGATTCTGGTTGCTCTTTCAATTATCCGTCAGGAGCCCCTCCACCGCGATCGTCCCCGACGGCACGCCCGGCCCCGGCTTCGACCGCGACCCGGAGCTGTACCACCAGCCCTCCACCCGCCCCGGCGCCAAGCTCCCGCACGCCTGGCTGTCCGCCGGGACGCGGAATCTGTCGACCCTGGACCTGGCCGGCAGGGGCCGCTTCACCGTGATCACCGGCATCGGCGGCGACGCCTGGACCGAGGCCGCCCGAAGCATCGGCGAAGAGCTGGGCCTGGACATCGCCACCGCCGTGATCGGTCCCGGGCGCGAGTACGACGATCCGTACGGCGACTGGGCGCGGCTGCGCGAGACCGGCGACGGCGGCGTGCTGCTGGTCCGCCCGGACCTGCACATCGCCTTCCGGCACGAGAGCGCGACGCCGGATGACGCGGCAAGGCTGCTGTCGGATGCGCTGAAGCGCATCCTGGGACGGGACCGAGACGAGAAGTGACGAGGTAACGACGATGGCCACCGACTTCACCGAGGACACCGCGACCGCCGCGGTCGTGGAGAGCTTCTCGAAGACCCCGGACCCGCGGCTGCGCGAGATCCTGGGCAGTCTGACCCGTCATCTGCACGCTTTCGTACGGGACATCGAGCCGACGACCCAGGAGTGGGAACAGGCCATCGCCTTCCTCACCGCCACCGGGCAGAAGTGCGACGCCACCCGGCAGGAGTTCATTCTCCTCTCCGACGTGCTGGGCGTGTCGATGCTGGTGGAGGCCATCAACGACCGGAAGGCGGCCGCCGCCACCGACTCCACGGTGCTCGGACCCTTCCACGTCGTCGACTCCCCGCCGCGCGAGCTGGGCGACTCCATCGACCTCCTCGACACCGGCGAGCCCTGCGTGGTCACCGGGCGTGTCGTGTCGGTCGACGGCACGCCGCTGCCGCGGGCGCTCGTTGACGTGTGGCAGTGCAACGAGGACGGCTTCTACGACGTCCAGCAGCCGGACCTGCAGCCCCTCGGCAACGGCCGGGGGCTGTTCACGACCGACGCCGAGGGCGCCTTCCTCTTCCGGACGATCGTCCCGTCGTACTACCCGATCCCGACGGACGGACCGGTGGGCGACCTGCTGGCGGCCGGCGAACGGCATCCGTACCGCCCGGCGCACATCCATTTCATCGCCGGAGCGGAGGGTCATGCGCCGGTCACCACGCACATTTTCGTGGCGGGCAGCCCCTATCTGGAGTCGGACGCGGTGTTCGCGGTGAAGAAGAGTCTCGTCGAGGAGTTCTCCGTGGTAGACGACCCTGTGCAAGCAGCCGCGTACGGGGTGGCGAACCCCTTCCGGCTCGCGAACTTCGACATCGTCCTGCAGTCCTCATGAGCACCGAATTCGTCTACGAGGCGCTGCCCATGCGGGTGGTTTTCCGGCCCGGCGCCGCGACCTCCGCCGTCGCCGGGGAGGCCGAACGCCTCGGAATGCGCCGGGTGCTGGTGCTCTCGGGCTCCCGGGGCCGCGACGTCGCCCAGGCCGTGGCCGACTCGCTCGGCGACACCTGCGTGGGCCTGCACCCCGGCGCCGTCATGCACGTCCCCGTCGAGGTCGCCGACGAAGCGGTCGACGTGGCCCGCAAGCTCGACGCCGACGGCTGCGTCGCGGTCGGCGGCGGCTCGGCCCTGGCCCTGCGCGCCGGCCTGCCCCTCATCGCGGTGCCCTCGACCTACGCGGGCTCCGAGATGACCCCGGTCTGGGGTCTCACGGAGAACGGCGTCAAGCGCACCGGCCGCGCCCGCGCCGTCCTGCCGCGCAGCGTCGTCTACGACCCCGAACTCACCCTCACCATGCCGCCCGCCCTCTCCGGCACCAGCGGCATGAACGCCATCGCCCACGCCGTCGAGGCCCTCTACGCCCCCGACGCCTCCCCGGTCGTCTCCCTCATGGCCGAGGAAGGCATACGTTCCCTCGCCGCCGCGTTGCCCGTCGTCGCCGACGCCCGCAGCCAGGCCCTCTACGGCGCCTGGCTCTGCGGCGCCTGCCTCGGCGCGACCACCATGGGCCTCCACCACAAGCTCTGCCACGTGCTGGGCGGCACCTTCAATCTCCCCCACGCCGACACCCACACCGTCGTCCTGCCCTACGTCCTCGCCTTCAACTCCCCCGCCGCCCCCGCCGCAGTGGCCGCCCTCCGCCGCGCCCTCGGCACCCCCGACCCGGCCCTCGGCCTCTACGACCTCGCCGGCCGTCTCGGCGCCCCCCGTTCCCTCGCCGCGCTGGGCCTGCCTCGCGACGGCATCGAGCGCGCGGTCGACCTCGCCGCCGCGACGCCGTACGCCAACCCGCGCGAGGCTTCGCCGGACGACCTGCGGACCATCCTCACGGCAGCGTACGAGGGTGCCCCGCCCCCGCCTGCTGTGTGACCGGGCTTGAAACCCGCACGGGCGCGGACGGCGTCACTTCTGGGCGTCGAGGACGCTCTTCGGCACGGCCGTGTCGTTCTTCAGCGCCTTCCAGACCTCGCTCGCGGAGCTCGTCTCGACCACCCGGTTGGGGTCGGAGGGGGCGGTGGCGACCGGAATGGTGATGGCGGTGAGATTGTCCGAGCCGATCTGGCGGAGGCTCGACCCGAAGCTGACCAGCTCGCTCAGGGAGTCGAGTTCGGTGTCGGTGGTGATGGCGCTGGTGATCGTTTCGGCCATGCCGTAGATCTTGGCGGGGTTGGTGAGCAGGTCGGCGGACGAGACCTGCTTGAGCATCGCGTGCAGGAGCTGCTGCTGGAGCTCGATGCGGCCGAGGTCGCTGCCGTCGCCGACGCCGTGCCGGGTGCGGGCGAAGGCGAGCGCCGTCTTGCCGTCGAGGTGGTGCGTGCCGGCCTTGAGGTGGAGGTGGCTCTTGTCGTCGTTGATGTCCTTGGTGGTGGTGACGGTCACCCCGCCGAGGGAGTCGATGAGTTTGGCGAAGCCGGTGAAGTCGATCTCGATGTAGTGGTCCATGCGTACCCCGGTGAGGGTCTCGACCGTCTTGACCGCGCAGACCGCGCCGCCCACCGAGAAGGCGCTGTTGAACATGGCGTTGTAGGCGGCGGAGGTGCTGCCGCTGGAGGTCGGGCACGACGGACGGTAGACGAGGGTGTCGCGGGGGATGCTGACGACGGTGGCCTTGGTGTGCGCCTCGTTGATGTGTACGACCATCGCGGTGTCGGAGCGGGCGCCGCTGGTGTTGCCGCCGCCGAGCTTGGCGTTGCTGCCGCTGCGCGAGTCCGAGCCGAGGACCAGGATGTTCATCGCGCCGGTGGCGACGGGCGACTGCGATGCAGAGGCCGAAGTGGACGGCGTCGCGGCCGCGACCTTGCTGGGGCGGTCGGTGCCGAGCGCGCCGTTGATGTCGACGCTCTTGATGTTGTTGTCGAGGTGCCAGTAGGCGATGCCGGCTGCCGTGCCGCCGAGGGCGACCGTGAAACCGAGGGCGACACCGGCCGCGATCAGAGCGCGGGTTCTGCGTCGGCGTCGTTGGGGAGCACCGCCGGCCTCGTCACCCGGCGGCACCTTGTGGTCTTCCGTCATGCGGACGAACTTAAGTGCGGATTGTTGCGTTCAGCGCCACAGAGCGTTCTTTCTTGGGAAGATCTCATAATCGTTGGGAAGCTCTCATAAAGGGCTCCCGTGCCCGGAACTGTCCGCAGCTGACAAAGGCGTGGCGCGGCGTACGAAAGCTGCTCAGCGCCGTCTGAATCCGCGCTCGGTGCGGTCCTACTGTCCGGTACATGACTACGAGCCGCGACAGACGTCCGAAGTGGCGCAGCGCCGCAATCGCGGGGCTGCTGGCCGCAGGAGGACTGGCGGGAGTGCCCGCCGCGCACGCGGCCACCGCGCACGCGGAAAGTCCCGTCGTGTCCAGTTCACTGGTCACCGGTGTCACCGAGTCCGTCGTTCGAATTTCGCAGCCCTCGGTGGGCGCGCGTGAATCACCCCTCGCTGTGGGTTGGTTGATCCTCGCGAGTCGCCGTTTCGATGTGGCATGACAACGGCCCCACCCGCCCTGAGGGCGAATGGGGCCGTGAACCGGTCGTCAGCCGCTCTTGCGGCGGAATTCGCGCTGGCCGCCGGCCCGCCCGTGAGCGCCGTGGATCTTGTTGTGGTCCTGCCCCCCGGATCCACTGCCGCCCGCCGCGTTCTGGTTGCGTTTGCGCTCCAGGGCCTCCCTGAACTTGCGCTTGACGTCGTCCTCCTCCGGCGCCTCGGCCGCCGCCTCCTCGACCTCGGGCACCTCGCGCGTCTGGTCCGAAGCTTCCGCTTCCATGGCCGCCTCCTGGTCTGGGTGAGTCATAGGGACAGCCTCGCACGTCCATGGGCCGGTCAGAAACGTCATGGGGCGCTCAGCGGGTCCGCCGATGGGGTAAGCACGACGCATGAGCGACGACCCCAGGATCATCACGGTAAGGCCAGAGGCGGGCGAGTACGCCTGGACATTCGGCGGCGCGCCGCCGGTGGCGCGGATCGCGCCCGGCACGGTGCTCGACCTCTTCACCGAGGACTGCTTCGCGGGCCGGGTGCGGTCGGTGAACGACCTGGTGTCGGAGGTGTGCGAGTTCCCGTTCCTGAATCCGCAGACCGGGCCCTTCTACGTAGAGGGGGCCGAGCCCGGCGACACGGTCGCGGTGCACTTCGTGTCGATCGAGCCCGCCCGGGACTGGGCGGCGTCCACCACCGTGCCGCTGTTCGGCGCGCTGACGTCGACCCATGCGACGGCAACGCTGCAGCCGCCGCTCCCCGAGCTGGTGTGGATGTGGCAGCTGGACCGGGAGCGGCGCACCTGCGAATTCGCCGCCCGCGACAGCGACATCCGCATCGAACTGCCGATGGACCCGATGCACGGCACCGTCGGGGTTGCCCCGGCCAACCTGGAGGTGCGCTCGGCGCTGGTGCCCGACGCGCACGGCGGCAACATGGACACGCCCGAGATGCGGGCCGGCGTCACCTGCTACCTGGGCGTCAACGTGGAGGGCGCCCTGCTCAGCCTCGGCGACGGGCACGCCCGGCAGGGCGAGGGCGAGACCTGCGGGGTCGCGGTCGAGTGCGCCATGAACACGGTAGTGGTCGTCGAGCTGCTCAAGGGTCTCGCCACGCCGTGGCCCCGGCTGGAATCGGACACGTACATCATGTCGACGGGCTCCGCGCGGCCGCTGGAGGACGCCTTCCGGATCGCCCAGCTCGACCTGGTGCGGTGGCTGGCGAGCGACTACGGGCTGTCGGAGATGGACGCGTACCAACTGGTCTCGCAGGGCGTCGAGTCGCCGCTGGCCAATGTCTGCGACACCAACTACACAGCGCTCGCGAAGTTCCGCAAGGCATGGCTTCCGCCGGGCATTCCCTACCGGGGGTTGCACGCCCAACTCCGTGAAGTGGCGGCCGGTTTGCCCGTTGCCAGGCCCTAATATTGCCATGTACCGTTCAACAGCTTGTCATCGCACGGTGGACTGACAGAAAGTCTACGCGCGCAGAATCGGCGCCCGCACCGCCTCTTTCCACCCCCCACTTGGAGGTATGTCGGATGCTCGGATCCACAAGGTCCAGCGGCAGATACGCCCGTCTCACCGGCGCGGCAGCAGTGCTCGGCGTCCTGGTCGCCGGCACCGCGGCCGTCCAGGCCGCCACCCCCACGACCGCCGCCGCGGCGACCACGCACCGCGTGCTCTTCGACAACGCCCATGCCGAAACGGCCGGCAACGCCGACTGGATCATCTCCACCAGTCAGCCCGACCCGCTCGGCCAGAACTCCTCGCCCTCCTCGGAGACCTCCTGGACCGGTGCCATCTCCTCGTGGGGCGTGGCCCTGCAGAAGACCGGCAACTACAGCCTGAAGACGCTGCCTTCGGGAAGCTCGATCACCTACGGCACCTCCAGCGCCACCGACCTGTCGAACTTCGACACTTTCGTGCTGCCCGAGCCGAACGTCCTGCTCACCACGGCCGAGAAGACCGCCGTGATGAAGTTCGTGCAGAACGGCGGCGGGCTCTTCCTCGTCTCGGACCACACCGGGAGCGACCGCAACAACGACGGTTCCGACTCCCCCGTGATCATCAACGACCTGATGACCAACAACAGTGTCGACAGCACCGACCCGTTCGGTTTCTCGGTCGACCTGCTCAACATCACCTCCGGTAACCCGGCGGCGATCAGCGACAGCACCAACCCCGTGCTCCATGGCTCCTTCGGGACGGTGACCAAGAGCCTGATCGCCAACGGCACCACCGCCACCCTTAAGCCGGCCGACAACTCCAGCGTCAAGGGACTGCTCTACCGCTCCGGCTACTCCGGCAACACCGGCGCCTTCTTCGCCACCAGCACCTTCGGCAGCGGCCGCGTCGCCTTCTGGGGCGACAGCTCCCCCATCGACGACGGCACCGGCCAGTCCGGCAACACCCTGTACGACGGCTGGAACGACACCAGCGCCACCAACGCCGTCCTCGCCCTCAACGCCACCGAATGGCTCGCGGGCGCCACGAGCAGCGGCGGAGGCGGCGGCTCCGGCACCTGCACCGCCGCCCAACTCCTCGGCAACCCCGGCTTCGAGTCCGGCGGCACCACCTGGACCGCCTCCAGCGGCGTCATCACCAACTCCACCAGTGAGGCCGCCCGTACCGGCTCGTACAAGGCCTGGCTGGACGGCTACGGTTCCGCCACCACCGACACTCTCTCCCAGGCGGTGACCATCCCCTCCGGCTGCACCACGGCCGCCTTCAGCTTCTACCTCCACGTGGACACCGCCGAGACCTCGACCAGCACCGCCTACGACACCCTCAAGGTCCAGGTCCTCAACAGCTCCGGCACCGTCCTGAGCACCCTCGCCACCTACTCCAACCTCAACGCCGCCACCGGCTACACCCAGCGCACCTTCAGCCTCGCCGGCTACGCCGGCCAGACCGTCACCCTCAAGTTCACCGGCACCGAAGGGTCCTCCTTTCAGACGTCGTTCGTCCTCGACGACACGGCGCTCAACGTGAGCTAGGGCCTGTCGCGCAGCCGCACGCGGTGGGGTCTTCTCTGACAGAAGACCCCACCGGCCCCTAGCATGTGCGCGGGGTGGGAGCGGAGGTGGCTATGACCACGCAACAGGAGCCGTCGTACGACGTGCTCGTCGTCGGTGGGTCAGGGGTCGACACGATCGTCAGGGTGGACGCGCTGCCGGTGCCGTTGGCCGATTCGGTGGGGGTGCCGCCGATCCGGGAGTGGGCGGGTCACACCGGCGGGAATGTCGCGCTGGGCAGCCGGGCGCTCGGCGGGACGGTGAAGTTCCTGGACTTCATCGGCGAGGACTGGATCGGCGCCATGGTGCGGGAGCGGCTGGCGAAGGCCGATGTCGACTTCGAGCCGCTGATCTCGGCGGCGGGCACCCGGCGGTCGGTCAATCTCGTGGACGCCTCCGGGCACCGGATGTCGTTCTACGACGGCCGCGATCCGCTCGACCTGCGGATGCCGCGCGAGTTCTACCTGCCGCATCTGCGCCGCGCCCGCCATGTGCACCTGTCGATCACGCACTTCGCGCGCTTCCTGTACGACGACATCGAGGCACTCGGCATCCCGGTCTCGACCGATCTTCACGACTGGGACGGAACGGCCGACCATCACAAGGAGTTCGCGCTCCGCTCCGACCTGGTCTTCCTCAGCGCGGCCGCGGCCAAGGAGCGGATCGCCGGGGTGATGCGGAACATCCTGCGCGACGGCCGGGCCGAGGCGGTGATCGCCACGGCGGGGGCCGGAGGCTCGTATCTGCTGACCCGGGAAGGCGGCAGCACACCGCGTCACATCCCGGCCGTGCCGCCGTCGGCGCCGGTGGTGGACTCCAACGGCGCGGGGGACGCCTTCGTGTCGGGCTTTCTGTACGGGCGGCGGACCGGCCGGGGCCTGGAGGAGTGCGCCCGGCTGGGCGCGGTCGCGGGCGCGTACGCCTGCACGGGCGACGGGAGCACCGCGCTGATCAGCGCGGAGGCTCTCGACTCGGCTCAGCCCTTGTAGCGCTCAGCCCTTGTAGCCCACGCCGCCGTAGAAGCCGATCCTGCGCAGGTCCTCGGGGTCTGGCAGCGGGCCGTCCGAGCGCCACAGCGGCACCTGGACCAGACCGGGCTCCAGGAGGTCGAAGCCGTCGAAGAACGGCAGGATGCCGGCGTGGGTCGGACGTTCATGGTGGGACGGATCTCGGGGATGAGCTCGATGACCCGGTCGGCGGCCGCGCGGTCGACCTCGTAGTTGTCCCGGCCGCCGAGGAAGTAGTCGTACAACCGGGCGGCATGGGGCTTGCTGGTGTCGATCCGTTCGGCCGGCAGGCCGTTGCCGTCGTCGCTCAGACCGTACTCCGTATCGGGGTCAGGAGAGCAGGAAGTCGGCTTCGCCGGCCTTGGCGCCCTGGATGAAGGTGGTGATCTCGTGGTTGGTGTAGATCAGGGCGGGGCCGTCCGGGTCGGTGGACTGCCGGAGCGCCACCCGGCCGTCGTTGAGCTTCATGGCCTCGACGCAGGATCCGCCGTTGCCGCCGCTCCAGGGCTTGGTCCAGCCCTCACTGCCCAGGTCCTTGGCGGGCATGCCGTTGTAGATCTGCTTGTTCGTCTTCATGCTCATCGGTCATGTCTCCCCGTGGATCGCACCGAGGACTGCCTCGGTGCTCAGTGCCGGCGCGGCCTGCGCGCACATCCGGTCCAGCGCCTCGAGGAAAGCCGTGACGTCGTCGCGGTCGTCGAAGTACACCGCTCCGACGAGGCTCTCGGTGTAGACGACGTCAGGGAGTTCCTGGACCTGGAACCGGAAGATATGGAAGGGCCCGTACATCGCGGGATGCGGTCCCGCGCTGAAAGGCATGATCTGCAGTTGTACGTTCGGCAGTGCGCAGGCCTCGACCAGCTTGGCGATCTGGGCGCGCATGATGCCGGCGTCACCGATGGGTCTTCGCAGGACCGTTTCGTCAAGGACGACCCACAGCAGTGGCGCGTTCGGCCGGGTGAGCAGCGACTGGCGCTCCATGCGCAAGGCGACGCCGCGCTCCATCTCCTCGCAGGAGGCCTGCGGCCGGCCGGCCTTCAGCACCTCGCGGGCGTAGTCCTCGGTCTGCAGCAGCCCGGGTATGTAGTGCGGCTCGTACGCGCGGATGACGGCGGCCTCGCCCTCCAGGCTCACGAAGGCGCTGAACCACTCCGGCAGGACGTCGCGGTAACGGTGCCACCACCCGGGCTGGTTGGCTTCGCGCGCGAGGGCGAGAAAGGCCTCGACCTCCTGGGGGGCGGTGACCCCGTAGGTCGTGAGCAGCTTCTCCACGTACGGGATCTTCAGGCCGACTTCGGCCTTCTCCATGCGTCGGATCGTGGCGTGGGTGACGTACAGGGTCTGCGCCGCCTGCTCGTAGGAGAGCCCGGCCTTCTCTCGCAGAACCTGGAGCCGCTTGCCGAGCACCACTCGCAGTACGGTGGGGGCACCACCGCCTGCCAGTCGCCCGTCCGTCACGACCCACTCCCTCCAACTGCCTTCACAGCACGGCAGTGTGTCATCCCATCAGCGCAAGGCACAGCTTGTCACATCGATTCTGTAATTTACAGATCGCATCTTGCCAAAGCTTGAACATGGCCCGCATAGTTGCGGAGTGGCTGCTTCCCAAGACGCTCTCCGGTTAGAGCGCCGCGGCGTCCTCGACGCCGCCTGCCAGGACTCCTTCCGGCTGTTCGCCGTTGGCTCCTCCGTCGCGGAGGCGCGGCGGCGCGTGCGGACACGGCTGCGGGAGTGGGGCGTCGCCGACGAGGTGCGCGACGACACCGAGATGGTGGTCTCCGAGCTGTTCACCAATGCCGTACGCCACACCACCAGCGAGCGCATCACCTGCGGACTGAGCTTCACGCGCGGCATCGTACGCGTCGAAGTCACCGACCAGGGAAGCTTTTTGACGGAGCCTCAGCAGCGCGCGCCCAGGGTCGACGAGGAAGGCGGCCGCGGGCTGCTGCTGGTCGGGGCACTCTCCGCCTCCTGGGGCGTGTACCCCGGCGAGTCCGGCCGGGGCCGTACGGTGTGGGCCGAGCTGTCCTGATCCCACCGGGCAGCACCTAGTCCAGCGGCAGCAGATCCGGGCGCTTGGGCTCCACGTGGTCACCGGAGGACACACCGCGCAGCCGCCGCCCGATCCACGGTACGAGATACTCACGCGCCCACTGGATGTTGTCCCGACGAACCGCACCGGGGGCCCGCACCGGCTCCGGCGGCCAGGACTGGTCGGGGTCGGCGGGGACGTCCAGGCCGAGCACCTGGCCCGCGCGCAGAGCGACGCGGGTGTGGCCCTCGGGTGACAGGTGGAGGCGGTCGGCGTCCCAGGCGCGGCGGTCCTGGACCGAGCGCAGGGACCACAGGTCGAGCACCGGGCAGTTGTACCGGTCGGCGATGGCCCGCACATGCACGCTGTACGTGGCGATCTTGCCGCGCAGCAGGCCGAGCACCGGGGTGCCCCGGGTGTCGAAGCCGGTGGTGACCAGCACCGTGCCGACGGCGGAGCTGAGGTCGGCGACGGCTGCCTCGAAGCGTTCGGCGACGGCGTCGGGGTCGCTGCCCGGCCGCAGGATGTCGTTGCCGCCGGCGCAGAAGGTCACCAGGTCCGGAGCGAGCTCCCGGGCGCGCGGGACCTGCTCCGCGATGATCTGGTCGAGGAGCCGGCCCCGTACGGCGAGGTTGGCGTAGCGGAAGTCGTGCTCGGGCCTGCGGTCGGACAGCAGCACCGCCAGCCGGTCCGCCCAGCCCACGAACGCGCCGTCGGGACCGGGGTCGCCAACGCCCTCGGTGAAGCTGTCCCCGATCGCCGCGTACGACCCGATAGTGCCTGTGTTGTGTCTCTTCGAATCGTCTGCCACAGCAGCACATCCTTCACCTCGTCAAGTGACCTACGCCACCGTAACCAAGGGTTGACGTACCGTGATCTATCCCACTCGGTCAGTTTCGGCGAAAGTGGAATACGGCGGCGTCAAGATCGCCCCGGAGCCCGGTGCGCAGTCCGTGGTGCAGCAGCACCGCGCCCCGGTGGACCTCGCCGGTCGCCACGTCGCTGTACGTCGCCGCCGGGTCGAGCCCGCGCAGCCGCAGCGCGGGCTGGGGCTCACCGTGGCGCTGGTGGCGCAGCCAGGCCAGGACGACGGTTTCGTCGCCGCGGACGTACTGGACGGCGCTCAGCTCCTCGCTGGGCGGACGCAGCCGGTACAGCTCGCCGTGCTGCACGACCGGGCGGATCGTCTTGTAGCGGGTGATCCACTCGCGGGCCTCGGTGAGCTCGTCCTCGCTCCACTTCACCAGGTCGCCGCCGATGCCCAGGACGCCGGCCATGGACGACACGAAGCGATAGCGCAGCGAGCTGACCCGGTCGTTGAGCTGCTCGTTGGGGCTGTCGGTGACCCAGGCGGCCATCACGCGCGCCGGGTGGATCTGGCTGAATCCGTCCTGGATGGCCAGCCGGTCCAGCGGATCGGTGTTGTCGGAGGTCCACACCTGGTCGGTACGGGACAGGATGCCGAGGTCGATGCGGCCGCCCCCGCCCGAGCAGGACTCGAAGGCCACGCCGGGGTGGGCGGCGCGCAGCCGGTCGAGGAGCGCGTACAGCCCGTGCACATGGTCGACCCACAGCCGCTGCGGGTAGGGGTCGCCGGGCCAGCCGGCGTCGGTGAAGCAGCGGTTGAAGTCCCACTTCACATAGTCGATGGGAGCGCTGTGCAGGAGGGTGTCCAGCTGCTGCCAGAGGTAGTCGCGGACGTCATCGCGGGCGAGGTTCAGGATCAGCTGGTTGCGGAATTCGGTGCGGCGGCGCCCCGGCTGGTACTGCACCCAATCGGGGTGGGCCCGGTAGAGGTCGCTGTCCGGGTTGACCATCTCCGGCTCGACCCAGATGCCGAACTGCATGCCGAGCGCGTGGACGTCGTCGGCGAGCGGCTTGAGTCCGTTGGGGAAGCGGTCGGGGTTGGGGGTCCAGTCACCGAGCCCGGCCGCGTCGTGCGTGCGCGTCCCGAACCACCCGTCGTCCACCACGAACAGCTCGACGCCCACGTCCGCCGCGCGGCGGGCGAGCGCGCGCTGCCCGGCCTCGCTGACCTCGAAGTAGGTTGCCTCCCAGGAGTTGTAGAGCACCGGCCGGGACTGCTCGGCGCCGGGGATGACGTGCGCGAGCTGGTAAGCGTGCCAGGCGCGGCTGCTCGCGCCGAAGCCGCCGTCGGTCCACAGACCGGCGAAGACCGGGGTGGTGTACGACTCCCCCGGCGCCAGCAGCACCAGACCGGCGTCGTCGTGTCCGGCGCCGCCGACCGCCTGCACCAGACCGTCGGGCAGCAGCTGTACGGCGATGCGCCAGGACCCGGACCAGGCCAGCGCGGCAGACCAGACCTCGCCGTGCTCCTCCCCCGCGTCACCGGCGTCGAGGGCGATCCAGGGCAGGTGGGCGTGGCTGGTGTGGCCGCGCCGGCTGCCGATGACGTGCTCGCCGTGGCTGAGGTCGGTGCGGGCCAGCTGGGACTCGGCGGCCCAGCGGCCGTGCAGATGCGACAGCCGCCAGTGGTCCCGTACGGGCAGCGACCAGGCGGCGGCGTCGGCGCGCAGCAGCTCGACGGGGGCGGTCCGGTCGCCTCCGCCGTGGCTGAGGGTGGCCCAGCGCTCGATGACGTCGGTGCCGGTGCGCAGCCGGTAGTGGAGGGCGATGTCGACGTGCTGGACGGGGTCGTGGAAGTGCAGCCGCAGCTCGTCCCCGCCGGCGCCTCCCTCGTGGACCTGGTACTCCTCGTAGACCCAGTCGGTGCCGCGCACGGCCTCGGTACGCGTGGTCAGCGCGGGCCGTACGAAGCGGGGGCCGCCCTCGACCGGGTACTCCTCGCGGCCGTCGAGCAGGGACTCGAACCCGCGGTGGCCGGGCAGCGGTTCCGCGGCCAGCGCCTCGGCGTCGGCGAGGGTGATGCGCGGCCCCCAGTGGAGGTGCAGCAGCTCGTCCCGCTCCGTCAGCCGCAGTGCGTAACTGCTGCCGGTTCCTGACAGCAGCCACACCCGTCCGTCGCCACCAACGTCAATCATCAAATTTCCCCTTTTCCGATCAGACTCGAACATCATCGGTTGACAGGGGGTGAATGGCAATGGTCGTCGGGGCACATACCACTCGGTACGGGATTCGCATGGTTGTCGTATGGTCGGCAGGAGTCCGACCCGATTCCAAGGAGTGCCGGTGACCCAGCAGAGCCCGCAGACCGCCTCGACCGAGCCCGAGCTCACCGGCGTACGCAACTTCCGCGACGTCGGCGGACTCCCCACGGCCGACGGCCGCCGGGTAGGGCACGGGCGGCTCTTCCGCAGCGGGCACCTGGCTCACACCACGGACAGCGACGCCGAATTCCTGGCCTCGCTCGGTCTGCACACCATCTTCGATTTCCGCAACGCCGCCGACATCAAGCTGGAGGGCCCCGACGTCGCGCTCCCGGGCGTACGCAACATCAACATGCCGCTCAGCGACCCGGCCTCCGGCGCGGAGTTCTGGGGCATCGTGCGCGACGGCGACCTGGACGCCCTGCGGAAGATCCTGGGCGACGGCAAGGCGGCCCAGCGCATGGTCGACGCGTACGTACGGATCATCCTGGACCGCACCGAGGAGCACGGGCGGATGCTGGAGCTGCTCGCCGAGGAGGAGTCGGTGCCCGCCCTGCTGCACTGCGCCGCGGGCAAGGACCGGGCCGGCACCTCGATCGCGATCATCCTGCTCGCCCTCGGCGTCGAGCGCGCCGCCATCGAGGCCGATTACCTGGCCAGCAACGCCGCCCACCGCCGCTACCGCGTCAAGCGCGGCGACAACGCCGAGCCCGCGGCCACCCCCGAGGTCATGGAGCTGCTCAGCCCGCTCTTCGAGGCCCGCGCCGAGTACCTGGCGTCCGCCTTCGACACCATCGAGTCGCACTGGGGTTCCGTCGACGCCTACCTCTCGGAAGGTCTGGGCCTGATCCCCGCCCGCCGCGAGCGACTGCGCGAGCTGCTCCTCGAGGACGCCTCCTGACCGACCCGCCCGGCTACTTGGCCCCGGCGAGGTGGAAGATCAGGTAGAAGAAGCCCGCGAAGAAGTGCACCCCCACCAGGTAGACGAAGGCACGGACCTTGAACCCCATGGGGGCCTTCCCTGAAGTCACGACGGTCTTCTCTCTTGGCATTTGGCTCAGCCGATGCACAGATCGGCGATGCCGCTTCGCAGCAGCGTGTGGACGAACAAAAGGTCGACACCGGCCTGCGATCCAGCGGCGATACGGTGCGGGGTCAGCGAGTCGAAGTGCGCGCTGTCGCCCGGGGCCAGCACGTGTACGGCGTCGCCGAGGGTGAGCCGCAGCTCGCCCTTGAGGACGTACAGCCACTCCTCACCGGGATGGACTCGGACCAGGCCCTCCTGCGGGCCCGCGGGCACATGCAGCCGCAGCGCCTGTATCGCCTTGCCGGGGCCGCCGGCCTGCCAGTACGTCCAGCCCCCGGCCTCGACCGGCTCCATCCTGGCCGCCCGCACCACCGGGTCGCGGTCGGTCGGCGTCTCACCCAGCAGGTCGGATACCGTTGTTCCGTAGGCCCGCGCGAGGGCCAGCAGCATGGGCAGCGAGGGCTGCCGCCGCCCGGTCTCCAGGCGGGACAGATGCGCGGGAGACAACCCGACGCGGGCGGCCGCCTCCTCCAGGGTCAGACCGCCCTCGCGGCGCAGCTCACGCAGGCGCGGCGCGACCTCGGGCAGAGTTTCGCTCATACATCAGGTATACAGACCTGGACGCCTGGGAGGCAAAGTCCTTGCCTCCCAGGCAAAACGCCTCAGCGGTTGGCAACCGCCTGCTTCACCAGCGTCTTTCCGAAGTCCCACATGAGCCCGCCGCCCCCGTGGGCGTCGTCCATCACCTCTGTGAACGCATTCACGAAGCGATCCACTTCCCGTTCCCCGATCACCAGCGGCGGGATCAGCTTGATCACTTCCAGGTGATCGCCCGACACCTGCGTGAGGATCCGGTGCCGCTGCAGCAGCGGCACCACCACCATCTGCGCGAACAGCCCCTTCCGGGCCGCCTGCAGCATCGTCCAGCGACTGCGCAGCCCCAGCGACTTCGGCCGGCCGAACTCGATGCCGATCATCAGACCCCGGCCGCGCACCTCGTGCAGCAGCTCGTAGCGGTCCACGAGCGCTGCGAGCCGGGTGCGCAGGAGTTCGCCGGTGACGCGGGCGTTCGCGACCACCTGCTCGTCCTCCATGACGGACAGCGTCGCCAGGCCCGCAGCCATGGCCTGCGCGTTCGAGCCGAAGCTCGCCGAGTGGACCAGGACCCGGTCCATGGACGAGTAGACCTTCTTGAAGATCCAGTCCTTGCCGAGCGTCGCCCCCACGGGCACATAGCCGCCCGACAGCGACTTCGCCACGCACACCAGGTCCGGCTCGACCCCGTCCTCGTGCTGGTAGGCGAAGAAGGCGCCGGTCCTGCCGATTCCGGTCTGCACCTCGTCCGCGATCAGCAGGCCCTTGTGGCGGTGCAGCAGCTCCTGCGCCGCCCGCAGATAACCGGGCGGCGCCTCCTGCACGCCCTTGCCCTGGATCGGCTCCACGATCAGCGCCGCGACATCGCCGCGCTTCAGCTCCTTCTCCAGTGCCTCCAGATCGCCCAGCGGCACCGCCGTGTCCGGCAGCAGCGGGGCGAAGCCGTCGCGGAAGCCGTCCTCCCCGTTGACCGACAGCGACCCGGTCGTCAGCCCGTGGAAGGCATGCCCGCAGTACAGCACCCGCGGCTTCCCCGTCGCGTATCGGGCGAACTTCAGGGCCGTCTCCACCGCCTCCGTACCGCTGTTCCCGAAGAACACCCGGTCCAGATGCGGGGCATACGTCAGCAACTTCTCCGCCAGCAGCCCCGGCAACGGCTGGCAGTCGAACCGCGTCAGGTCGGCCAGCCCGGCGTCCAGCACGTCGTGCAGCGCCTTCCGTACGACCGGGTGGTGCCGGCCCAGGCCCATCACCCCGAACCCGGCGAGCATGTCGAGGTAGTCCTGCCCCTCGGCATCCCAGAAGTACGCGCCCTCCGCGCGCTCGTAGACCTTGTCGAAGCCGATCGTGTGCAGCATGCGCGGCAACTGATGGTTCAGGTACTTCGCATGCAGCTCATACCGCTCGCCGCCGCGCTCGGCCAGCAGCCCCGCCAGATCAAAACCCTTCGGCTCCGCCGCTGTCATCGTCTCCGGTTCCCTTCATAGTGCAAGCCTCCTGGACCCCCGACGACCTCCGGGTTGGGGGTAGGCCGTCCTCCCCCAGCCAGACACTGGGTGGGGGTACCCCCTCGCGAAGCTGAGGGGGAGGGCTGGCACAACCCGGCCACGGACCTGAGGCCGCCGACGCACCACCGGCCACCCGCCCTCGGGGTGCCCACCCTTGCCGGCGCGCGGCCGGGAGGTGCCCCCCTCTCACTCCGCTCGCCTTGCGGAACGCTCTCCCACAACCTGCTGGGGTCTGGGGCGGCAGCCCCAGCGGCCGCGCTCACGTCGGCCCGATTCGCGTCAGCGTCGCACCGATGCGCCCCGCGATCTCGGAGGGCGTGAGACCGATCTCGGCGAGGAGCTCACCCCGCTTGGCGTGCGCCAGGAACTGCTGGGGGATGCCGAAGTCCCGCACGGGTATGTCCACTTCCGCGTCCCGCAGCGCTTGCGCGACCGCGGAGCCGACGCCGCCCGCGCGGCCGTTGTCCTCGACGACGGCGACCATGCGGTGTGCCGCGGCCAGAGGGGCGAGCGCGGGGTCGACGGGCTTGACCCAGCGGGGGTCGACGACGGTGGCGCCGATGCCGCGTTCGCGCAGGAGCGCGGCGGCGGCGAGGCAGACGGGGGCGAGGGCGCCGATGGAGACGAGGAGGACGTCGGGGGTGTCGCCGCAGGCCAGGACGTCGAGGCCGCCGATGCGGTCGATGGCGGGCAGCGGCTCGCCGACCGTCTCTTTGGGGAAGCGGATGACGGTCGGGGCGTCGTCGACGTCGACCGCCTCCCGCAGCTGCGCGCGCAGCGCGTCCGCGTCGCGCGGGGCGGCGATCCGCAGGCCGGGGACGACCTGGAGGATGGACATGTCCCACATGCCGTTGTGGGAGGCGCCGTCGTCGCCGGTGACGCCGGCGCGGTCCAGGGCGAAGGTGACGCCGCAGCGGTGCAGGGCGACATCCATCAGGACCTGGTCGAAGGCGCGGTTCAGGAAGGTCGCGTAGACCGCGACCACCGGATGCAGCCCGCCCGTGGCGAGGCCGGCCGCCGAGACCACCGCGTGCTGCTCGGCGATACCGACGTCGTAGACCCGGTCCGGGAAGGCCTGGGCGAACTTGTCCAGGCCGACCGGCTGCAGCATCGCCGCCGTGATGGCGACGACGTCCGGCCGCTCGGCCCCGATCTTCAGCATCTCGTCGCCGAAGACCGAGGTCCACTTGGGCCCGTTGGACGGGGTGAGCGGTTCGCAGGTCAGCGGATCCATCGCACCCACCGCATGGAAGCGGTCGGCCTCGTCCTGCTCGGCGAAGGCGTAGCCGCGCCCCTTCTCCGTGAGGCAGTGGATGAGGACGGGCCCGTGGAAGCGCTTGGCCCGCCGCAGGGCCGACTCGACGGCCGTGATGTCGTGGCCGTCGATCGGGCCGACGTATTTCAGGCCGAGGTCCTCGAACATGCCCTGCGGGGCGAAGGCGTCCTTGAAGCCCTTCTTCGCGCCGTGCAGGGACTCGTAGAGCGGCTTGCCAATGACGGGGGTGTGCTGGAGCACCTGTTTGCCCCAGGCGAGGAAGTGCTCGTAGCCGTCCGTGGTGCGCAGGGTGGCCAGGTGGTTGGCCAGGCCCCCGATCGTGGGTGCGTACGAGCGCTCGTTGTCGTTGACGACGATAATCAGCGGCCGGTCCTTGGCGGCGGCGATGTTGTTGAGCGCCTCCCAGGCCATGCCGCCGGTGAGCGCGCCGTCGCCGATGACGGCGACGACGTGGTCGGACCGGCCGAGGACCTGGTTGGCCTTGGACAGGCCGTCGGCCCAGCCGAGGACGGTGGAGGCGTGACTGTTCTCGATGACGTCGTGCTCGGACTCGGCCCGCGAGGGGTAGCCGGACAGGCCGCCCTTTATACGCAGCTTGGAGAAATCCTGACGGCCAGTCAAGATCTTGTGTACGTACGACTGGTGGCCGGTGTCCCACAGGATGCGGTCGACCGGGGAGTCGAAGACCCGGTGGAGGGCGATGGTCAGTTCGACCACGCCGAGGTTCGGGCCCAGATGGCCGCCGGTGCGGGCGACGGCATGGACGAGGAAGTGGCGGAGCTCCTCGGCGAGTTCAGGCAGTAGCGGCTCTGGCAGTGCCTTCAGATCTCGCGGGCCTCGGATGTTTTCGAGCATCGACACGTTCGGACCTCGTTCCCCCTACCGGGATTGCTTCGTTCAGCTCACGCTGACCTGAGGCTCGCCGGACATCGCGCCGTCGGCCTCCATCTCCTCCGCGATCTTCATGGCCTCTTCGATGAGGGTCTCCACGATCTTCGACTCGGGCACCGTCTTGATGACCTCCCCCTTGACGAAGATCTGCCCCTTGCCGTTGCCGGACGCGACGCCGAGGTCCGCTTCGCGGGCCTCACCGGGACCGTTGACGACGCAGCCCATGACCGCGACGCGCAAAGGCACCTCCATGCCCTCCAGACCTGCCGACACCTGGTCGGCGAGCTTGTAGACGTCGACCTGGGCCCGCCCGCAGGACGGGCAGGAGACGATCTCCAGCCGCCGCTGCCGCAGGTTCAGCGACTCCAGGATCTGGATGCCGACCTTGACCTCCTCCGCCGGAGGCGCCGACAGCGAGACGCGGATCGTGTCGCCGATCCCCTCGCTCAGCAGTGCCCCGAAGGCGACGGCCGACTTGATCGTGCCCTGGAACGCCGGGCCCGCCTCCGTCACCCCCAGGTGCAGCGGATAGTCGCACTTCGCCGCCAGTTGCCGGTAGGCGTTGACCATCACCACCGGGTCGTTGTGCTTCACCGAGATCTTGATGTCCCGGAAGCCGTGCTCCTCGAACAGCGAGCACTCCCACAGCGCCGACTCCACCAGCGCCTCGGGCGTCGCCTTGCCGTACTTCTCCAGCAGCCGGCGGTCCAGCGAACCGGCGTTGACGCCGATCCGGATCGGCACCCCCGCCCCGGTCGCCGCCTTGGCTATCTCCTTGACCTTGTCGTCGAACTGCCGGATGTTGCCCGGGTTTACCCGGACCGCCGCACACCCCGCGTCGATCGCCGCGAAGACGTACTTCGGCTGGAAATGGATGTCCGCGATCACCGGGATCTGCGACTTCTTGGCAATCGCCGGCAGGGCGTCCGCGTCGTCCTGCGATGGGCAGGCGACGCGTACGATCTGGCAGCCCGAGGCCGTCAGCTCCGCGATCTGCTGCAGGGTGGCGTTGATGTCCGCCGTCGGTGTCGTCGTCATCGACTGCACCGACACAGGGGCGTCGCCGCCCACCGCCACCGGCCCGACCTGGATCTGTCGGGACCGGCGGCGGGGAGCGAGCGTCGAGGGGACTGCGGGCAGCCCCAGATTGATCGGTTCCATGGCTACTTGGCCCGGTTGCCGGAGACGGTCTCACGGGCAGCCCGGATGGACTCCTTCAGCGAGCCCATGGTGGCCAGGACAGCGGTCGGCTCGTAGCCGCAGTGCGCCATGCAGTTGGCGCAGCGCGGGTCCTTGCCGCGACCGTACTTGTCCCAGTCGGTCTCCTCGATGAGCTCCTTGTACGTGGGGACGTACCCGTCGCTCATCAGATAGCAGGGCCGCTGCCAGCCGAAGAGCGAGTAGTTGGGGATGGCCCACGCGGTGCAGGGGAAGTCGGCCTTGCCCTCCAGGAAGTCCAGGAAGAGCGGCGAGTGATTCAGCCGCCACTTCTTGCGGTTCCCGCCCGCGAACGCCTTCTTGAACAGTTCGCGGGTCTGCTCGACACCGAGGAAGTGCTCCTGGTCGGGCGCCTTCTCGTAGGCGTACGCCGGGGAGATCATCATCTCGTCGACCTGAAGGTCGTCGTTGAGGAAGTTGAGCACCTCGATGATGGTCTGCGGGGTGTCGGTGTTGAAGAACGTCGAGTTGGTGGTGACCCGGAAGCCGCGCCGCTTGGCCTCCTTGATGGCCTCAACGGCCTCGTCGAAGACGCCTTCCTTGGCGACCGACTCGTCGTGCCGCTCGCGCAGTCCGTCGATATGGACGGCGAAGGCGAAGTACGGCGAGGGCGTGAAGTTGGCGAGCTTCTTACGCAGCAGCATGGCGTTCGTGCACAGGAAGACGTACTTCCTCTTGGCCACCAGCTGGCGCACGATCTCGTGGATCTGAGGGTGCATCAGCGGCTCGCCGCCGGCGATGGAGACCATCGGCGCGCCCGACTCCAGGACGGCGCCGACGGCCTGGGCGACCGGCATGCGCTGCTTGAGCACCCCGGCCGGGTGCTGGATCTTTCCGCAGCCCTCGCACGCGAGGTTGCAGGCGAAAAGCGGTTCCAGCTCGACGATCAGCGGGAACTTCTCACGCTTGCGAAGCTTCTGTTCGACGAGATAGGTCCCGACCCGGATGGTCTGACGAAGCGGCATAGCCATCTAGCTCACCTCCAGGGGAGCGCAGTAGAGCGGTGCCAGTTGAGAAAGGCAGGAAGAAGATCCCTTAGCACGCGGAATGCGGTGATTCCGGTGCGCAGAGTGCCGACACGCACCAGTTCGTACTCAGGGGTGTCGACGACTACGCGAGCTGCCGCTACGGGGTGCGCGCCCTGAGCGAGGGCGGCGCGCATCATCGCGGCGGATTCCATGTCGACGGCGATGGCACCGGTGGCGCGGAGCTCAGCCCGCTCCGCACCGCGTACGACATGATCGGACTGAGCCAGCCGGCCGATGTGCACCGTGTGTCCGGCCGCCTTGAGCGCGGCGGCCAGGGTGTCGCTGTCTCGGGCGGCCTCGTCGGCGACCACGACGTCGCCGGGCCGCATTCCGGGAGCCAGCCCGGCGCAGAGGCCGGTGGTGAGAACCGCGGCGTTCTTCATCTCCGGGGTGCTGAGCGCGTCGGTGACGGCGCGCTCAGCGGCCTGTGCTCCCATGCCCGTACGGATCACACGCACCGGACCGGCCGCCGCGTCCATGCGGCGGCGGCCTGCGCGCAGTGCGAACCGTTCGAAGCGCAGAGCGCAGACGATGAGCAGTGGTGGGCCGGACTGGCCCATCAGTCCCCCTTCCGTACGTCGCCGAAGGGCTCTCCGTGCACATAGCGCCCGAGGGCTGTGAGCGGGAAGACCATCCGGTAGAGGTGGTAGTTGATGGAGAAGTCCCGGGGGAAGCCCGTGCCGGTGAAGTACGGCTCGTCCCAGGACCCGTCCTCGGCTTGCGTGTCGGCGAGCCAGCGCACGCCGCGTTCCACGGCCGCGCTGTCCCGCTCGCCGGCCGCCAGCAGGGCGAGCAGCGCCCAGGCGGTCTGCGAGGCCGTGGAGGCGCCGCGCCCGATCCACTCGTTGGAGGAGTACGAGCGCAGGTCCTCGCCCCAGCCGCCGTCCTCGTTCTGCACGGACACCAGCCAGTTGACGGCCCGTCGGATCGCCGGGTGGCTGCCGGGCAGCCCGGCGGCGGTGAGCGCGGGGACGACGGAGCCGGTGCCGTAGATGTAGTTGACGCCCCAGCGCCCGAACCAGGCGCCGTTTGCCTCCTGTTCGGCGAGCAGCCAGTCGATGCCGCGCCGGGTGTGCTCGTCGTGCTCCAGGCCCAGGGCGGCCAGCATCTCGACAACGTGGGCAGTGACATCGGCGGACGGCGGGTCAATGACCTCGCCGAAGTCGCAGAAGGGCAGCCGGTTGGGGAACGGGCTGGTGTTGTCGGCGTCGAAGGCACCCCAGGCGCCGTTCTTGGACTGCATGCCGACGGTCCAGCGGACCCCGCGGTCTACCGCGGACTTCACCCGGCCGGGGTTGGGGTGGTCGACGCGCATCAGGGCGAGCACGACCTCGGCGGTGTCGTCGATGTCCGGGTAGCCGTCGTTCTCGAACTCGAACGCCCAGCCCCCGGGCGGGAGCCCGGGCCGCTGCACGGCCCAGTCGCCGGTCCTGGTGATCTGCTCACCGAGCATCCACTCGGCCGCCTTGACCAGCGCCGGGTGGTCGGCGGGCAGCCCTGCGTCGGCGAGGGCGATGGTGGCCAGACAGGTGTCCCAGACCGGGGACTGACAGGCCTCGATCATCCGGGTGCCCTCGTCGGGCCACACGGCGAACCGGTCCAGCGATTCCAGCCCGGCCCGCAGCACCGGATGCCCGAGGTCGTAGCCGAGCAGGTGCAGGGCGATGACCGAGTAGACGGCCGGGGGCTGGATGCCGCCCCAGCAGCCGTCGGCCTCCTGCCGTTCGATGATCCAGCGGGCGCCGGCCCTGAGCGCTGACCGGCGCAGCGGCTTGAACTGGACCTTGCGGTAGGCGTGCAGGGCCTTGTCCAGGCGCTGGAAGAAGCCGTCCCAGCTGCTGATCGGGGCCCGCGGGCGGGGCGGGCTGGGCCGGGCCGGGTCGGTGTGCAGCTCGTCGAGGGCGAAGGGCCCGGGCCGTACGGGGCGGTGCGCCGCGACGATGGTGAGCGGCACGATGGTCTGCCGGGCCCACTGGGCGAAGTCGTAGATGTTGAGCGGGACCCATTTGGGCAGGAAGACGATCTCGGGCGGCAGTTCGGGCAGGTCCTCCCAGCGCCACCAGCCGAAGAGAGCCAGCCAGATCCGGGTGAAGACCCTGGTCCGGGCGACGCCGCCCCGCTCGCGGACCCAGGCGGAGGCCGAGGCCATCCAGGGCGCGTCGGGCGTGTCGCCGGCCAGCCGCAGGGCGACGTAGGCCTCGACGGTGGCCGAGATGTCGCCGGGGCCGCCGTGGAAGGTGGGCCAGGCGCCGTCGTCACGCTGCTGGGAACGGATCCAGCGGGCGGCGGCCGCGGTCGTGCGGTCGTCCTGGATGCCGAGGAACTGACGGAGCAACAGGTCCTCGGCGTCCATGGTGACGTTGGTCTCCAGGTCGCCTTTCCACCACCCGTCCGGGTCCTGACGGGCCAGCAGGTGGTCGGCGGCGCGCTGTGCGGCGCGCTCTGCCGTCTCCCTGGTCGTACGTGTGGTGCGTGTCGTAGCCGTGGTGCCTGTCGTACAGGTTGCGCTTGGTGCATCGGAGTCGGCTGTTGTCGTCGTGCTGGCCGAGGGTGTCCCTTGGGCCCCTGCCCCGGGACTGCCGTCGGTCGTCGCTGTCATGGCTTCCCCTTTGCACAGTCGTTGTGTCTGCGGTGTTGGGGCTGCCGTCGGCCGTCACACGTGCCCGGCCGACGACGTACTGCGCTCCACTTCTGCTCTGTTTACTTCTCGCGAACCACCACAAAATCCGCCAGGCCCACGAGCTTACGGCGCACTTCATCCCGCATGTCCATTTTGTCGAGCGCGGCGATCGCGGTGGCGTACTGTCGGCGGGCTTCCTGGGATGTCCACTCCCTGCCCCCCGCCGCTTCGATCAACGCCGCTCTCATCGCGAACTCTTCCTCGTCGAAGGACTCAATATCATTACGGTCCAACGAATCCGCGGCCTTCGCATCTGCTGCGAGAAGCTCCGCGAGCCGCTCGGAGGCCTCGCCACCCGCTGCGAGAGCCGCGACGACGGGGAGGGACTTCTTGCGTTGCCGCAGGTCACTCCAGGTCTGTTTGCCCGTCGAGGCGGGGTCGCCCCAGATGCCGAGCAGGTCGTCGATGGCCTGGAAAGCCAGTCCCAGGTGGTAGCCGTATTCCTCCAGGGCGTCGGCGTCGGCCTCCGAGGCGCCGCCGAGCACCGCGCCGATCGAGGAGGCGCAGGCGAGCAGGGCGCCGGTCTTGTTGCCCTCCATCTCCAGGCACTCCGCGACGGTGACCCGCTCGCGGTGCTCGAAGGAGATGTCCTGCGCCTGACCGTCGATCAGCTTGCGGGTGGCGGTGGTCAGCCGCCGGGTGGCCCGGCCGGCCTCGACGGTGCCCTGCTCCAGCAGGATCTCGTTGGCGAGGGCGAAGAGGGCGTCGCCGACCAGGATGGCCTGGGCGGGGCCGTGCACCTTCCAGACGGTGTCACGGTGGCGGCGCTGCTCGTCGCCGTCCATGAGGTCGTCGTGCAGCAGGGAGAAGTTGTGGACCAGCTCGACCGCGACCGCGCCGGGAATGCCGGTCTCGGGGGTGGCGCCGGCCGCCTCGGCGGACAGCAGGGCCAGGGCGGGGCGTACGGCCTTGCCGCCGTCGCCGGCGGTCGGGTTGCCCGCCGCGTCGATCCACCCGAAGTGGTAGGCGGCCACGGTGTCCATCGGGGGTGCCAGTCGGTCCACGGCCGCCCGCAGCACGGGCGTGGACAGTGTGCGGCCGCGCTCCAGCAGCTCGGTCACGCTCGCCTTGTCGACGCCCGCGGTCGTCTGCTCCTTGGCAGCGGTCACGTTCTCTCCTTTGATTGCACTGGTGGTGCTCATGCCGGCTCCAGACCTTCGATGTCGAAGGGATGAGGGTCGAAGGGGTGGCCTAGTGCGGTCAAAGCTGCTCGGGAGGCTTGCAAACCGCTGCGTACTGCACTTTCCATGGTCGCGGGCCAGCCGGTGGCGGTCCACGCGCCCGCCACGTACACCCCGGGCGCGCGGGTGCGCGGACCTGGGCGAAGGGCGCCGACCCCGGGCGTGGGGGCGAAGGTCGCCGTCCGCTCCCGGGTGACGAAGAAGTCCCGTACCGTCGCGCCGCGTGCCGCGGGCAGCAGGCGCTCCAGCTCGGGCAGATACCGCTGCCGCAGGGCGGCGACGGAGAGGTCGATCTCGTCCTGCGCGGCCGACTGGGACAGCGCGATGTACTGGCCCTCACCGGGCTGCATCCCGGAGTGTTCGGTGCGGTCGAACACCCACTGCACGGGGCTTCCGATCGCGGCGAAGAAGGGCTGCCGCAGGACCTTGCGGTCGTAGACGACGTGGACGTTGAGGATGGGCGCCGTACCGATGCGCAGCAGCGCCTCCGGGTCCTCCAGGGCGCCCTCCGGGAGGAGGTCGTACGTCTCGCGCTGGGGCACGGCCAGGAGGACGACGTCAGCCGTGATCCGCTCGGCGCGGCCCGGGCCGGTCTCGGCGTCGACCTCCCAGGGCCCGTCACCCTCCCGTGCGACGCGGGACGCACGGGCCCGCAGCACGGTCCGTACGCCTGCCTTGTCGAGGGCCTCGCGCGCCCGGCCGTCGTGCAGCTCGCCGAGCGGTGCCGAGGCCCAGCCGATGTCGGCGGCGCCGGGGTCGGACAGCAGGCCGGTCTTGAAGACCATGGCCGCCAGGCCGAGGGAAGCATCGGCGGCGGTGGCGTTGAGCGTGGCGATGCCGACCAGGTCCCAGAGGGCTTCGACGGTGCGCGGGGACTGGCCGTGGTCGCGCAGCCAGCTCCCGAAGTCCACCGCGTCCAGCGCGGGATCCCTGGGATCCAGCCCGCGCAGCGCGAGGGCCGCCCGGCCGACGGAGGCGCGTTCGGTGAGCGAGAGGTGGGGGTACGTGGCCAGGCCGGCCGCCAGATGCAGCGGCACCGGCAGCGCGGTGCGGCGGAGCCGTCCGAGCCGCAGGCCCTCGGCGTCGAGCACGGGTACGTCGAGCCGGTCCTGGAGGGTGACGAGGTCGGCGGCGCCGATGCGGTCCAGGAACCGCAGGTAGGCGACGCAGCAGCGCAGGAAGACGTGCTGACCGTTGTCGACGGTCAGGTCGCCGCGCTTGAAGGAGAAGGCGAGCCCGCCGAGGCGGGGGCGCCCTTCGAGGAGGGTGACCCGCAGACCGGCGTCGGCGAGGGCGAGGGCGGCGGACGTGCCGGCCAGGCCGCCCCCCACCACCACAGCGGCCGCCCCCGGGGGACGGCCTGCGGCGTCTTGCACATTCATGCGCCCTCCCTACCCAAGCCTCTGGCCTGGGGAACCCCACCGACGGGGGCGCAGGGGGCGCGCCACGCCGATGCAGGCAGGGACGCGCGGGGGGCGGTGGCGGTTGCGTGGGCGCCGTAGCGAGGGCTCGGTTCGCCGGATCGGTACCGCGTTTCCCTCTTTTTGTGGGCTCGGTTCGCCCCGTGGGCACCGGTGATCACACTCGCCCCCTGGCGACGCGGCGGGAGTCCAGGCCGGCGAGGCCGCGCGCGGCTACGTAGGCCTTCTCGCGGCCGGGGAGGGAGACGCGGCCGCGGAGGACTGCTTCGGGGTCGGCGGCGATGCGGTCGAGGAGGCGGCGGTAGATGCCGGCCATGGCGGCGACGCAGGCGCCGCTGCGGCGGTCGAGCATGGGGAGGAGGCGGTAGCCGGTGGCGAAGAGGGCGCGGGCGCGGCGGACTTCGAACTCCATCAGGCCGGTGAAGTCGGCGCCGAGGGGCGGGGTGGAGCTGTGGAAGTCGGCCGAACAGCCGAACTTAGCAAGGTCGTTGGCGGGAAGGTAGGAGCGGCCGTTGTCGGCGTCCTCGCGGATGTCCCGGAGGATGTTGGTGAGTTGGAGGGCGAGGCCGAGGGTGTCGGCGTACTCGGCGGCCTGCTCGGTGCCGGGTGCGTTGGGGACCGTACCGAAGACGCCGAGCGAGAGCCGGCCGATGGCGCCGGCGACGCAGCGGCAGTAGGCGGCGAGGTCGTCCCAGCTTTCGTAGGTGTCGCCGCTCAGGTCCATCTGGACGCCGTCGATGAGCTCGTCGAGCCCTTCGAGGGGGATGGGGAAGCGCCGTGCGGCGTCGGCGAGGGCGACGGCCACCGGGTTGGTGTCGTCCTCGGTCACCTCGCCGGCCCGGACGCGGGCGAGGACGGCGCGGGTCTCGTCGAGGCGGGACTGCTTGACGGCGGGGGCCAGGTCGCCGTCGCCGATGTCGTCGACGCGGCGCGAGAACGCGTACAGGGCCGACATGGCCTGGCGCTTGGCGGTCGGCAGGAGACGGATTCCGTAGGCGAAGTTGCGGGCCTCGTGGCCGGTGACGGTCTCGCAGTAGCGGTAGGCCGCGAGCACCGCGCCGGACGTGTGGTCGGAGCCGTTCACGTACGGCTCACCCCTCTCTTCGCAATGTCGACCCCACCTCGCGCAGCAGGCTGAATTTGGTGGCCTTCGGCGGTCCGGGCAGCACGTCGTAGCCGGCGTCCGCCACCGCCTTGAGGGCGGCGCGGCCTCCCCCCACGAAGCCGGCGAGCAGCAGCCTGAGCCTGCCGTGGACGCTACCCACCAGGGGGGTGCCTTCATTCAACAGGTCACGTGCGCGTTCTGCTTCGAATGCCACCAGTGCACGCAGCTGCGCGCCTGCGGTCGGGGTGGTGAGATCGGTTTCGGAGACGCCGAAGCGCTTCATGTCCTCGGCGGGCAGATAAACGCGGTCGCGGCCGAGGTCCTCGGTCACGTCCTGGAGGTGCTCGACGATCTGCAGTGCGGTGCAGATCGCGTCGGAGCGCCGGATCCGCTCCGGGGTCGCGGTGCCGGTGATGCCGAGCACGAGTCGGCCGACGGGGTTGGCGGACAGCTCGCAGTAGGCCAGCAGGTCGTCGTACGTGGCGTAGCGGCGTACGTGCTGGTCCTGGCGGTTTGCCTCGATCAGGCCGAGGAAGGGCGCGGGGGTGAGCCCGCAGCGCCGTACGGTGGGCCGCAGGGCGTGCAGCAGGGGGTGGCTCGGGGGGCTGTGGGCACCGTCGAAGACACGCTGGAGGTCGGCCTCGAAGGCGTCAAGCATGGCGAGGCGGTCGTCGGCGGCGTCGGCGGGCAGGCCGAGGCGGAGCGCGTCGTCGCGGCCGCCGTTCGCGAGGTCGCCGTCGCCGATGTCGTCGACGAGGCGGGCGTATCCGTAGACGGCCATGAGGTCGGCGCGCCAGGCGCGGGGCACGAAGAACGGCGCGACGGGGAAGTTCTCACGCGCGGCCTTGTCGAGTATCGCGCGCGACTGCGCGTCGCATGGCGCTGGGGTTCCCCATGCCGAAGGCCAGGGGCCGGTCACCGCGTGCTTCCCGGCACGCGAGCGGCGGACGCACCGTGTCTTTGAGGGGTCCACCCAGCCATTGCCGTCACATCCCCCGTTCTACACCGATTGGCCATAACACACTATTTCGGACACGCCGCTCGTTCGATCGACCGAACCGGGGCCCGGACGTATCACCCGAGAAGCGGCGATTGAGTACCGCCCCAGCTTACGGCGCGCAGCCGCCCGGCGTGCGCCGGGGTGCGGATGATCTCCACTTGAGAGCTCCAACACCACACTGGCCCCGAATCTTCCCCGAAGGCAAAGGAATTCGGGGGGGCGCACGGATGTGACGCGACCGAGGCTGGCGAAACGGCCCGCATGGACCGTTTCCAGGTGTGCCGCGTTACGGCGTCGTTCACGCTCAGGCCATTCCTGCCGCCCAGGGTGCGGAACGAGTGATTCCGCAAGCGCACCGGAGGGGCCTCATGGCCGGGAACGGATCCGCCATCAATCGTCGGCGCTTTCTGCTCGCGTCCGGTGCCGCCATGGCCGGATCGGGGGCGGCGTGGGGGCTGGTCCCCGGGCAGCGCCAGGGCGGCGTTGCGCTGCCCGGCCCGAGCTCGGGGCCCACCCCGAGCGCGACGCCGGCCGTACCGCGGGCCGAGCCCTACGGGGCCACGACCCTGCAGACCGCGGCCCGGCTCGGGGGTGGGGGCAGCGGCGGGAGCGGATACCGGCGGTTGGTGTCGGGGGCCGGGTGGCCGATGGTCGTACGGGGTGAGATCGCGGCGCCCCGTTCCGGGCGGGAGGACCGGCGAAGCGCGCTGGCGTGCTTCGTCCAGTTCACCGACCTCCACCTGGCCGACGTACAGAGTCCGCTGCGTACGGAATTCATGCGGGCGCCGTCCGGAGGCGGATGGCGGACGCAGGAGGCGCTCACCGTCGCGGGGGCGGTGTCACTGGTGGAGCAGGTGAACGCGCTCGGCGGGGGCCCGCACACGGGGAAGCGGCCGGCGTTCGTGATGACGACGGGCGACAACACGGACAACAACTCCGCCATCGAGCTGGAGTGGTTCCTGACCGCCATGAGCGGCGGCCTGATCACCCCCAACACCGGTGACCCCGCCGCGTACGAGGGCGTGCAGAATTCCGGCCTGCCGCTTTTCTGGCATCCGGACGACGCCTTGCTCGACCTCGACAAGCGGCGCGGACTGCCACGGATACCGGGCTATCTCGAGGCGGCGATCCGCCCGCTCACCAGCCCCGGCCTGAACATCCCGTGGTACTCCACGCCCGGCAACCACGACGAGCTGCCCGGTGGCTGCCTGGCCCCAGCGGACCCCGAGCTCAGCGCCATCATCACCGGCTCCCGCAAGCTGATCTCGGTCCCGGAATCCGAGCTGGCGGCGTTCGCGAACGCGATACACACCGGCGACGACCCCAAGAGCGAGGCGCTCAAGGCCATCCTGAGCAGGCACGCCGCCCAGGCGCGGACCGTGACGGCCGACGAGCGCCGCAGACTGATCACCCCGCACGACCAGATCACCGCGCACCTCGACCCGAAGTACACCGGCGCCGGACCGGTCGGCCACGGGTACACCGAGGACAGCCTGGACGGCGACCGGATGTACTACACGTTCAAGGTGGCCGAGAACGTCCTCGGCATCAGCATCGACACCACCTATCGCAGCGGCCACTACGAGGGCTCGCTCGGCTCCGACCAACTCGGCTGGCTGGAGCGGACGCTGGCCGCCCACAGCTCCCGCTCATACGACGCGGACGGCCGGGAGGCGCGCAACCAGGGCGCAGACGACGCCCACATCCTGGTCTTCAGCCACCACAACAGCCCCACCATGACCCGGCGTCCCGACGCCGCCAGGTCCGACGAACCGCGGCATGACGGCCAGGAGCTGATCGCCCTGCTGAGCCGGTTCCCCAACGTCGTGGCGTGGATCAACGGCCACAGTCACATCAACCGCATCACCCCGCATGCCCACCCGACGGCGGCCCGCTCCTTCTGGGAGGTCAACACCGCCTCCCACGTGGACTATCCGCACCATGCGCGGGTGATTGAGCTGGTCGACAACCACGACGGGACACTCTCGCTGCTCACCACGCTCATTGAGTCCGCCGCCCCGCACCGTACGAACTTCGACGACCTGTCGGCGACCGGCCTCGCCTCCCTCTACCGGGAGCTGGCGTACAACTCCCCCGGCCTCGCCTCCGCGATGACGGACGGTGTCAACGCCGGCTGGGCGGGTGGCGCGTCGGACCGCAACGCCGAACTCCTCGTCCAGGCCGTGTGATCCGCACTCGCGATACCCAGGCCTGGGGACCGGCATTTTCCACGCGCACTGTGTCTGCCGTACTCCGGCTACGTTTCGACTTGCGACGGTACGGGCCGCTCCACCCCAGGCTCGAAGTCGCTGAAGAAAACCCGCTGGGCGCTGTGGAAGCGACTTGAGGACCTCACCGCCGGCCAGCAGGCCCAACTCGCGTTCATCGCCAAGGCGCACCCGACCCTGCACCGCGCCTACCTGCTCAAGGAGGCCCTGCGGGTCGCGCTCAAACAGGGCGAGAACATCGTCGAAGCCCTGCGGGACTGGGTGTTGTGGGCATGGCGCTGCCGCCTGGAACCCTTCGTGAAGCTCCAGCACGCCATCGTCAGGCACTGGGACGCCATCGTCGCAGCCGCCGAGCAACGGACTCGTCGAGAGCATGAACACCAAGATCCGTCTGATCACCCGCATGGCGTTCGGTTTCCAGGAACCCACCGCCCTCATCGCCCTGGCCATGCTCAGCCTCGGCGGACACCGCCCCCACCTACCAGGCCGTCGCGCCGCATGACCCCACCCACGGAAGCAACCGAAGAGCCACAATTCAGTCGACTGAGCACAAGCAGCCAGGAATCATGGCTAGTTGCGCGATCGCATATGCCTTGGGTATTGTCCGCGGCGGTTTCATGTAGGAATTGTGAAGGGGAAGGGGTGGCGCGTGCCCGGCATCGACGAATGCCTTTCCGAGGCGTTGGCCATTCCCGGCGTGCTCGGGGCGAGCCTGGTCGACTGGAGCAGCGGCCTCGTCCTCGGGGCGGTCGGGCAGGAACCGGCGCACGGCCACGAGGCCGCCGCCGCGGACGCCACGGAAGCGGCCCGGGCGGTCGTGGAGGGCGCTACCTTCACCGCGAAGGAGTCCGGGCGGATCCCGGTGGAGGACATCATCATCACCACGCCGGGGAGCTACCACCTGATCCGCTTCCTGGCCACGTCCTTCGACAGCGATGTCTTCCTGCACATCTGGCTGGACCGGGCGATCGCCAACCTGGCCGTCGCCCGGCTCGGCCTGCAGTCCATCGCCGACCGAATGATGCTCGTATGAACAGCACCGAGGCCGTCCTGCCCTCACTCGCCGTACGGTCCCTGCCACGCCGTACGCAGGCCCACGGTGCCCCGCCGCCAGGCACCGGCCGCTCCCGCGGGCTCGGGGCGTACGCCTTCACCGCCGCGCTCGCCCAGCTCGCGGAGGCGGGGGCCAGCGGGGCCCTGTACGGGTCGGCGGGCGCGGTCTATCTGCGCGACGGGGCGGTCGTGCACGCCGAGAGCCCGTGCGCCCCTGACCTGGGGGTACGACTCATGGCCTGCGGCCGGCTCTCGCCGGACCAGTGGCGCGAGGCAATCACCACCGCGGGCGCCGAGCACGGGGTCGGCCCGCACCTGGTCGACAGCGGCCGCCTGGCCCGTGGCGAACTGGAGCTGTGCCACCTGCTCGCGCTCTTCGACGCCGCCTACTTCAGCCTGCTGCCCGACTCGGAGCCCGAGGGGTTTCAGCCGGGCGTCACCTCCCGGCTCGGCCCCATCTCCCCGCCGGTCCCGGCGGGGCGCGTGGCCCGGGAGGCACAGCGCCGCCGGGCCCAGCTGGAACGTGCCTGGCCGTGGGACGACACCGATGCCGGGCCCGTCGTCCCCCGCCCGGGGGACGAGTTCCGCGGTGACCGAGTCCGAGGCCCCACCCCGGGTCAACTGGCGGTGCTCGCGGCGGCCGACTGCAGCCGCACGCCGGTCCAGATCGCGTGGCACCTGGGTCGCTCCGCCTTCGCGACCCTGCTGGACGTACGGCGGCTGGCCGCCGCCGGCCGGATCGCCACCCCGGCCCGGGCAGAAGCTCCCCCCTCCGTAAGCCCTCCCGTCCCCGGTGGCCCGCACCCAGCGTCGTCCGCAGATCCGTCAGTCACCCTGTTGCTCCGAGTTCGTGCCGCCCTGGAGGCCCGCCTGTGAGCGTTCTGCCCACCCGCACGGTGCCTGCTGACCGACCGTGGAGGAAGGCTCTGCGGCAACTCGCTGGAAGGAGACAGCTTGTGGAACTCGAAGCCGATGTGCTGGCGGAACTGCGGAGTCTGCGGGCCAGGGTGCCGCACCTGACGGGCGGGCTCGTCGCCAGCGTCGACGGCCTGGTCGTCGCGCACGACCTCAGCGGGCCGGAACCGGAGGGAGTCGCCGCGCTCACGGCGGCGGCCCTGGGCGTTGCGGCCCGGATCACCGAGGCCACCGAACGGGGCGGCTTCCGGGAACTGCTCGTCCGGGGGGACACCGGATACGTCGCGGCGTACGCCGCGGGCACCGCCATGGCCCTCGCCCTCGTGGCGGGCCCCGACTCCAACGTGGGCCGGCTGCACCTGGAGGCCCGCCAAACCAGTCGACGGATCGAGGATCTCGTCGAGGTCGCGCTCCAACGGCAGGAGCGCAAATGACCGTACGACCACCTTCATCAGCCGACAAGTCGTCGGGCACCGGACGCGGCCACGCCGCCACGGGTGCCGGGCATTCGTCACGTCAGAGAACTCAAAGACAAGGAAGCGAGACCGTCATGGCCAACACCGAGACCGCGCTGAAGGAAATAATGACGTCGATCGAGGGCGTCCTGGGCGTCGCTCTCGTGGACTACGGCAGCGGCATGGCCCTGGGCACCCTTGGCGGTTCCAAGGACCTCGACCTGACCGTCGCGGCCGCCGGCAACACCGACGTCGTCCGCGCCAAGATGCGCACGATGGAGATGCTCAACCTCAAGGAGAGCATCGAGGACATCCTCATCTCGCTCGGCACCCAATACCACATGATCCGGCTGCTGGCCGGGCGCTCGGGCGGCGGCCTGTTCCTGTACGTCGTACTGGACAAGGGCCGCGCGAACCTGGCGATGGCCCGCCACCAGCTCAAGCGCGTCGAGGCCGACCTGGAGGTCTGACCCGCCTAATGGGAGCTGCCGGGTCGGTCAGACTCGGTGCCGTAGCCGCCAGCAGGTGAGCACTCACGCCGCCGGAAGCGTTCGACTTCTGGGGTCAGA
>NZ_RJVR01000007.1 GCF_003999195.1 Streptomyces soli
GCGGGCCGACAAATCCGAAACAGGACAGTCGAGACGTCAGTCAGTTGGTGGGTCAGACCCGCCAGCAGCGTCACCACGAACATCATCACTGTCAGTTGTGACACCTCGTCCCCGGTGGGCTGGTACGACTTGACCCGCTGCTGGGGCAGCCGCTGGTTCCGGTCGATGAGGGCGCTGAAATCGCGCTTGCCGTCCCGATTGGTGGTCACTGTGCCCAGTGCGTGGGTGTTGACCACTCAGATGATGCTCTTCAGCTCGCCTTCCATGGCCGCGGCAGTGATCGCGGCCCCCTCGGCGACGGCGGTCATCGGGTTGCACATCGCGGTGTCCACGAGTTCGCAGTCGAGCGCCTCCGACACCGCGGTCCGCACCGCCGGGATCTGGCTGCTGCCGCCGATCATCAGCACCGCGGTGAGATCCTTGGAGTTGATCCGGGCCTGCTCCAGGCATTCCTCGACCGGATCGAGTGCACGGCTGATCAGGTCCTGGATCGCCTCGGAGAACTCCTGCTGGCCGATTTCGACGGCGAGGGCGTCCGGTGTGACGACACGGACCGACTCCTGCTGCGAGAGCAGGATCTTGCCGCGCTCGATGTCCAGGTTGAACTGACGCTCCTCGGACTCGCTCCACCGGCGCCGCGCGGGAGCCCGGTCGAGGACCATGCGCCGCAGCCGGGCGTCGAGCTCCAGCCCACCGAGACGGTTGACGCCCCGGCTCGCCTTCTCGTCGAAGAAGCCCTCGTCGTGCAGCAGGAGCGTGGCGTCCATCGTGCCACCACCCCAGTCGAAGACCAGGAACTCGCCGTCGACCTCCATCTCGTGCGCGTAGGCAATCGCCGCGGCCGTCGGCTCGTTGAGCAGCGTCCGGACCGTGATGCGGGCGGCCCGAGCAGCCTCACGCGTACGGAAGCGGGCCGCCCCGGTCGCGTTGGCGGGCACCGTGATCACGGCCTCGCGGATCTCGGTCGCGGCCTCCTCCTCCGCCGCACCCGCCATGGCGCGGAAGACCCCGGCTGCGGCGGTGGTCGCGGCGAACCTCTGACCGCCCAGGGTCACGAAGGGCTCTTCACGCAGCATCCGCTTGCACGCCTCGATGGCGTTCTCCGAGCGGAGCTTCGCCTCCCAGCCGAACAGGGGACCCGACCGCAGGGAGCTGGTGCCCACGACCGACGGATAGAGCAGCTCAAAGCCCGGCCGACGCCAGTCCGCGTCCAGCCCCTGCCCACCGATCTCCAGAACTTCGACATACTCGCCATTCCACTGGGCCGCCACCGAGTTGGTGGTGCCGAAGTCGATACCGGCCGCTGTCATGCTTCCTCCCCCGCGGCCACACCCACGGGCCCCGGCACACGCCGCAGCTGCCCCGCGAGAATGACCTTTCCTGTCAACTCATCCACATAGGCCGGACGTAGCAGCTCGAAGAACTCGCCCTCGCCCTCGGTCACCACGAACCGGTCGTTCTCCTCGGGCTCCGTCACCCTGAGCAGCAGCAACTCGCCCAGGTGCGCCGTCATCGCACCGCCGACCGTGTCGCCGCCGTGGGCCGCCTGGGACCACAGCAGCGCGTCGATCTCGGCGAGCCGCCCCGCGAACTGGGCACGGGTGCGGAACTCCTCCAGTACGGCCTTGCGCACCGCGGCGTTCAGGGCGGCAGCCGGGGGGACCTCGCCGACGCCGGTGCTTTCCACAGCTTTCGTTATCCGTTCCACGACACCCTTGATGACCGTCAGCGCGTCGATGGGTTCGGGCCTCGCGGACTGCGCAGGAGATTCCGCGACGGGCATTGCCGCCACCTCCAGCCGGTGCGCCCTGCGATGCTTCAGGCCCCCGGGCTTGTGCGGCGCGGCGTTGTCTTTCGCGCCAGGCTGTATCTGGCCGCACTGCGGGCACGGCCGGTGGGGCCGCAAGCTCTTCGCAACCTTCTGGCGGCGCTTTGCGGACGTCTTCTTTTCCGGGCTCATCGGGGCTCTGCCTTGTTCGATTCCTGCGATGGGTCGGGGCGTCGGCACTGTCACCGGGTGGGGCCGTGACGGTCGAGGTGGGGGGCGGTGCTCCGGAAGTCGTCGAGAAGTTCCACGGCGGCCCGGGCGCGAATGGCTTCCAGGTCGGCCCCGCTCGTCAACGAGGTGCGACGGGGCACAGCCTGAAGGGGCGGCACCAGCTGCCGTGGCACCGCGGAAGGCATGACGTACCGGGAGCGGTCAAGCGGAAGCTGGAAGAACACGTCCCAGCCCGCATCGCCCCGGAGGGCGTCACGGATACGGTCCTCGGCCCGGTTCAGCCGCGCCTGGGCGACCGGGTCGCCCTCGCGCTGCCTGAAGATCTCCCGGCAGCGCTCCTCCCAGCCGCCGACACCATGATCCAGCCCGAGTTCGAGAAACGGGTTGGTGACCGGGCCGCGGTTGTTCCTGGTGGTGGCCCGCCAGGCACGGACGAGCGCGAGGTTGCGCTCGGCGATGTCCCCGCCCCTTTCGGCGGACTTGCCGGCGTGCTCCTCCGCCGTTTCGAGGTCACCGCTCACCGCGGCCGCGTACGCGGCGATGGCATACGCCTCGGGAACCAGGCCAGCGGGCACGCTCCGGCCGGTCCCGCCACGCGTGAAGGACCGTGCCTGCCGGGCTGCGGCCTCCGCCTCACCCGACTTCACAAGGTCATACGCCCGGTTGACAGCCACGAGCGCGTAAAACGGACTCCGCCCGGCATCGATGAGCTCCTGCGGCTGCCACAAGGCGGCCATCAGCAGCCACAGTCCACGGTCCTCGGTCATCTCCACCGGCCACTGGCCCGACAGCGAACCCGACTTGAGGTTGCGCAGCTCGATCTGCTGCGCCCGGGGAAGGACGGCGTCCAGCGCATCGACGGCCGACACATCACCATCCATGACCACGTCGTACAGCAGATCCCAGACGTCCTCGGGTTCCTGCCGCAGCAGCGTCTCACCGGCCAGGAAGGCCCGCCGGCGAAGGTAGGAATCCCATCCGAGGAGCTCGGCTTCCTCCCGAGTGACCGTCGCCGGGCCGAGGCGGGCTCGCAGATACAGCCCCTCCGCCTCGTCGCGCGCCTGCCACGGTTCGTCCTCGGGCAACAGGCCGCCGTGTTCGACCAGATCGTCGATGACGGACAGCGGGGCCCAGGCAAGAAGTTCGTTGAGGAATCGGTTGGGCACGGGTATCGCACCGCGGGTGGCGGCGGTGGCAAACAAGGAGAAGGCGGGACCACCCGAGACCGCGCGTGAGCGCTTGCTGATGAGCTCCAGCCCCGGGGCGGTCGAGCAGAGCACCCGGCACCGTTCCAGCCCTGGCTCGTTGAGCCAGCGCACCCCGGCGGACCACAGGCTCCGCAGGTGAGTGAGCACGGAGCCGGGCGGCAAAGTACCCAGCCCGGCCCGGACCGCAGGGAGCAACACCTCGCGGTCCGGAGCGCCCTCAAGTGCCTGGACGAGCACCGTCCGCTGATCCTCGGGCAGCGACGGTGCCGGGGTGATCTCCGCCAGCATCGCGAGCACCGCCTCGACGGCCTCGCTCCCACCGACTCCGAGCCAACGCCACTTGCGCTGCGCAAAACCGCTTACCCCAGAGGGGCCCTGGCTTTGCCGCCGTTCGCGGGCACGTGCCAGACGCTGCTTCTCAGCGGCGATCGCCGCACGACGAGCAGCGACCGGATCCGTCATGTCGTACACGCGCACAGACTATCCACACGGTAGGACAATCCCTACATCTCCAGGTGCATCAGTGGAGATCGGACCGCAGCCACCATCGGCCGCGACGTCACCGCTCGAGCCGTCGTACTCGCCCCGGACGCGGGACCCTTGGCACCTGGACCCGTGACAGTGGTTGGACCACACGACGGTGGTGCTGGTAGGCCTGGGTGCTGCCGCCGACGCCGCCCCATGGGTCACCCGTGGCCGCGGAACGTGGCGGATCCCGGGAGTCGCATCCAGCTCCCAGGCCCGGCCTGGTGGGCGAACCGCAGCGAGTTGCCGAACACGAAGACGGACGAGAAGGCCATCGAAGCGCCCCCGACCACCTCGACGGCCCCCCAGCGACAGCTCCGCGCGCGCAGGAAATGACCCGCAGCTCGCTTGGCGCGGGGGATCCACCGCGCGCTCGACCAGCCCCTTGGCCTCCAGCGCGCAGTACCACTGGACGTCATCTTCACGTCCTACCCGCCTGCTGGGCGCGACTACCCGTAGGCCAGCAGTACGAACTGCAGAGGCGTGAACCAGCAGAAAACCGGGGCTCTCCCGAGGCTCAAGCCATCAGCCCCGAACCGGCGTCGCCAGCCGGACCAGCGCCGCCATTGTCTCCGGCCAGTCCCCGGTGATCCCGGGCCCGATCTCCGGTCCGGCGTCAGCCCCCAGGCCCGTGACCTCCGTCCGGTACGTCACCCGGGTCGCGTCGAGCTGCGTCGTGCGCAGCACCAGCTCCCCGAATCTCCCCAAGGACGCTACCGACGGATCGTACAAACTGTCCCAGACGGCGAACGTCTACCCTGACCGGGTCATCTGCAGGCCAGACTTGCTGTGATCGGTGGTGGCCTCGGAAACGGCAAGTGGGGGGAATCGACTGTGGGCAGTCACGTTCATATCGCGGTGCCACACGCGGACAGGTCTTCGTGGGGGGAGGCATGACCGCCACAGCGGGCGCGGACGAAGGTTCGCTTATCGCCGGCGAGGTGCCGCTCGTTGACGTCATGGCCCGGCTGCGGCATGACCGGCCCGTGTTCCATTCCGAGGCTGATCTGCAGCACGCCTTCGCGCGTGTCCTATGGGACATGGCGCCCGCCGTAGGCGCCCGGCTGGAGGTCCGCCAACATGTGTCCAACAGGATCGAGCGGTTGGATTTGCTCTGCGTCGGCCCTTCTCTGCGTACCGCCATCGAGTCAAGTACCGGACTCGGGCTTGGAACGGGGTGGTGGGACCGCTGGGGGAGACGTACGCCCTCAGGTCGCACTCGGCCACGGACCTGGCCCGGCTGTCCTTTGTGTCCGACGTCGAACGGCTGGAAAGGTTCTGTGACTGGCCAGACCAGAACGGCCTAGCGCTGATCGTGACGAACGAATCGTCGCTGTGGGAGGAGCCGGGGCCGCGGGCGAAGCGGACGCGCGACCACGAGTTCCGCGTCCACGAGGGACGGACCCTCACGGGGACGCTGCTGCGGGGAGCGGAGGGCTACGAGCCCAACACCCGTACTTTGCACGACTCGTATCGGATGGACTGGCAGCCTTACTCCCAGCAAGGTGGTGCCTGCGGCGAGTTCCGGTATCTGGCCGTCGTTGTCGCTCCGAGGGGGGCAAGCGCGGGTGCTCCAACGGTTCAGTCGGTCGGTAATTTGCTCGACGGCTGATACCAGATGGGGGTCTGTGCCCTATCCTCAACGCTCTGTTCATCCGCAAGGTGAGCAGGTCAGGAATGTTGGCCCGGCACGATTTTCGAGCTGCTGGGTGGGGGGAACCATGGGGTGGGGTACATGCGTGTTGCGTCTCTGTTGATCATGTGCAGAGGCAGGCTCCCGCGCGCGGGAGCCGTCCTCGTCGTGAGTCTGTTGCTCCTGGCGCTGTTCCCGGTGCCGGCCCAGGCGCACCGTGACGGCTGTCACCGCTGGCACTCGTGTCCTTCCGACACGGGCTCCTATGTATGCGGGGATCTCGGTTACTTCGACGAATGCCCCGGCTACGGCGGCGCCGGTGCCGTGCCGGAGGCGGACACCACCGCGCCGCGGCGGCCGACGGTCGGCAAGCCGGAGGCCGAGGCGGGAGCGGGCGGCAGGGTCAGCCTGACTGTCACCGCGGAGCGAGGGTCACGGATCGAGGTCACCGAGACCGGCGACGGCCATCTCGTCGCCAGGTCCACAGCGACGGGCGGCAGTCAGACGATGACCTTCAAGGTCGCCGACGGATCGCACACCTACACCGTCACAGCGACCGACGCCGCTGGCAATGAGAGTGAGGAGTCAGCCGGGATTACGGTGGAGGTGGACGCGCACGCGCCCGAGGTCGGGCTCTTCTCCTTTGGTAAGCCCGACGCCGCGACCGCCATCACGCCTGTGGCGATCGAGTCCGAGGCGGACGCTGAGTACGCGCTGACAATCGACGGCCGCAAGGAACGTCTCTCCGGCTTCCTGGACGAGGACGGCAACAAACCCGGTCTCGGCCTCACGCTTCCGAATGGCGACCACACTGCCCGTCTCGCCGTCACAGACGCGGCTGGCAATGTGCGTCGGAAGACGCGGAGATTCAAGGTCAGTTTGGACAAGCTGACCCCCGCGCTGGCTTCGGACGGCAAACCGGGCGTCGCCCGGCTGGCCTACACGATTACTGCGCCGCCCCACAGCAGAGGAACCTTCGTCGTGGGTGACGAGGTGCGCGAGACTTTCACCGCGGACAAGCAAGGGGCGGCTGTGGTCGGCCTTCGGCTGGCCGACGGTGTCTACCCGGCGCCGGTCGTCGAGGTGACCGATGCTTACGGCCGCACCGGCCGCACGATCGGCCGCCGGATCATCGTGGACACCACTGGGCCTGTGCTCAGGATCGCCGCGAATGCGGAGCACGCGGCCCACGGAACGCTCGCGCTGACTGTCAACGCCGAGCGTGGCGCCAAGGTGACGGTCTCCTACGGGACTACCTCCGGACAAGGCTTCCCCACGTACACCGCTGGGTCCAAACCCATCTCGTTGACCAGGGAACTCGCCTCCGGCGACTACATCGTGACCGTTATCGCGAAGGACGCCTATGGGAATGCGGTGAACGAGAAGCTCCGTCTCACGATCGACGACCAGTGGACGACTGGAGAGTGGGTCGTCTTCCTGCTGATCCTGCTTCTCGTGCTCGCACTGTTCACCGCCCTGGTGATGTTTCGCAACCGTTCCCGGTCCGACCCGGAGGCAAGCCGGGCCCGGCGCGAGGAGGAACACGCGCAGCGCGAGCACGCAGAACAAGAACGCCAGGAGGCCGAGGCGTACGAGAAGGCGCTGCGCGAGTACGAGAGGCGGGCGAAGGAGTGGCAGTGCCAGCGAAAGCAGCTTGTCGACCTCGTCGAATTCGCCGAGGAATTCGGCGAGACCGAGTGGGGTGACGGTCGGTGGCCCGAGGTCTTGGGTAAGCGGCAGCGGGGTGAAGTCATCCGGTGGTCCACGACCGGCGAGCTGGTGCAGCGCAACGCACAGGGGACGATCACCAGTGGCGTAAATCCTGGCTCCGTGATGGTCACCAGTCAGCGCGTGCTGTTCGTCGGCGCGAGCAAGAGGGAATGGTTCTTCTCCTCCCTCACGCGGATCGAGCACGCCGGTGACATGACCACCTGGATGCGGGTGTTGAACCGCATCACCGTGTCCGGAGTCCGCTACTCACGGGAGAGGGAGAAGACGCGGTTGGCGATCGAACTCGCCGTCGCTGCCGCCCCTGCCGGCGAGGCCGGCAGGGCGTCGGAGCTCGGTGCCGGGATCCGTCCCGTCTTGGCCCGTCAGCGCGCGGCGCTGACCGTGCACGACCGTCAGCGCCCGCTCAAGCCCGAGGCACCCCGGCGTGTGGGGTTGGCCAAAGAGGTTGTGCCCGTCGTGTGAGGGGGGCCTGGCTCCGCCCACCGCGTGTCCGTTGGCTACGGCCCTTCGGATCGATCTGCGCCCAGACGGTCTTTTTGGGGACCGCCTGCCCGAGGGGCGATGGGCCACGTGCGGCGACCCGCGAGGCGAGATAGAGCGCGGCCGTTCTTGGCGGCAGAGGACACAGTGCCACTGGCGGGGCGCCCGGCAGCGTGCGGTTGAAGAGTGACGGCCGGGTTTCACCTGGTCTCCCTGGTCGCCTAGTCTGGCGATTTCGAGTTGTGTGGGGCGCGTGAAGTGTGCGGCCGCGAGGGCATGTGGGGGAGGCGTTCATGAGCGGGGTGCCTGTGCGGATTGGCCGGTACACGGTGGCTGGTGAGCTGGGTTCCGGTGGGATGGGCGAGGTCTTTTTGGCGTACTCGCATGCTGGGGACCCGGTGGCTGTGAAGCTGATCCGGGACGACCGGCTGGATCCGGTGGCGCGGGCGCGTCTTGAGAAGGAGGCGCTGATCGCTCGGACGGTGGTCGGTACGAACCGGGTGGTCATCGGCAAATACCGCGAAGAGGCCCCCCGCGCTACCACCGCGAGCTGCGCAAATCCCGGGCTCTCCTCTTCGTCGCCGCCACCCGCGCCCGCGACGCCCTCACCATCTCTTGGCATGGCGCGCCGAGCCCATTCCTGCCCCGCTGAGTCTCCGGCTCCGTAGGGCGGCCCGTCGCCAGGACCTCGGTGGAGCCATCCTCAGCACGGCGCTTCACTGGTTGCCGCCTCGACCGCACTATCATCCCTGGGGGAATTTTGTTCCGCACCACGCTGCAGGGCTACCTGCTCGAAGAAGCCCTCGCTTGGCTGCTGCGCAACAGTGGCTACCGGCTCCTCAACAGCGTCAAAGATGATCCAGACGAACTGACCACCTCTCGCGACGGCTCACTGCGCGTGCGCGGACGTGGGTCCCACCACCAAGTTGACGTCCTGGGCGAGTTCACGTTCACCCCCGCCTTCTCCTTACCAGTGCGCATGTTCTTGGAATCCAAGTTCACCACGGGCAAGATCGGCCTTGCGACCGTCCGCAACGCCCACGGCGTCATTCACGACGTCAACCAGAACTTCACCCTCACAATCCCAACCCGGCGCCGCTCAGCAACCGATCCCATCCACCGAGGGCGCCCGCGACGCCGATTCCATTACGTCTACGCGCTCTTCTCGGCCAGCGGATTCACCTCCGACGCCCAGCGCTACGCTTTGGCCCATCAGATCTCCCTCGTGGACCTTTCTGGCCCCTCCTTTCACTGGCTGCGCACGGCCGTGCGCGATGTCGCTAAAGAGATCACCGGTCCACAGGGGACTGTCGAGCTCCGCATCGCTGACCTCCGCTCGGTGCTACGCATGCATCTACGGACAGCAGACTGGCCTGGCGGCGAACACGAACTCTCGGACGACATCGAAGCACTGCTGAGGCAGTTCGCACGATCTCTGATGGCCAACAGCCAGGCAGAGTTACTCCTCGGCTTCCCCGCCGCACCGTTCATCCTCCCCATGGCGACCACAGACGCCCACCGGTTCCTCGCCTACACCACGGCCACGCCGACTCACACGATTCGCCTGCGCCGCAACGGCCACCACGCGAACGCCGAGTGGTCAGCCTCCCCTTGGGACGCCGACGAGGACGAGGGCTACCAGCTGACGTTCAAACTTCCCCGCCATATCGAGGACTGGATCAGCGACATCGAAGAGGATGAGCGCCTGCGCATCCGGCGGGTGAAGGAGCAGTTCCTCCCAGCCATCACTGTCTACCGCACCCGTCCCGCTGGCGGCGTCGACACCTACCAGCTCCTTTACGATCCCACTCCACTCCGGAACCAGTAGCGCGCGAGCCGGTCCCGCTTCGAGGAACCCTCTGCCAACTGCTTACCCGCGGCCGGGCGAGCAGTTGGTCGATCTCCCGCCCGGTCAGGCCTCCGCCGCGCCGAGTACGTCGGCGACCGACGCCGGCCACGCGAGTCCAGCAGCTTCGTCGCACTCGGCCCCTGCATGTCCAGCCCTTTAACTACGTGTCTACACACGAGGCCAGCCGACCAGCCTCCCACGCCCAGGCCGGCGAGCGGAGGCGAATTTCGGCACACTGGCTGTTGCCGAACACTTGGCCACCGTGCTCCCCGCCCGCGTCCTGTCACTGCCCGCTCGCGGTTGCGTCGTACGCCGGCGCCCCTGTCGAAAAGGCCGGTGCACGGCCGGTTTGGGGCTGTCAGGCTGTGTGCTCAGTACCTCGGCAGGAGAAGGCGATCTGATGACGGCAGCGACTGCGCAGCCCACCTCCGCGCAGTTGCGGCGGGTCCGGTGGCGGACGATAGACCGGGCCCTGGAAGGGCTTTCCACCGACTCCCTGCTGGTGCTGCTGCGCGCGGCACTTGACTCGCCTGGTTGCGCCCGCTTCCACGACCACCTTCTGCTGGCGTGGACGAGGGTCCTGCGCACCCCCCGGCGGCCGGGCCGGGCCGCCGGGGCCGACGACCTGCCCGCGCTGGTACAGGCACTGCTGGACGCGGCGCCCGGCCGCGGGGTGCTGACCGAGCGGGCACCGAACGACCCGCGCGCCGGCGTGCGCTTCGAACATCGAGGCCACCGGTGGCTGGTGCATCCCGGCGAACTCGACCACCCGCTGGTCTTCCTGAGGAGCCTGCAGGGCGTCGCCCGCGCCGTCGACGAACGGCTTGTGCACAAGGCCGGCTTCACCCTCAGCGACCTCATCGAGCTCGCACTGCGCCACACCGACCACACCGTATCCCGCCTTGGATCGGTCTGGCCCGCCGACCCGGAGGACCATGAGGAGGGGGAGGTCTTCCGCGCGGTCACCGGTGCCGAGGTCGCGGCAGCCGACGCACTCGGCCTCGACCACCTCGCCCCGGCCGGCCCGGACGCGGGGCGCTCAGCGAAGGCGCTGGCGTACCTGAGCGCGGACATCCGCTCCCTGCCGCTGCGCTACGCCCCGCACGCCCCGCTCCTCGGCCCGGTCCTGGCCGTGACCGCGCACGGCCGCTCCGTGCCGGTACCCGCCTCGGCGGTACTGGACAGCCTCGCGGCTGCCGTCGACACCCTGCTGGCCGAGGTCTCCGGTGAACCGGGCGTCGAGGAGACCCTGCGGCAAGACACCGCCGGCCGCGTCGCACAGCTGCTGGGCATCCCCGACCTGCCGCAGAACCTGGAGCAGGTGTCCCGGATCCGCTCGACCTCGCACCGGCTGGAGATCGCCGTGGTGGCCTCGCTGGCCGACAGAGTGCTGCCCGGCCTCATCGAACGCGCCCGCGCCGACCTCGCCCGGACCGCGCCCCACGGCGCGGGACGGCTGGTGGTCTACGGCGGCCCGCGCACGCTGAGCCGTGAGGTGATCACCGACACCCTCTACCTGCACGTCGAGGAGCTGGCCGAGATCCTCGCCGACGCCGGCGGCGATCTGACGACCGTGGCCTGCTGGGTGCTGGAGATGACCCAGCATCCGGGCGCCGAAGCGGTCGCGTACTACGACGTGTTCGACGCCTGGACGGCCTGGCACGGCGCGGGCACGCTGCTGCCGCCCGGCGGCCCGGGCGACGTCGTCCTGACCCCGCCGTACGGCAGCGACCTGTCTTGGGACCGGGCCGCGGCGTGGGCCGGCGTCGACGATGTCCTGGCCGCCGCCGGCCTGCCGACGTCGCTGGTCTGGCGCATCGCCCGCTTGACCGCACCCGACACAGGTACTGAGGCAGGCGCGTGGGCGGACCTGTCCCACCCCGGCGACGGAGCCAGTGGCGGCGCCGGGCCAATGATCGTCTGCGTGAGCACCAGCCCTCCGCTGGCTGTCCTGGTCACTCCGGCCATGGCCAGCGAGGGAGCCATGCTGGATACAGCGGCCCTGGCCACGCTCGCCGACGCCGTCCGCGCGACCCTGAGCGGCCACTGGCTGCTGACCGAGCACTTCACCCTGCCCGACGGCGCGGCATGGCTACTGCACCTGACCGAAACCGCCCAACCCCGCCGGCCCCTGCCGACGGCCGACGGCCGGACACCTCCCGAAGCCCTGGCTCTTCACGTCGGCATGGACCCCGAGCAGGCGAAGATCAGCATCGAGCTGGACCCGCCGTTCCTGGCCCGCTTCGCCGACGACGGCCACCAGATTCTCGGCACGCTGCTGCACCACTGCGCAGCCCACATCCGCACCGCCCGCGGCGCCGGCGACCTCGTCACAGCCGACGCGTTCACCGACGCGTGGGACGCGGCCGGCCCCGTGCTGACGTGGCACGCCGCCGCCGACGCCCAGCCCCCGCCCGCACCCCCCTACACAGTGCCTCGCTCGGTCCACGTCCACGCCCGGGCGCTGCGCACCGCGACTGCGGCCGTCCGCCGCGCCCGCGTCCCGGCAGGCGTCTTCGCCGGCCCGGAGGCGCTGCGGAGGGGCGGGCCGGCCGAGCAGCTCCTGCACGCCCTGGAGAGGGAGCTGCGCGAGCAGATATGCGCCCATCATCCCAGTCTCACCGTGGAGTTGACCCGGCATCTCAACGCCGCGCTCGCCGTGCGGGCCCGCGGCCGGCAGGAGGCCGCGGTGAACCTCGCCGCACCGTGGGCCGCGAACTGGGTGGAGGAGGCCGTGCACCGCGAGAGCGACGGCGCGGCGGCCACCACCGCGCTGCAACTTCTCGTGCAGCAGGCGATCGCCACTCCGCCGACCGGCGAACGGCCGGCCGACGTCCTGGCCGTCGCCGAACTCCTCGCCCTTGCCGAACTGGTGCTGCGCAGCGGCCTCACCGCAGTCGCCAGCAGCAAACGCCTGCACGACCTCCACCTGGAGGTCCACGACAGCGGCCTGTTCCTCGTCACCGATACCTCCGCACCCAGCCAGGCCGCCCCAGGACCGTCCGGCGCAGGCACCCACACCGGGTTCGACCAGGACGCCTACCGACGCGCCCAGGAAGAGCACTGGATCGGCCGGGCGCGCGACACCGTCCGCAAGCGCCTCGGTCCCGAGGAGCTGTTCGCGCTGCACCACCGTGGCCGTACTCCCATCCCGTTCGCCACGCTCGACCCGGCGCCCGGCAGCCACCTGGCCCACGCCGACCAGGTGCTCCACGAGCAATGGGGCTGCGGCCTGGACGCGCTGGCCGCCGTCCTGGGAACCGCCGCCGACTGGCCTGCCGGCCTCGACGGCACCGCGACCACCACCGAGACCGAACTCGTCGTCCAGGCCGTGGACTGGTCCCGCCTGCCCGAGCAGGACCTGTGCGCCGCGGTGGGACGCCTCCTCCTGCACCCGGGCAACGCCGCCGATGGCCGCGACCACCCCTACACCGAGGTTGAACGCCGCACTCGGCTCACCACCCACCCGCTGATCGGCCACGGCGGCCAGGTCCTGATCTTGCCCTGGCTCGTGCACACCGCCCAACTGCTGTATTCCGCCTACCTCGCCGAGGGGCGCATGCCCCGCCCAGACGTCCCCGAGAAGGCCGTCCAGCACCTCGACAACCACCGCCAGCAGCACAACGACCAGCTCGAACGCGATCTGAAGGCGATCGCCGAGAGCGCAGGCCTCCCGCACTGCCCGGGACTGGAACCCCAGCCCGCCGCCCAGCTCGGCATCCCCGGCCTGACCGGCGAGATCGACCTGCTGGTCGCCGACGAGCAGCAGGGGAGGCTGTGGGTGATCGAGGCGAAGAACCCGCACGGCGCCATCGCCCCGCACAACGTCGCCCAGCACCTAGACCGGTTCGGCGACCACCGCGCAAGGCTCCTGGCCAAGGTCGCGGTGATCGCCGCCTATCCGGGGCCGGCCGCCCGTGCCTGCGGCGTCCGCACCGACCGCGCCTGGCACGTGGTGCCCCTCCTGGTGACCCGCACCATCGAACCGGCCGCTTTCACCGCAGACCCGCGCGTGCCGTTCACGATCGCCGACTACCTCGCCGGCGTCCTCACCGCGTCGGCCTTGCCTCGGCCCGGATGGAATGCCCCTGCCCGCACAGGCCGGTGACCACGCACCACCACAGGGCACGCGGCACGAACGGCTGGCCGCGGCGCTCCCGGCAGCCGCAGGCCAGCGCGGTGTCGGTGGCGGCCACGGCTGACCGGGCTCTGGTCGACCTGTCCAGGGGTGTCCTCGACGCGGCTCATGTCCGCGCCAAAAAAAGGCCTGGTCTGCCGCCGTCCTTGCCTCGGACGGACCATGCCCGGGAGCAGCAGGAAGAACGCGGTGGCGTTGTTCAGTTCCCAGAAGGTATCGGGTCCTCACCTCCTGAGCTGAGCGTGCACTATCCGGTCGCCATGCGCCGGCTGCGTGCCTCCAGCGCGCCACTTGGTATCGCGCGTGTCAGGAAGAGGCCGCGGCCGTCCGCATGGGGGAGATGCGAACTGCCGGGGCCATCGGGGCCGCCCTGGCCAGGACGCGTGTCGGCGTCGGACCGGGGCGGGGGGCTTCAGGGAACCGGGGTGGCCAGTGCGACGCCGATCACGAATCCGCAGGAGGCGGATATGGCCATGATGAACAGTGGGCCCGCGAAGCGGCTGACGAGGGCCGATAACCGTCTCACCGGCGTACACCCCCGCGTGCTTCCTGTTCGAGGTAGGGGTTGCCGGGGGCCGGATCGACCCGCCAGAAGCTCAGGGCCTTGGGCTGGTATTGGCGGTGAGTCGGGTTGAGGCCCGTGTGCTTGAGTGCCCAGAGTTCCACCGGCAATCGATCATTGTCCGATGCCTCCGACTCCGCGCCGCACTCGATGCACGCCGCCGAGAAGATCGCTAAAGGCGCACCCTCGGCAGTCTCGGCATTGAGTGTCCATTCAGCCACTTTGATGATCGTCCGGCGGCCCATCAGCATCCCCGCCTGCGGCTGACCCGGTTCGCCTCAGCGACTTTGGCGCTCAGTTGCTCGGCGGTGTCTGCGGGCGCGAGGTCCTCCGGGCGCGCGTCCCATTCTCTGCCACCGCCCGTTGGGCTTCGTAGTTGGTAGCACGGGCCGACGTGTCCCATCACCTCACCCAGAGCGTTCGTCGCGGAGTCGCGAACGACGTCGCCGCGCTTCGGCTTGGTCTCTGGCGGGGAACTACCGTACGACCCCTGCGTGTTTTCTTTCTTCTGAGCATCCGTCATAGACCTAGAATGACGCCGGAATGTCGCCCTGTGTGATGTCATTGGAGGCGTCGGAACGACGCGATGACGGGCGTCATTTCGGTGTCAATGTCGCCTTCAGAGGACCGGAACGCAGGCTTTTGTCAGAGGAGTTCACATGGCCACACCGAACAGCGCCCTCCGGGCGGCCCGTATGGGCCTGCTCATGTCGCAAGACGACTTCGCCCGCGCCCTTCGCGAGGCGGGTCAGCACACAGGGGAGCCCAATGACGCCTCGAAGCGGCTCGTACAGCGATGGGAAGCCGGCGTCTCCACTTCTCCCCGCCCGGCCTACGCGCGGGCTCTGGAGGCCGTCACCGGCCTGCCTATAGAGGTGCTGGGCTTCGCTCTGGCCGTGCCGCAGGCCCGTGTAGCCGATGACGGAAGAGGCGGTCATGATCTGGAGAGTGCCGCGACCGGAATGGCCGCAGCCCATGGCATGCCGACAGCGCAGCCGGCGACCCGGGGCAACTACTCCGGCGTATGGCTCTCGCGGTACGAGTACGTCTCGTCCGGTCGGGGCGGTGAGGTGTTTACCGGGCTTCATCATGTGGTGATCCTTCAGCACGGCTACCGGCTCACCGTACGCAGCTTGCCCGGTTCCTCGGACTCGGCGCTGACGATGGACCTCACCCTGGACGGCAACGTCATCACGGGGACCTGGGTGGAGCAGACGGCGGAAGAGAGCTACTACCGGGGCGCCCGTTACCACGGCGCGGTTCAGATGCTCGCCGAACCGACCGGCCGCCGCCTGGTGGGCAAGTGGGTGGGCTTCGGCAAGGAGATGGACGTGAACACCGGCCCATGGGAGCTTGTTTTTCAGGACGCTTCCACAAACAAGGCAACGCTGGACAGGTACAACCACCGGCCGGAATGACCGCAGGCGAGCGAACGCGCTGACGACCGCCTTGCTCACGTGGTCGTGGGCGTCGATCGCGGGCCAGCGAGCGGCGAGGGCCTACGCGGCCAGGGCGCCAGGGCAGCGGGCTGCTCTTCCCTCGAAGATAGTCACGCAGTTCAGCCGCTCCAGGTCCGGGCGGGGCGGTGGCCAATGGCGGTGATCTGCAGGCCGAAGGCCGTCCAGGAGCTAATCCCGACGCTGACACCCCGCGCGGGCGGGGACGACGTGTAGACGCCGAGGTCCCTACCGCCGACCGGAGAACGACCCCCGAGGGGCGGGGAAGACGCGCAGTCGATCCGCCGCATCTACGCCCACGAAGAACGACCCCCGCGCGGGCGGGACGACCCCCAGGAATGTCGACGTCGGGTGAATTCAGCCGCCGCCGACACAGGAACGAGGCTGCTCCATTCGCATGGAAGAACGACCCCCGCGCGGGCGGGGACGACGGGCAGTCGATCTGCCGCATCTACGCCCACGAAGAACGACCCCCGCGCGGGCGGGACGACCCCCAGGAATGTCGACGTCGGGTGAATTCAGCCGCCGCCGACACAGGAACGAGGCTGCTCCATTCGCATGGAAGAACGACCCCCGCGCGGGCGGGGACGACAACGGGCGCAGGGCTACCGGGGCCGGCGCCTGCGAACGACCCCCGCGCGGGCGGGGACGACCTACATCGACACGGCCTACGACGGTAGTGCGGAGAACGACCCCCGCGCGGGCGGGGACGACCGTTTCAGCACGGCGCAGCTTCGGAACGACCCCCGCGCGGGCGGGGACGACTCGGGCGCGAAGATCAGCAAAACCGAGTGGTGGGAACGACCCCCGCGCGGGCGGGGACGACGCAGGGCTTCCAGATCGGCGGCCTCACGCTGCGAACGACCCCCGCGCGGGCGGGGACGACACGCCCTTACGCAGGCCGGTGCCGCCCTTGACCGAACGACCCCCGCGCGGGCGGGGACGACACGGTAGCGACCTCCCCGGCGGACCGCCGGGGCGAACGACCCCCGCGCGGGCGGGGACGACATCTCCAGCCGGTGCAACGACAACCACGACGAGGAACGACCCCCGCGCGGGCGGGACGACTCGACCGGCGACACCGCAGACTCTGCCGCCACCGAACGACCCCCGCGCGGGCGGGGACGACGGCAAGGGCGACGAGGAGTACGAGCGGCATGACGAACGACCCCCGCGCGGGCGGGGACGACACCTCGAAAGGCATACGGGACGCCTGACGGCCCGAACGACCCCCGCGCGGGCGGGGACGACCGGGTGCGCCGGCGGCCGGGCCACCCAACCGGGGAACGACCCCCGCGCGGGCGGGGACGACATGTAAATGTCGCCGGGGGCGACCTCGTACGTCGAACGACCCCCGCGCGGGCGGGGACGACTCTTCTATCTCCGCGCGGGTCAGGTGGATGACCGAACGACCCCCGCGCGGGCGGGGACGACCACATGAGTCTGCTGGGGAGACTGGCCCGCGTCGAACGACCCCCGCGCGGGCGGGGACGACATGTCGGCAAGAAGGGCGACACCCTGAGCGGAAGAACGACCCCCGCGCGGGCGGGGACGACGCAACGAGCGCGGTGACGGGCACATCGCAGGCGAAACGACCCCCGCGCGGGCGGGGACGACTCGGATGGTGAGCGGCTGTGACCGGCACCAGAACGACCCCCGCGCGGGCGGGGACGACCTCTGCACAGGTAGAAAACCGCTTCTCCACAGGGAACGACCACCGCGCGGGCGGGGACGACTCGCCCAAGCCCTGCACGGCTCCGAACCCTGGCGAACGACCCCGCGCGGGCGGGGACGACCTGGGCGAGTTGGACGGCGTGGCCGGTGAGGACGAACGACCCCGCGCGGGCGGGGACGACGCGCGGCAGACCTCGGTGAGGGCTTCCGCTGCGGAACGACCCCCGCGCGGGCGGGGACGACACGGTTAGGGCCCGGAGG